>CP063163.1:3469814-3814629 GCA_014960805.1 Cytobacillus suaedae | reverse complement strand
GTTATAAAAATTGTCTTCTTCAATTTGAGCACCCCCTCACTCTTATAATGACCGATTTTTGATTTTTTTCTCTTAGCAATTGATGGTGAATAGGATATAATTTATGGTAAAGTAATGGTAAGCTTGTATTGGATAGCATTAGAGCTATATAAAGAGGTGAATCTTTTGATTTGTATAAATAATATTTGCTATGAATTAGTTGAAGATACAAAGAATGGTTTTAATGAAGAAGCTTTTCGAGCAAGGTACAGTGAAATTCTTAATAAGTATGATTACATAGTAGGTGACTGGGGTTATAGTCAATTGAGACTTCGTGGGTTTTATGAAGATCAAAATCAAAAGGCTAGCTACGATACAAAAATCAGTACACTTTCGGAATACTTATATGAGTACTGTAATTTTGGTTGTGCTTACTTTGTTTTACGTAGAATCAAAAAATAAAAAACTGATGCAAGAAGATGAATGTCTTCTAATGCATCAGTTTTTTTATTGTATGAAATTTTACTGTTTTTCCATATAAGGATGTTCTAGGTCAACATCAGGGTCATCGTGTGTAGGGTGAGCTCCTGGAAATTGACGTGGTAGGTTTTCATGAAATGCTTTAGCCTCATAGTTGAATGCACTATAATACCTTTGTCCCTCTTCCCAAGGTTCACTTTTATTAAAGACAGGTTCATTAAGCCCTCTAGGTGAGCCATAAGGTCCTTCTGGTAAATCTTCAACCGTTAAAAAATTGTGCATCGTTTCAACATTTGAAAAGTCAGTGTAGGCTTCTTCCTCTTTGTCTTTCCTAGCCATCAATGCCCCTCCTTCTTTACCTAGTATTAAATAGTTTAACCGAAAAGGAGGAGATCTTAAGTGGTATTTTTAGTTAGACATTAGACGACTTCATATAAGAATGATTTTAACTCTTCTGCTTCTTCTTCTGATAAGTTATACGCATGCTCAATATATCCAGGCTCATCAAGGTCATCCGTGCCAATAATTGCAAATCTATTGCTTTGTATATCAAGTACAAGTGATTTCCCATAGTATCGATCAGACTTAATAATCGCTAAGTCGAAGCGTTGAGTATCTCCCATAAAGCTAATAAATCTTGTTTTTGTCTCAACTGTATCATCATATAAAAAGAATCTTTCACCCATGTTTTTAAACCCCTTTATGTACAATCAATTTTATTCTCACCTTTTATCATATCAAAGTGAGTACTAAAATAAAATTGTAAACGATTTTTGAAAAATATAACAATTATAGAAATTTTTTTTGGAGAAAGAAATCGAAATTGCTCATTTTATGATAAAATGAGAGAAGAAGCGGCTTGGTCAGAAGGGGTGGATAGATATTCCATGTTTACATCAACACATACAGTTCGTTCATACATCAAAAAGTGGAGTAAAATCGTACTACCACATCGTTACTTAAGATATTATCCACCCGTATTTACTCTTAGAAACCCTTTAGTTTCTGGGATAAAACGTGCATTTAGGAAAGATAACCAAGTGGTGGTTATTGCCTTCAATTTAGGTAATTTGCATGAGCTGGCTGATTTATTGGGGTACAAGCAAATAAATAAATGTAAGAGTGCGATAAAGGTTATATTTAAAACAGTTGTACAGGAGTTAGTCCATCAAGAAGATGTTATTGCTTTAAGCAATTTTAATAATGAAGATATAGGTCTTCTTTTAAAAGTAGATCCGAAAAAAACAAATGTATCTGATATAGAGACCCTCATCCATAACTTGAAAAAGACTGTTAATCGAATTTTAGGGGAACAATATCCCCAATTAAAAATTGTCTACCATACAGGCTATATGTTTATTGATAAAAAGTGTGAAGCAGAATCAGCTTTTCAGAAAGCATGGCAACAGGCAATTGCAATGGCAGAAAAAAGAGTCACCTCTGAATACAACGAAATGCTTTTTGACATTAATCGAATCATCGAGGAAAAAGGCATTTCATTATTGGCACAACCTATTATTGATGTTTCTACTAATGAGATTCAAGCGTGGGAAATGCTTGCCCGTGGGCCAAAAGGTACTTCTCTTGAAAACCCATTATCCTTATTTTCCGTGGCAAGACAAACTGGAAAGCTATTTGAACTTGAAATGATTGTGCTTGAAAAAGCATTTAAACAGGTGGTAGACACAGGGTGTAGACAAAATATCTTTATTAATTTTACCCCTGTTACTTTAGGTAATCCAAGGCTCATCCGTGAAGTGAATAAGTTTTTAGTAAAATACAGTGAAATAAATCCAAAAAGAATTATTCTTGAGATAACGGAGAGAGATTCGATTGAAGGGGAAACCTTTTTTACTGGAAATATAAAAAAACTTCGTGCCTTAGGGTTTAGATTGGCAATAGATGATACAGGTGCTGGGTATGCAAGCTTGCACACTATTAGCGAAATTATGCCAGAAATCATTAAAATCGATCGTTCAGTTATTCAAAATATTGATACAAACAAAGTAAAAGAATCGATGCTTAAAGGATTGTTACTCATTGCAAAAGAAACCGGAGCTTTAGTAGTAGCTGAAGGTATTGAAAATGAGAGTGAAGCCGCAGTACTTACAAGAAATAAGGTTGATCTTGCACAAGGCTATTTTTATGCTCGACCAGGAAATTTACTTGAGAAGATTTCCTAACAGTGAGTGACTGAAAAAGTGGAGGGTTTTAAAAGATATGTATTTTGTAGATAGGGAAAAAATTGAACAAACATTACAATGTTTCGATAGCCATTTAGACCTCTATCACCAACAAGGTGAATGGGTTAGTTCGATTGAAAGAAAGGCTCTTGAACGAATAACACATATTCTTATTGAAGCGATACTGGACGTAGGCAATGCAATGATTGATGGGTTCATTATGCGTGACCCAGGGAGTTATGAGGATATCATTGATATATTAGAGGATGAGAAGGTTGTTAATACTGCACATGCTTCTCAATTAAAGCAAGTCATAAAAATGAGAAAAAATATTGTTCAAGAGTATTTAGAGATCGATCATACTGAGGTTTCACAGATTATTAAGAACAATGTATCGGCTCTTAGCTCTTTTTCGACTAATATTAGATCCTATTTAGAAAATGAGCTAGGTCCAGTTTCTGCCTTTAAAAACTAACCATAAGACACTTTTAAGAAAACATTGCATGACAATAAGGTTATCATTTTGGAGGTAAGATACATGATTAAGCAATATAAAGGTTATTTAATTGATTTAGACGGCACAATGTACCGTGGTAAAGAACGAATTGAAGCGGCTAGTGACTTTGTTAAAGCATTAAAAGAAAAGGGAATTCCATACTTATTCGTTACGAATAATTCGTCAAAAATGCCATCCCAAGTCGCAACTATTCTTGAGGGCTTTGATATTCCAGTTACAGAGGAACAAGTATTTACGACAAGCCTTGCTACAGCAAACTATATTCATGAGCAGAAACAAAATGCTTCGGTATATGTAATTGGAGGAGATGGCATACGTCATGCACTCAAAGAAAAAGGCATTACCTTTCAGGAGACAAATCCAGATTATGTAGTTGTTGGTCTAGACCAATCCATTACATATGAGAAGTTAGCGACGGCATGCTTAGCGGTGAGAGCGGGTGCAACGTTTATATCGACAAATGGAGATATAGCTATTCCTACTGAACGGGGATTGTTACCAGGGAATGGTTCATTAACGTCTGTTATTACAGTATCTACTGAAACGAACCCTATCTTTATAGGTAAACCAGAAAAAATTATTATGGAACAAGCATTAAAGGTCCTTGGCACAACTAAAGAGGAGACATTGATGGTTGGAGATAACTATGCAACAGATATCTTAGCAGGAATAAATACTGGCCTAGATACTCTACTTGTTCATACAGGTGTAACTACAAAAGCGCACCTAGAAGGTTATGACAAGCAACCTACATATGTCATTGACTCATTAGAGCAATGGATTAATAAAATATAAAGTAACAGAGGGTGAGTCAATTACGACTCACCCTTTATTTCTAGGTTATTCTTCATTTGCAGCTCTATGAGCAAGACGGCTAGATGCTGCTGCTGCAATTGCACCCACAATATCATCAAGGAAAGTATGACAATCTCCTGTATCTTTATTGTTTAACTTCTCTAATATTCCAGGTTTCTGTTTATCTATAAATCCATAGTTGGTAAAGCCAATTGAACCATATACATTTACGATTGAAAAGGCTAAAATCTCATCTACTCCATAAAGGCCTTCATCTGTTTTTAGAGTTGATAATAATGGCTCTTCAATTAGACCTTTTTCTGTTAAAACATCAAGCTGAATACCCGTCAGAATGGCATTCTGGACCTCACGCTTAGACAAAACACGATCAACATTCTCTAAGCAATCTTCCATTCGTAAACTAGGATGGTATTTTTCTTGAAGGAAATAGACTAGATCTGCGATATCCTGAATGGTTACTCCTCTTTCTTCTAACCATGTTCTTGCTTTACGTTCTATTTCACTCATATTTCTTTTTGTCAAAAGCAATCACCCATTTCGTCGTATTTTTACTATTTCACTTTAAAGACTTTAATCATCCTTATTCAATTTTTATCAAGTTTAGCACAAGTTACCAAACATTGTCACATATAGATGGTTGTAAGTATTTAATAATCTATGTGGAAGGTGGATATCTATGGACAAACACCTACAGGAACAATATAGGCTAAAGATTGATGAGAAATTGACTATAGGAAGCTATGAGGCATTTCGCTTTCGAAATGTAGTATATACTATTGTACCTATAACTAATATGGAACATGAAGAAATAGTTGAGTTAAAACAAATGAGTGACTATTTAATTAGCACAGGTGAAAGGAATATAGCTTCAATTGTTCCAACAGCTTCCAACAGCTTACTGTCTTCTATTGATGATCAGCGACAAATCGTACTTCTACAAATGCCTGCACAACAAGGTATAAGGAGGGGCTACTCTCTCGGAAATGAGCTGGCTGAAATCCATGAGAAAGGAAGGAGATTTCCTTATCAGGTTCAACGAAGCAATCGAATCGGGCAATGGAAAAAGTTATGGGAACAACGTCTTGATCAAATGGAAATCTTCTGTGATGAAAAAGTAAGACAACATCCTTCAACTTATTTTGAAAAGCTCTTGGTCGAATCATTCCCTTATTATATCGGATTGACAGAGAATGCAATTCAATATTTGGTCGATACCGAACTGGATGATCAGCCTATTCACACAGACTCTGCAACGATTTGCCATCATCGCTTTACTAGAAATACATGGTTAAATGAAAAGACAATCCTTCCGGTTGATTGGGTGCTTGATCATTCGAGCCGTGATTTAGCTGAGTGGATAAGGGGAGAGTTTATAAATCAATATAGAATAGATTACAATGAAGTTTTTAAATTTACGCGAGATTATGAGCGTGTGACTAGGATATCAACATTCTCATGGAGATTATTATATTCAAGGTTATTGTTTCCGGTTCACTACTTTGAATCAATTGAAGGTTATTATTTATCAAGTTCAGAAACTCAAAAAAAACAGTATGAGGTAAGACTAAGTGAACATTTGAAACGTTCTACTGACTATGAGTTGTTCCTAAAAGAAATTAATCATCTAATACGTCAAAGTAGAAATAATGCTTCAAAAGTACCACAAGTAAGTTGGTTATAAAGCTACTACAGTTACCATACTGTAGTATTTTTTTTTATAGAGATTTAACAAGGATTTAAGCGTTTACATTTTATGAGTAAAAAAATTAGTTGTTGTAAATGGGAAGAGAACTCTCTATAATGTCCATTATATAAACACATTTGTTCACTTCAGAAAAACAGCATAAAGGTGGGGATGGCTATGAAAAAGATATCTGTAGGGTTATTAGGGCTAGGTACGGTCGGGACGGGAGTCGTTACAATCTTGACAAATCATCAAGATAAACTAATGCATCAGGTGGGTTGTCCAATTGAATTAAAGAAGGTATTAGTACAAGACATATATAAAGATAGACTAGTAGAAGTTGACCAATCCCTACTAACTCTAGAAGTAGAGGATGTCGTTTGTAATCCAGAGATAGACATTGTGATTGAGGTAATGGGCGGAGTAGATGAAACAAGAAAGCATATTTTAGCTGCTTTAAAAAATAAAAAACATGTTGTGACTGCAAATAAAGATTTAATGGCTTTATATGGATCTGAATTACTCATGGAAGCAACTAACAACGGCTGCGATCTCTTTTATGAAGCGAGTGTAGCAGGAGGAATACCTATTTTAAGGAGTTTAGTAGATGGGCTAGCTTCAGACCGAATTACAAAAATGATGGGTATAGTTAATGGCACAACAAATTTTATACTAACAAAAATGAGTAAAGACAAACGGACGTATGAAGATGTTCTGGCCGAAGCACAACGATTAGGATATGCAGAGTCAGATCCTAGTTCAGATGTGGATGGAATAGATGCTGCCAGAAAGATGGTTATCTTAGCTACACTAGGGTTTTCAATGAATATTGCGCTAGACGATGTTAGAATTAAAGGGATTTCAATGATTTCAGAAGAAGATCTAGATTACAGCAAAAGATTTGGGTACACGATGAAGCTAATCGGAATGGCTGCACGTGATGGTGATAGAGTTGAAGTAAGTGTTCAGCCAACTCTTATTTCTGACCACCACCCATTGGCTTCTGTTAATGATGAATATAATGCGGTTTATGTGCTAGGGGAAGCGGTTGGTGAGACGATGTTTTACGGACCAGGAGCAGGTAGCCTACCTACAGCAACTGCTGTGATGTCAGATTTAGTTGCAGTAATGAAAAATATGAGGCTTGGTGTTAATGGTCGAAGTGCTGTTTCTCCACAATATGAAAAAAAGTTAAAGGTTGCTTCTGAAATAAAATCAAAATACTTTTTAAGAATACATGTTCAGGACCAAGTAGGGGCATTTGCAAAAATAACGACGGTCTTTTCCAACCACGGTGTAAGCTTTGAAAAGATTCTTCAATTGCCTTTAAATGATAAGAATATCGCTGAAATTGTAGTAGTAACTCATAAAGCTTCATTAAAGGATTATGAGGAAATTTTACAAGAGCTTGAATCATTAGAAGTCATTCATCAGGTTAAAAGTTCGTACAGAGTTGAGGGAGATGGAATGTAATGTTGTGGCCAGGGTTATTAAAGCAATATGCTGAGTATTTGCCAATAAACGGAAATACTCCGATGTTAACATTAAATGAAGGAAACACCCCACTCGTTTTTCTTGAAAAACTTTCAGAGAAACTTGGTATTGAGTTATATGTAAAATCGGAGGGAGCCAATCCTACAGGATCTTTCAAGGACAGAGGAATGGTAATGGCAGTAGCTAAGGCGAAGGAAGAAGGCAGTGATACGGTCATATGTGCATCGACAGGTAACACTTCAGCCTCTGCCGCTGCTTATGCTGCAAGGGCTGGAATGAAGAGTATTATTGTCATACCAGACGGGAAAATTGCAATGGGGAAGTTAGCTCAAGCAGTTATGTATGGCGCGGAAATCGTTGCGATACAAGGCAATTTTGATCAAGCTCTAAAAATGGTTAAGACTATTAGCGAAACCGAACCAATCACACTTGTGAATTCGGTAAACCCATACCGATTAGAAGGTCAGAAGACAGCTGCTTTTGAACTTTGTGACCAATTAGGAAAGGCTCCTGATGTGTTAGCCATACCTGTAGGAAATGCAGGGAATATATCTGCTTACTGGAAAGGCTTTAAAGAATACAATGACTTAAAACAATCTGGCTTACCTAAGATGCATGGATATGAAGCAGAGGGAGCCGCAGCAATTGTTAGAAATAAAATAATTGAAGATCCGGAGACAATTGCTACCGCAATTAGAATAGGTAACCCGGCTAGTTGGGATAAAGCAGTGGATGCTGCAAATTCATCTGGTGGTAAAATTGATGAAGTAACAGATGATGAAATCCTTTATGCCTATAAACTTTTGGCGAAAGAAGAAGGGATTTTTGCTGAACCTGCTTCATGTGCTTCAATTGCTGGGGTGTTGAAGCAAGTGAAAAGTGGTGAGATAAGTAAGGGAAGTTTGGTTGTTGCTGTGCTTACTGGGAATGGGTTAAAGGACCCTACTATAGCGATTGAGTCAACAAATTTTAAACCAATTGTACTTCCAAATGAAGAAAAAGTAGTGTCCCGGCATATTAGGGGAGTTGTCACTCAATGTTAACAATAACAGTTCCAGGTAGTACCGCAAATCTTGGACCAGGGTTTGATTCAATTGGACTGGCTCTTTCAAAATATTTAAAGCTAAACGTAATCTTAAGTGAAAAATGGTGCTTTATACCAAAAACGGAAGAAGTAGTAGGAATCCCTTCTGGTAAAGAGAATTTAATCTATACCATTGCTTCAAATACAGCGAGACAATTTAATAAGAGCTTACCACCTTGTTCAATTGAAGTCTGGAGTGATATACCTTTAGCCAGAGGTCTTGGAAGTAGTGCAGCGGCAATAGCTGCCGGGATTGAGTTGGCCAATGCATTATGTGGATTGGACCTCACACAAGAGGAAAAAGTTCGGATTGGTAGCTTAAGTGAGGGGCACCCGGATAATATAGGCGCTTCCTTACTGGGAGGCCTTGTGGTCGGAAAGCATAATGAGGAAAGTACATTCGTTGTTAAGCTTGGCGAATTTGATGTTGATATAAATGTGGTTATTCCACCTTATAAAGTTATGACTAGAGAAGCTAGAAAGGTACTACCAAATACATTCACATTCCAACATGCAGTCCAAGCAAGCTCCGTAAGTAATGTCCTGTTAGCTGCTCTCTTCACAAAAAATTGGGAGATCGCAGGTCGTATGATGGAACAGGATATGTTTCATCAGACCTATAGGTTAGGGCTTATACCCGAAATCGAGGACATACGAACCATTGCACGTGAAGGAGGTGCATTTGGTGTGGCCTTAAGTGGAGCAGGTCCTACTGTCATTTGTTTTTCGGAAAAAGGGAGAGGTGTTGATGTTGGGAGTATTCTTTCAGAACACTTTCCGAAATATAAAGTTGAACAATTGGCTATTGACTATGTAGGGAGTAGGGTTGAATGTAGATAAAACGATTTATCGACCTATGAAAGTGCTGTAGTCCTTAAACATAGACTGATAAAATGATTTATCGACCTAAAAAAAAGCTGTAGTCATGAAACATAAGTTTATAAAATGAGTTATCGACCAAAAAAAAGTGGTGTGGTCCTGAACATAGGCCGATAAAATGAATTATCGACCAAAAAAGTAATGAGCTCCTGAAACATACGTCGATAAACCAATTTATCTACCTAAAAAAGTGGTGAGTTCCTGAAACATAGGTCAATAAAATCGATCTACCCGAACTCAATATAAGCCGATATAATTATGCTACCTATCTTTTCCTAAAAAAACAATCAAAAAAGCGATTTCCCAAAGGAAATCGCTTTAAATCATTTAGAATACTTGCTCTACTTCTACAACACCTGGTACCTCTTCTAATAATGCACGCTCGATTCCAGCTTTTAATGTGATTGTTGAACTTGGGCAGCTTCCACAAGCCCCTAGAAGGCGTAATTTAACAATACCATCTTCTATATCAACTAATTCGCAGTCTCCACCATCACGTAATAGGAATGGACGAAGTTTATCTAATACTTCCTGAACTTGTTCAACCATACTTGCTTCTACAGACATTTAACTCGACTCCTTTCTTTCTATATACCTCTATTATAATCAATAATGCCTGAAAAATCTATTCAACTGTTTTGTGCCTATAAGTCTTTATATTGTCTATGTTACCATTATTATGTAATATAGAAGATACTATAAGTGTATGAGGAGTTTATACTATGCCAACCAAGGAAGTCGAAATTATCGTATATGGTGCAGAGGTTTTATGTCCAAGTTGTGTAAATTTACCATCCTCCAAAGAAACATATGAATGGCTAGATGCTGCAATTGCAAGAAAGTTTCCTGAACAGGCCTTCACCATTTCTTATGTTGATATTTATAATCCACCAGGAGATCAAACTAAACAAGAGTTTGCTACAAGGGTCATTGAAGAGGATATGTTTTATCCAGTCGTTGTTATTGAAGATGAGATTGTAGGCGAGGGTAATCCTAAGTTAAAAACAATTTATGCAGAACTTGCTAAATATGGATATGTTGAATCTGAATAAAAAGTTTAAAAAGCCCACATAATGTGGGCTTTTCTCATCCATTATGATATTTATACATCCATAATACTCCGGATTTTAACAACCTTGGAACACGCCCTGTAATAGCTCGTTCGGCAACTAGTCCGAATCCGTGTTTTTTTCCTAACGATCCAAGAACACCTTTTAACTTTATTGGTGGAAATTCACTAGGTGGTTCTTCGTTTTTCCATCGTTTTACAAGAACTTGAACGATTTGTTCAGCCTGACCCTCAGCTAATTGAGCACTAGGTGCATGAGGTAAGCTTGCACAGTCACCAACAACATAGACATGTTCATCTCCAGGAATATTGTGCTGTGGGGTTAATACAACACGTCCACTCACATCTTTATCAACCTCTAAGTCCCTTACAACCTTGCTAGGTTGGATTCCAGCTGTCCATACTATCACATCAACAGGAATTGCTTCATCTTGATTGAAAAGTTGATTTTCTTCAACTTTTGTTATATTTGCATGGTTAATAATCTCAACTCCGCGCTCAATAAACCAATTTTCCACATAATTACTTAGACGTTCTGGGAACATTGATAAGATACGGCTCCCACGATCAAAAAGCTTTACCTGTAAGTCCGGTCGACTCTCATTTAATTCACTAGCTAGCTCTACGCCACTTAATCCACCACCAACTATTGCTACAACTGCTCCTGGGCCAAGATTGTTTAATTTTTGGTAGGTTGTACGTGAACTATCAATGGTCTGGATACTGTGAGTAAACTCTTCAGCTCCAGGTACATTATGATACTTATCATTACAGCCAAGACCGATCACTAAGTCATCGTATTTAACAGCCTCTTGATCTTTTAAGTGTACCTCTTTGCTGTCTAAATCAACCTTAGTTACTTCCGCATATTTGACGTTCAGACGCGGATGTTCAGGGAAGGTTACACGAATGTGATGATCAGAAATTGTCCCAGCTGCAAGTGCATAATACTCCGTTTTTAGACAATGATATGGTATTCTATCGATAAGTGTAATTTCGACATCTTCTGGTAGTTGATTAGGTAGAAGGCGTTGAAGCATTCTCATTCCACCATATCCTCCACCAAGTATGACTAGATTTTTCATGATGGGTGTTTCTCCTTTTTTTTCGCTCGATTTATCAATAAAATAAGTATTGATCGCAATTTCAAAATGACATTAAAAGTATAGCTAAAATGTTGCCAAATAACAACATCTATATAGTAAATAATTCACCGATGTAACAATAAAGATTGACGATTACTTCTAAAAGCGATAGGATTATTAGTTAGTGGTGAGGTGAAAAACAATGATGCCAATAGTAGAGTTTTGTGTTAGTAATTTAGCAAGTGGCGCACAAAAGGCACTGGAAAAACTAGAAAAAGATCCTAATCTTGATATTATAGAATATGGTTGCCTAAGCTACTGTGGAAAATGCGCTAGCACATTGTTTGCACTAGTAAATGGAGAAGTTGTTACTGGTGATGATCCGGAATCATTAGTAGAAAATATATATAAGTTTTTAGAAGAGAATGATATGTATTAAAAGGCTGACTCATGTTGAGTCAGCCTTAATTTATTATTTTAAAGTTATTTACTTCGAACCTAGACCGTTCCTTTCCACTACAGGCACTTGCTTTCCGCGGGGAGGGATGTGAGCCTCCTCGGCTTTGCCTGCGGGGTCTCACACTTCCCTCTACTCCCGCAGGAGTCAAGTGCCTTCCGTTTCAATCCACTCTTCCAAACATTATTTAAAGAGCATCAATTTTAACTAATGAGGTATCAATTACACCTTCATTTTTTGTTCTTCCCGCAATTCCTGCCAACGGTCTCTAGCCATTTGAACAATTCCTTTTTCAATTGTTTCGTTTTGTTTTTGTATCACTTTTGAAAAGTAAAGGGTAGCTTGTTTATATTTTTCGGTTCTGCGACTTAACTCTCCAATGAGGTATAAAAGTCTAACCTCGGACATATGTGTATTTTGATAGTCACCTTCCATATAGGATTTTATGTATGCATCTAATGCTAAGTCTGTAAATCGAATCTCCTCAGTATGGTTAATGGTTCTTAATAACCATGCTAATCTCATGTATAAGCCTGCAATCGCTATATATTTCTCTTTTTTTAAAGTCGCAGAATAAATTCCTAATTTATATGTATTAATTGCTTCCTCAATTGTACGAGGTTCACAATAATTTGATCCTGACCAATTATTACAGATTTTAGATTGAATGTTCTCTAGCGTAGTCGACGCAAAGTAGGAAGTAAACTCTTCAGACGAAGAGAAACCGCAATGTGGACAAACGCTTACATAATACAGTAAAGGATTTAAATTTTCTTTATGATAGTAGGAGCAAAAATCTGTGTCATGTTTTATCGCTTTTACAAAACGTGATCTGATTTTTTTTGTCATATACGTTTTTTTGCAGCAAAGGCAAGTTATTTTACGATCATACAGGGGCTCTAGCTCCATACCCTCATCTCCTATCTAAAGATATATAGTACTAATTATACATGAATTGTGATAAATGGACTATATTTAAAAGTTTGTTATAGGATAATAAACCTATTTAATTGGAAAAATAAATGTTTTTTCCTTTTAAAAACAGATAAAGTACATGAATTACTCAATTTGGGAAATCACAATGATATAAAATACTGCCATGAGGTGAACAAATATGAATTTCCTTTGGGGACTTGTTGGGATCGTAACTATTTTTTTAATAGCCTTCTTACTATCAGAAAATAAAAAGCAAATTAAGTTGAGAACGATTTTAGGGGGACTAGGAATTCAGCTTCTTTTTGGATACATTGTCTTAGAATTTCCCCCTGGTCAGATAGCCTTTCAGGAATTAACCACTGCTGTTCAGCATGTGATTGGATATGCAAATGATGGAATTCAATTTTTGTTTGGTAGCTTAGCAAGCCCAGATCAACCTACTGGCTTTATTTTTGCATTTCATGTGCTTACGATTATCATCTTCTTTTCTTCTCTCATTTCTGTACTTTACTATTTAGGTATTATGCAAATTATCATCAAGCTACTTGGTGGGGGACTTTCGTATCTTCTTGGAACGAGTAGAGCGGAATCCCTGTCAGCTGCTGCAAACATTTTTGTAGGTCAGACTGAAGCACCGCTTGTTATCCGACCTTACATTGAGCGTATGACAAAGTCTGAATTATTTGCCGTTATGACAGGAGGGCTAGCATCCGTAGCGGGTTCAGTATTATTTGGCTATGCTGCTTTAGGCGTTCCTTTAAAATATTTATTAGCAGCGAGCTTTATGGCGGCTCCAGCTGGACTTGTAATGGCTAAGATGCTAATCCCTGAGACAGAGGTACCGAGGCATCGATTGAGTAAAGGAAGCAATGAGGAGGAAAGAGCTGTTAACGTAATTGATGCAGCAGCAAGAGGTGCAAGTGATGGATTAAGATTAGCTGTAAATGTTGGTGCTATGCTATTAGCATTTATTGCAATTATTTCGTTACTGAATGGAATTTTAGGTGGGATTGGAAGCATATTCGGATACGAAACGCTTAGCTTAAATTTAGTGTTTGGATATCTTTTTGCACCACTTTCATTTATTATTGGGGTACCGTGGGAGGAAGCAATCATTGCAGGGAGTTTTATCGGTGAAAAAATAATCCTAAATGAGTTTGTTGCATACTCTTCTTTTTCAACGTATTTAGACCAATTATCAGATAAGACAATTGCAGTCATTAGTTTTGCGTTATGTGGGTTTGCAAACCTTTCATCGCTAGCAATCCTATTAGGTGGTTTAGGTGGACTTGCTCCTAGTAGAAGGCCCGATATTGCCAGACTTGGGATTAGAGCAATTGTAGCAGGTACGTTAGCAAATCTACTTAGTGCGGCAATAGCGGGGATGTTTATCTAACAGATTATCATCACAAAACAAAAACTCCTCATGCTAGATGAGGAGTTTTTTTATTAAGAAAAACGGGGGATGTTCATATTGTGTTCAAAATAAATTCATTTTATACTTAGTGCAACAATTTTTTTTGGAGGAACTTATTATTATGGATTCATTTACATTTACCAAAATGCATGCTTTAGGAAATAACTATATATATGTAGATATGTTTAAAGAAAATCTCTCGGAAGATGTGCTTTCGAATTTAGCAATTCGTGTGTCAAATGTTCACACTGGAATAGGTTCAGATGGAATGATATTAATTTGTCCTTCAGATGTAGCGCCAGTTAAAATGAGAATCTTTAACAACGATGGATCTGAAGGTAGAAATTGTGGAAATGGCTTACGCTGTGTTGCAAAGTATGCTTACGAGAATAACATAGTATCAGAAAAGAGCTTTAAAATAGAAACCCTATCTGGTCTTGTTGAGGCTGAAATCCATGAGGAAGCTGGAATAGTATATAGCGTAACTGTGAATATGGGCAAACCAGGGCTTCGGAGAAGTGACCTACCAATGATTGGTGTGGATTCCGAAACGGTAGTAAATGAACAGGTTGAGTTTTCAAATCAGACTCTTCATATGACAGGTGTATCCATGGGAAATCCACATGCAATCTTCTACGTTGATTCGATTGAAGATGCCCCATTAACTACATTAGGACCTGTGATCGAGAAAGATACTCGATTTCCTGAAGGAGTCAATGTTGAATTTTTAGAGGTACTAAATGAAACCGAAATTAACTTTAGAGTATGGGAGCGGGGCTCAGGGATTACCCAGGCTTGCGGTACTGGTGCTTGTGCTGCAGTCGTCGCTTCTGTCCTTAATGGAAAAACAGAAAGAAACCAACTAACAACAGTCCACTTAGCTGGAGGGGACTTATTTATTACTTGGACAGATGAAGGTCATGTCTTAATGACAGGACCAGCTGAGATCGTCTGCTCTGGGACGTATTACTATAATATATAAGTATTCAGGTTTAATCTTTAATCTTTTAATACTTCCTGCAAGCTCAATCATTTGAGTGTTAACAACATTAACATTATAATTATTGTTAAAAGACTATGAAAGGTGGGTGACGATAATGACTGGTATAGTTACAATAACTGAAGCAGCTAGTTATCAAATTCAGGACATGATGAAAGAAGGTGGAGAAGAAGGTTCTTTTCTTCGTGTTGCTGTAAAAGGTGGCGGTTGTAGTGGTCTTTCGTATGGTATGGGTTTTGAACAAGAAATGAACGAAGAGGATATTCAATTTGAACAACATGGAATTAAAGTTCTTATAGATAAAGAAAGTGAACCTATTTTAAGAGGTGTCGTCATAGATTTTAAGCAATCGATGATGGGTGGAGGATTTACAATTGATAATCCAAATGCCATTGCATCATGTGGGTGTGGCTCTTCATTTAGAACAGCGGCCAATGCAGGGAAACCAGAAGATTGTTAAATCGAAAAAAGAGTTGAGGGACTAATGACCTCAACTCTTTTGTCTTATATTAGAACATACTAGAACTATGCATAGGTTGAATCCTTGCTTTAGGATCAATATAGGCTTTGGCATTATTTACAGCAGTTGGTGCTTCACCAAACCCACAAGCAATTAACTTAACTTTGCCTTCATACGTACAAATATCTCCAGCAGCATATATACCTTCAATAGATGTTTCCATTTTTGAATTCACGACAATAGAATTCTTTTCAATTTCAAGACCCCAGTCTTTTATCGGGCCTAGTGAAGAAACAAAACCATAATTAACGATAACAGCATCGACATCAAGGGTTTCTTTTCTCTCACCTTTGGTTTCCTGTAATTCAACTTGAGAGATAAAATCATCTCCGATTAATTCAACCGGTACAAAGGGTGTCTTAACCTCTACTTTTGATTTTAATAATTTTTCAACGCTATGCTCATGGGCACGAAATTTACTACGACGGTGAATCAGCGTGACTTTCTCTGCGATAGGCTCTAGCATTAAGGCCCAATCTACTGCTGAATCTCCTCCGCCAAATACCGCGACTCTTTTTCTAGAAAACTGACTTAAATCATCAATGAAATAATGAAGATTTTTCTCTTCAAATTTATTGGAATTTTCAAGATCTAGACGACGAGGTTGAAAGGCACCATTACCAGCAGTAATTATAATGGTCTTTGAATAGTGTGTTTCTTTGTTGGTAGCTATTTTGAAAATACCGTTAGACTGCTTTTGTACTGTTTTAACAGATTGTTCAAGAGTTATTGTAGGTTCAAATTTTGACATTTGTTCTTTAAGATTATCAATTAAATCTTGGGCACGAATTTTAGGAAATCCAGCAACATCATAAATGTATTTTTCAGGATAAAGAGCAGAGAGCTGTCCGCCTAAATGAGGTAAACTTTCGATAATTTTTACACTTGCTTGCCTCATACCTCCATAGAAAGCAGTAAACAAGCCAGCGGGACCTCCACCAATAATTGTTATATCATAGACCTTTTGATCCTCTTTCATTTAAAATCCCCCCAATATGTTTTGTATCATATTTGGTTATAGGTGGCTTTTTACTACAATATGTTTGAGGGTAATCAGATATTATTTAATCTTTACTTTCAAACATTTGTTTAAATATTTTTAAGTTTCAAAAAGTGTTATTTTGGCTTGAAATAAAGAGATAAAAGGAATAATATGATAAAGGAGATATAATTGTTAAGATTTAATGACAAATTTCGTACAGTTATATGTACTTAATTGTGATATTGTTAGTGAAAAATATCACAAACTTTTGGGCGGCTGAACCTCAGCAATGCGCCAAGTTTTTCTAACCATAAATAAATAATATCGGTAGATGATAAGAGTAAAGAAAAGTATCTATCGTGTAAACAAATTAATGAAGGTGGAGTTGATACGGTTGAGAAAGCCAAAGGTTGTTATTTTAGGAGCAGGTTACGGTGGATTAATGACTGCTGTACGTTTGCAAAAAGCATTAGGGGTAAATGAAGCTGATATTACTCTTATTAATAAGAATGATTACCATTATGAAACTACTTGGTTACATGAAGCATCTGCTGGTACATTACATCACGATCGTGTCCGCTATAGTATTTCAGATGTTATAGATAGTAGCAAGGTTCATTTAATCAAAGGTACTGTTTCAACGATTAATCGTGAAGAAAAGCGTATTATCCTAGAAGAAGGCGAAGTTGAATATGATTATTTAGTTGTAGCCCTTGGTGGAGAGTCTGAAACATTCGGTATTAAAGGGTTAAAAGAATATGCATTCTCTATTACAAATGTAAATACTGCCCGTCAAATAAAAGAACATATTGAATATCAGTTTGCCACATATAATACAGAAGAAGAAAAAAATGATGCCAGGTTAACAATCGTTGTTGGTGGAGCTGGTTTCACAGGTATCGAGTTCCTAGGAGAATTAGGTAACCGTATTCCTGAACTATGTAGAGAATATGATATTGATCAGAACAAAGTACGTGTAATATGTGTAGAGGCTGCACCAACAGTATTACCAGGTTTTGAACCAGAACTTGTAGAATATGCTGTAAATCACTTAGAGCGTAAGGGAGTAGAATTCAAAATTGGGACAGCTATCAAAGAGGCTAACCAAGAAGGAATCCTAGTCGCAAAAGGTGAAGAGGTAGAAGAAATTAAAGCTGGTACCGTAGTTTGGGCTGCCGGTGTTCGTGGGAACAGTGTTATTGAACAAGCTGGATTTGAATCAATGCGTGGACGTGTGAAGGTAGACCCTCAGTTACGTGCCCCTGGTCATGAAGATGTATTCATCGTAGGTGATTGTGCATTAATGATTAATGAAGAGATAAACCGTCCTTATCCACCAACTGCACAAATTGCGATGCAGATGGGTGAAAACTGTGCTAAGAATTTAGCTGTTCTAGTTCGTGGACAGGGTGAATTAGAAGCATTCACACCTGACCTAAAAGGTTCTGTATGTTCACTTGGAGAAGATGATGCAATTGGGGTTGTTTTTGGTAAGAAGATATGGGGCTCTAAGGCATCATTTATGAAAAAGATGGTTGATAACCGTGCATTATTCATGATTGGTGGAGCTTCAACAGTATTGAAAAAAGGAAAGTTTAATCTTTTATAAAAATGCAAAGAGAAGTGTGAACACACCTCTCTTTTTTTTGGATTTTTATATTTATATTTTAATAAAAACGAAATGGGTGATCGATTGAGTTCTAAAAGGGGAAATGTATGGTTAGCAGTCTCTGGATTGGTTATTAATAATGATGGTGAATGGCTTGTTGTTAAGAAGAAGTACGGTGGATTAAAAGGCAAATGGTCATTGCCAGCTGGTTTTGTAGAGTCATTCGAAACGGTAGATGAAGCTGTGATTCGAGAGGTTAAAGAAGAAACTGGGATACAAGGCCGTATCATGGGGGTTATCGGTATACGAACTGGGGTAATCCGTAATGAAATTAGCGATAATATGATTATTTTTGCATTAACAGCTGAGAACGAAACGATTACGAAACAAGAATCGGAGCTATTAGAGGCAAGGTTTGTCCACCCAAGCGAGTTAATAAAGGATCCTACATCTTCAGTTATCATTAAATATTTGATTGAGGAGGGTATTTCGGTCCCACAAAAACCTCATAACGGTATTAATCCAGGTGATGAATTTCAATACACGGCATATAAGTTGTTTCTTTGAGACTCTGTAGAGATACTTTTTCTTATTTTTGCAAAGTTCGTTTGTATCAAATTTGCACCAAGACCGTTCCTTTCCGCTGCAGGCACTTGCTTTCCGCGGGGAATTATGAAAAATCCCAACTGCCGGCTTTTTCAAGGGCGAATTCCCATAGGGGAGGGATTCGAGCCTCCTCGGCGCTATGCGCCTGTGGGGTCTCGAACTTCCCTCTACTTCCCGCAGGAGTCAAGTGCTTCCGCTCCAATCCACTTTTTAATTTTAATTAATTTTTTGTGAGTCTTCGTTAAGAAAAATAAGTTATTAGAATAATGTGAAAAATAAAGGTTGTGAAAGCATCACCAATATGTATTCGCTTACATGATAGTTTTTTGCTATTTTTGAGTCTTTTCTTTTTCTTGTAAACCTGTTATATTATCAGAAAATTAAAACATTTTAAAAGGAGAGAATAAGATGAAAAATCAGCAAACTGAAAGAGTAGAATGTGGATATTGTTCGGGGAAGGGTTATTTTCAATTGGTTTTAGGTGGATCCGAAACATGTACATCATGTGGCGGTAGTGGTAAAAAATAAGCTTAATCCTTCGTTTTAGATTGACTAGCCATTTACTCCTTTAGTACACTATTCAATGAGTTGTACTGGAGGTGAAGGTTACATATGCCAATGAGCATACCGGTTTTAATAATTTCAATGTTACTCTTCTTTGTTTTATTTTTTGGTATCGGATTTTTATTAAATATGCTACTACGTATGTCATGGATAATGGCGATTCTCTATCCAATTATTGCAATATTTATTATTGATGATATAAGATTTATTAATTACTTTAGATCACCGTCTGAATCAATTACTGGATTAATTGAAAATACCATGGCACTTGCCCCTGCTGATATATTAATACTACTTTGTGGTTTAGCTGGTGCAATTACTTCTGGAATTGTAATACGTGCACTTAGATCAAAAGGTTATCAAATGTTTTAACACATGTGTTAGAGACTCTTACGTTTGTAAGGGTCTTTTTTTTTGTTCTTTTTTGATGGGTTCTTTTTTTAAAAAACTTTGACCGTTCCTTTCCACTGCAGGCACTTACTTTCCGCGGGGAATTATGAAAAATCCCAACTGCCGGCTTTTTCAAGGGCGAATTCCCATAGGGGAGGGAGAGGAAGGTTATTTTCACTGCCGTGAAAAAACCCACTCCTCGGCGCTTCGCACTTGTGGGGTCTCGACGGATATCCCTCAACTCCCGCAGGAGTCAAGTGCCTTCCGCTCCAATCCACTCTTCTCACTAACTATATTTAATAACAAAATTCTTTGTAAAAAGAGTAATTTTTTATCAAAAAAAGCATACTAATCTCACCTTAATTTATACAAATTACTTGGAAAAGGTGAAGAATTAATTGTGAATTGTTTTAAAATTATAAATTATTTTTTCCATCCTACGAATAATTTTCAAATGTTTTGGAAAGAAATAGATTCGTGAGAGGAGTGGAAAAAATGAATATACTAAAAAATATGTCAAGACGATTACTAATGGTTCTACTTTTTGTTTTTGCATTCTTTACTACATTTCAATCATTTTCTGGTGTAGAAGCAAAGGATTTGTCGGATTGGTTTGATGACTATCGAGTGAAGCTACAACAACAAGAATATAGTGGATTTACGTACAATGAAAATTCTAAAAAACGAGTAAGCCTTTTTCATAAGTTTATAAGAAGGTCAGCTCCGGTTTCATATTCGATATCATCGAGTGAAGAGGTAAAAAGCTCTTTAAAGCTTGAAGACGCAATTGATTGGACAAGGTACCCTAAACATACGGTTGTTGCAACTGGGTATACAGCAGGTGTAGAATCAACCGGAAAAACAGAGAATCACCCACAATATGGAATTACCTATTCTGGTGTAAAAGTTAAGCGTGATCTATATTCAACTGTAGCGGCAGATTTAAGAGTATTTCCTCTAGGTACAATCCTGTTCATACCGGGTTATGGATATGGGGTAGTAGCAGATAAGGGTGGAGCAATCAAAGGAAATAAAATAGATTTATACTATGAAACAGTAGCTGATGTATATGAACAGTGGGGTAAAAAGAAGGTCGAAGTTTATGTGGTCAAAATGGGTAAAGGTAAGTTAACAGAAGAAGAATTAGCAAGTCTTAATGAAGATGAGACTATGCAGGTATTTCGTCAGCAATACATTAATCAGAAAAGTTCATAGTTAACTAGTTGAAAAGGGAGACCTCTATACAAATAGAGATCTCCTTTTTATAGTAGTGGATCAAGACCATCGTTAGTCGGAAAATGTTCAGGGTGAACAAGGGATGCCAACTTTTTTAAACCTAATAATAACCTAGGGGATGGCCGACAGTAAAGGGCCTCTTCTAGGATGTGAATGTTATTCCTTTTTACTGCCTCTAGATTGACCCAACCAGGTCTTTTTTCAACAAGACTTGGATTTACTTTATCTTGTCGAACACCAACCCATGCTAGGCAAATATGATCTGGGTTCCGGTTTACAACATCTTCCCGATCTGTTTGAACGCTTGCAAGTTCAACATCGTCAAACAAATTACTAGCCCCTGCAAGGTCACTAATATAAGTTAACCAGTTAAGCTTTCCAGGTGTAAATACAGGCTTTGGCCACCACTCCCAATATAGTGTTGGCCTATTTGAAATTTCTTTTGAGATTAGTGCATATTCTGTTATGAAATGATTATATTTTTGCACAACTTGTGCTGCTTCTTTATCCCGATTTGTATATTTTCCAACCGTAAGAAGATCATGAGCAATTTCCTCAAGGGAATTCGGATTTAAGACAATATGCGGAATTCCTCTCTTTTGTAATTCATCCACATTTTTTTCCATACCAGGTACGCTTAAGGAAGCAAGGACCAGATCTGGTTTTAATTGTTCAACCTTATCCATATTTATTGAAAGGTCTGGTCCAAGCCGTGGTAAAGTTTGTACAGACTCAGGCCAATCGGAAAAGTCATCTACTGCAATAAGTTGATCTGTCAAACCTAAGTAATGCAGTAGTTCAGTATTGCTAGGACAAATTGAGATAATTCTCATTAGAATTCCTCCTACATCACGACAAGTAGATAATGTAATAAAAGTGTTAGTAAGATTCCAGAAAGGCCACCGAAGAATACTTCAATTGGCTGGTGTCCTAATAACTCTTTAAGTTCTTTTCTTTTTTCGGTTTCATCCATCTTCGGCCACATTCTTGCTTCTTCTACAAACCTATTAAAATCAATGACAAGTCGATTTAAGACGGTAGCTTGTTCTCCTGCATGGCGACGGACTCCTGTTGCATCAAACATAACGATAATCGCGAAAACTGCAGAGACCGCGAAAAGAGGGGAGCCGACTCCTTCTTCAATTCCAATTCCAGTGGTAAGCGCAGTTACCGCCGCTGAGTGAGAGCTAGGCATACCGCCAGTACTTGTTATGAGTGACCAATCCACTTTTCTTGATGCAATAAACTGAATTGGAACTTTTACAAATTGTGCAAAACCAATGGCTGCCAGCGCAGCCCATAACGGGAAATTGGTGAATAAGTCCATACTTTACTTCCTTTCAATCACAATAGTGTAAGATAATAAGAGTAATTATTTTAAAATGGGGTGACCATGTTGAACGATTACCCAATGGAATATTATCAGTTCTTTATTCATTTTAACGAAGGTGATTACTACACCTGCCACGATCTACTTGAAGAAATGTGGTTAACAGAGAAAAGCAATCTTTTTCTAAAGGGTCTCCTACAAATGTCTGTAGCCATTTACCACTATGAATATGGGAATGTGAAAGGTGCCCGGTTAATGATGAATGCTGGTCATCTATATATCCAAAAATATCGTCCTTTTTATTGGGGACTCGATTTAGAAGAAGTGAACAGCTTCATTGAAAGATGCCTTTCTATTATACCACAACATATAGATCGAGTTCCGTTTGAATACGTAGAAACATTACCAAAGCTGCCTGCCTTAATTTTATTTATGCAAGATGATAGTTAGAAGCTCGAAATATTCTAGCATTTCTCTTATAATAGAGTGTACAAAGACTTACTACCACTAGTAGTAATCTTACCGTTAAAGATATTTGAAAAGCGGATTAAATTCGGAGGTGGATATTTAATGTTTACTGTTAAACAGGAATTTGAATTTTCAAAGGTTCAGGGAACACTTGTTATTGGTTTATTTGAAAAAACGAATAAGTTAGAAGGATTGGCTGCTGAGGTTGACTCAGTACTAGAGGGACAACTAACAACTTTACTAAAAGACGGGGATGTTTCAGCTAAGAAAAAATCAATCACGAAATTACATACTTTAGGTAGACTTCCGGCAAAACGCATCTATTTCGTTGGTTTAGGTAAGGAAGATAAGTTATCGTTTGAAAACTTACGAGATACATATGGAAAGTTATTTAAGACACTAAGAGGCGCAAAGATTGAAGAAGTCACGATTGCCCTAGACTCATTTACTACAGAAGCGATTGACCACACTGAAGCTGCCCATGCAATTGGGGAAGCAGTCTCACTTGCAACCTATCGATTTGCAGATTATAAGCAAAAGTCAAATGAACCTGAGAAAGACATTAGAGATGTTGTTATTTATAGTGAGGCTGATTCAGAAGAAATAGAGGCAGGTTTAACGGTTGGGTATGCCTATGCAAAAGGAACAAACTCGGCTCGTACTTTGGTTAACCTTCCTGGGAATATGCTTACAGCAACTGATATGGCTAACTATGCAAAAGAGCTTGGGGAAAAATATCAATTTGAAGTTGAAATTCTTGAAAAAGAAGAAATGGAAAAGCTAGGTATGGGTGCACTATTAGCTGTTAATAAAGGCTCTGTTGAACCTCCTAAGATGATTGTTTTGAAATACCAAGGAAAAGAGAATTGGGAAGATGTAATTGGTCTTGTTGGAAAAGGGATTACATTTGATACGGGTGGCTATTCTATTAAGCCTAAGGATGGAATCGTTGGTATGAAATCTGATATGGGTGGCGCTGCTGCTGTATTAGGAGCTATGGAAGTAATCGGAGAATTAAAGCCTGAGCAAAATGTAGTTGCAGTTATTCCAGCTACCGATAATATGATTAGTGGTAGTGCGTTTAAACCAGATGACGTCATTACAGCGATGAGTGGGAAAACAATCGAAATTTTAAATACAGATGCAGAAGGCCGTCTAGCATTAGCTGATGCGGTAACATATGCAAAACATCATGGAGCGAGCTACTTAGTGGATGTAGCTACACTAACTGGTGGAGTCATCGTTGCACTTGGGAATGACATTACTGGGGCAATGACAAATAACGAGGAGCTTTTTGAACAAGTTCTTGAAGCATCAAATGAAGTTGGTGAGCCTATCTGGCGTTTACCAATCACTGAAAAGCATAAAGAACGTGTTCGTAAGAGCCCAGTGGCAGACTTAAATAACTCCCCAGGTCGAGACGGACATGCAATCTTTGCAGGTACGTTCATCGGTGAATTTGCTGAGGATACACCATGGGTACATTTAGATATTGCCGGTACAGCGACTACTAATGCTGCATACGACCTTGGTCCTTCAGGCGCAACTGGAGTTATGGTTCGTACTTTAGCAACATTTGTTGAGAGATTTTCTGTTGAGAAATAAGATTAGAATAGGGACTTACTCACTTATAAAGTGGGTAGGTCTTTTTTGTTTTGGCTTTGGCCCGATTTTAGTGTAGAATGGCCCGATTATCTGAAGGTTTGGCCCGATTTTTAAAGTATTCCGCCCGATTTAGCATTAGTTTGGCCCGATTTTCATTTCTGAAGAGCTACTAAGTTTAGAAGTTCTTAAAAAAAATCAAATTATAAGCAGGGAAACACAGTTTTTAGGCGTATTTTTAATTTAATTAATGAAGGAGAGTGATATATTGATAATTAAACCTTGGAAAAAGTCATATGAATTAATGAAGTTGGAGGCTCTGTTACGAAGATTATCTAAAATTCATCCAAAGAGGCAATTAGTTGAGAAAGATTATGCAATTAAATCAGCTGGTTATAGGGGGGAGCAATCTTTGGATTATTTTTTGAGCTTTCTACCTGAAAAAAATTACATGATATTCCATAACCTCAGATTAAAGTGCAATGATAATTACTTCCAAATCGATATTCTTTTAGTTTCTCCTCGTTTCATCCTCATTATTGAAACTAAAAATATTTCAGGAACATTAGAATTCGACCACCTAAACAAACAACTTATTCGAACTATTAACGATAGCATTAACGTTTATCCAGATCCGGTTCAACAGGTTAAAATATAACGTTTTCAACTAAAATCCTGGCTAGAGGTAAATAAGATAACATCTATTCCAATAAAAACCCACGTAGTAATCACAAATCCAAATTCACTAATAAGAATCGTTCCCTCAAATACATATTACCAACAGAAAATCATCAGAAGCACTGTCTTGGTTGAGGAAATTAAGGAACATGGTACACAGTTCAACAATGAAATATTATCTAGAAAAGAAATTAGAAAGCTTTCAAATTTCCTATTGAAGCAAGATACCCCATTAAACCCGGATATATTAAAAACATATCAAATTACTCCTAATGAACTAATAAGAGGAATTCATTGCCCTAGTTGTGAAACAATTCCAATAGAGAGGGTAAGAGGTGGCTTTTTATGCCCACAGTGCTCCACGATTTCTAAAGATGCATACCTAGCTTCATTAAGTGACTACTCCCTACTTGTTAAGCCTACTATTACCAACACGGAGATGAGAGAGTTCTTACTCATTCCCTCAACCTCGATAGTTAAAAAGATGCTTGCTTCGATAAATCTATCCTATACTGGGACGACAAAGGATAGAAGATACCATTTTCCCTCAAACGAATAAAAAAAAGCTGGTAATAAAATACCAGCTTTTCTCAAGTTACGATGCTTTCGTCGTAATCGTACTCACACCTGAATTCCTCTTTATTGCATAGTAAATGCGTGGAGCAATCATAGCAGCGATAATTGTGAAGACTATATCTTTTACAGCAAACCACGTCATAACAATCCAAGCTGTACCGTAGCCCATTTCAACATCCATCCAGACATTTAAAGCTAGGTACATATAGTTTGTTCCAATAATATAAATGGCTGCTATTCCAGCAAGGGCTGCTATCATAAATACTGACAGGTTTGGTTTTTCTTTTGATTCAACAATTTTTCCAACAATATAAGCAGTAGCAATATAAGATAAAATAAATCCACCGGTATTTCCAATGATAACACTGATTCCTGAACTAAACTGAGCAAATACAGGAGCACCAGCGATCCCTACTAGCATATAAACAGTCATAGAAATAGCACCAAGTCTACTACCTAATAGTAAACCTGCTAAAATAGCAAAAAAGGGACCCATAGATAAAGGGACATTCGCAACTTGTAAAAAAGGTGCCCATGAAGTAATGTTAGCGCCAATTGCCATTAAAGCAGCAAACATCCCAACATAGGTAATGTCAATAGCACGGAATTTAGAATTTGTAATAGATGACATAAATTATGTAAACCTCCTAAAATATGATGTTAACAAAATAGTATCGGAAAACTTGTATTTATGTCAACTTATTTTTTTGGTAAGTTAACTAAACATCAAATAGTTGACAAACTAAACTGAACGAAATATGGTGACAATAATAAAAAAAGGAGGGATATCCTTGTACTTTGGAAAGAAAGTCGAAAAGAATAATGAAAGAATACCTCCTAATCAGCATGTTACAACGACTTTCCCCGTGTTGCATCATGGCAATGTTCCTTACTATAGTAATCTTCAGGGTGAATGGAGCCTTACCTTGTTTGGCTTGATTGAAGGAGAGCCAAAGGTACTAAGCTATGATGAATTTCACAATCTTCCTCAAGCAAATTCTTTGAATGATATTCACTGTGTAACAGGTTGGTCTAAGCTTGATAACACTTGGAATGGTGTATTAGTTAAGGATTTACTAAGGGGAATTATTATTAAACCAGAAGCTAAGTTTGTCATTTTACATGCAGAAGAAGGCTGGACGACAAACCTGCCAATCGAAGATTTTCTAACGGAAACAAGTATGCTAGCCCATTCGCATAATGGTGAACCACTAACTCCGGAGCATGGTTTTCCTGTTCGAATGGTAATTCCACATTTATATTTTTGGAAAAGTGCCAAGTGGCTTCGAGCGATTGAATTTACTGATAAAAATAAGCCTGGATTTTGGGAAAAGAATGGATACCATATGTATGGTGACCCTTTTAAAGAGCAAAGGTTCAGCTGGGATTAATTTTAACAATAATTTTACAGAAGATACGGTCATATACATAGAAGAGATAACGAATAAGTTTAAAAAGTCTATCGTAACAAAGGAGGACACCCTAATGCTAACTAAAATTGTATTAAGATGGCACTTTGTTAGAGCGAGGTATTTTAATGCCTTATTCGAATCATGTCTTGACCCTACATTAAAAATGAAGCTAGAAGCACAACTAAATTATCATTTAGATAAGATTATTGAATTAAAAGCAGAAGCCCCTAGTTAAGGGGCTTTTGTAGTCTCCGTCCAGCTCCAGCGCCTAGCCCCTCGAGGTCAAATAACCTGTGCCATTAAAAGTCGAAGTGCAGACTTTTTCTGTCCCAGAACATTTGCTTGTCGGGGCTGATCAAGGCGCCTCCGCTTTTGTTTATTAAGCTTCACGTAAAATCGGCATCGTACAGCAACGGAACGATCCACCAGATTTTATAATTTCCGTTATATCTACCTCAATAACCTCGAAACCTCTACTACGAAGCTGTTCATTTACCCCTTGATTTACAGGTAAACTTAGAATCCTTTTATTTCCTATTGATAAGATATTTGTGCCCAACGTAAACTGTTCTTCCTTGCTAACTTCAATAAGCTCATAACGAGAAGAAAGAATGTTGGTCTCTTTTTCTGTAAACGCTTCAGGAAAAAAGAGTGCTAGGTCTGGTGAAATGATATTAAAAACACAATCTAGGTGTAAAAACGTCTCAGTAAATGGAATTGGAACTACTTCGAAGTCACACATTAAACTTTGCATATGCTCAATGGCTTTCATATCAGTTCGATCACTTAACCCAATAAAAACAGTGTCTCGGTCGATTATGACATCTCCACCCTCAATATGATCTCCAATCAAGTTATAATAGGAAATTTCATTATCTTCAAGCCACTTTTTTAGAACATTTTCTTCTCCTACACGTGCATCAGCTGCCATTTCAGCAACATAAGTGGTCTGTCCTAAGGTAAATCCGATATCCCGAGTAAAAACTTGTTCGTGGAATTTCTCTTCTGCAGGTAAAAGAACAACCTCGATACCGTTACTTTCTAAAGTTTTTACTAACTCCTTGTGCTGTTGCATCGCCTTCTCAATATGTATGCCTTCTTTTTCGAAGTGCCGTTGAGTTTCATTTATAACATCACGTATTGTCATATATTTTGGCTCACATAGAATTACTTTCTTGAGTACATCATATTCATTTTGACAAAATGTCAATCTGCTATCGTTAGTAGTCATAACTATTTCTTCCTCCAAAAATTATTTATCCTTATCCTTAGGCTACCCAATTGCAAAGAAATTATAGAAAAGGTGAACGAGGTTTAGGATTCCATTTAGTTCTCAATACTAATAGAAATTAAGAAGAAAAGAGTGACTTAAATGGTACAAAATGAAATAGAGGATGTTTTTGATAATTTATGTCGTAGTAATATATACCAAAGATTTCACTATCCACTATACCTTTCAGGATTAATGGATAAAGTAGAAACTGAAATACTTGAGAATTTTCTTGAACAATATAATTTAGATGCTGAAAAACCTTTGCTTTTTGATGAATTTACGTATCATTTTAGCATCTTCGAAGCGGTCCTAAATCGAAATGACCTACCTATAAAATACCTGTAAAAGCCAACTGTCTTTGTGTAAAAGAAGTTGGCTTTATCTTTTTATTAGGTTCTTTTCTAAAAAAATGCATCGTTATTAAATTTATATAGATTGAGAGTGGATTGGAGCGGAAGTCACTTGACTCCTGCGGGAAGTAGAGGAAAGGTCGAGACCCCGCAGACGGACGTCGAGGAGGCTCGACTTCCTCCCCGATGGGAATTTGTCCATGAAAAAGCCGTTAGTTGGGCTTTTTCATAATTCCCCGCGGAAAGCAAGTGACTGTAGCGGAAAGGAACGGTCCATGTTAAATTGAAAAACAACAATCTTTACATAAAGAGCGTTTATTAATAAGGTTAAAACACTCAACTTCTTGCTTTTTGTCCGGACTTCTTTAATAATTTTTTAAGAGAAATGAATTATAATGAAGTTAAAATAGTTGATAGGTGTGAATTTATATGAGGATACTTGTAGTTGAAGATGACAAATCAATGCTCGAGGTCATTTGTACAGCACTAAGAAATGACTCATATCAAATAGATGCTTGTAGTACAGGAGATGAAGGACTACTCTATGCTTCTAATGCCGTGTATGATCTTATTATTCTTGATATCATGTTACCAGGAGCCGACGGATTGACAATTGTTAAACACATTAGAAAAAAGGGACTCGATACCCCAATCTTGCTCTTAACTGCTAAGGATGCGGTAGAAGATAGAGTAAGAGGGCTAGACTCAGGGGCAGATGATTATCTGACAAAACCGTTTGCTATTTCTGAATTATTGGCTCGTGTTCGTGCACTGATTCGCAGGAAATCTGGAATGCATTCAGAGGGACATCTAAAGTATGGTCCTATAACGATTCGAAGTGATGTTCACGATGGTTATGTAAATGAACAAGCTTTGAAATTAGCAGGTAAAGAATATGATTTATTGGAGCTTTTCCTGAGGAATCCCAAACGAATTCTAACAAAAGACCAGATTTTTGATAGCATATGGGGGTTTGAGTCCGATTCTGCACCAAGTGTAATCGATGTCTATGTACACCATTTACGAAAGAAACTAGCTAATTATAATTGCCAAGGATATATTGAAACCATTCGTGGTGTAGGTTATATGATGAAAGGAATTGAGTAGGGATGTTTCGGAAAACTAGACATAGATTAGCGTTTACAAATGCGAGTATTTTGTTTGTCATTTTAATCTTGTTTAGTAGTGCATTATACCTTTTTACTGAACAACGAATTTATTCTCAGATTGATTCAAAGATGATTACTGAAGCAAAGCCGTATTTATTAGACGAGAGAAGGCTGTTATATATAAATCAACATTATAATAATCGTTCAAATTTAACGAAGATAGCCCAAACCCCAACACTCTACTTACTTTGGGATGGTAATCGAAATATTGCTTTTCAATATCCCTTGACTGTTTTTGAGAACGATGAATTGCTGTTCCTCTCATCTACTCTCTCCAGTTCACAAGGGGAAACCGTTGAAATTCAAAATAACTCATTTCGAATCATCAATTTTGTTGAAAGATATGAAAATGGAGAAGAACGAAAAATTTTACAAGCCATTCGTAACATCGACCAAGAAATAGGTATGCTGAATGACCTTAGAATCATCATTTTAGTAGGTATTGGGGTAGGGATGGTTGTAGCTGTTATTACAGCTTTTTATTTAGCTCAGAGGGCACTTAAGCCAATCCAGGTATCATGGGACAAACAGCAACAATTTGTAGCAGATGCTTCCCATGAATTACGTACACCTTTAGCGGCCATTCAAGCAAACACAGAACTTTTACTACATCAACCACATCAAACAATCGAAAGTGAAAGTAAGACAATTGCTAACGTGCTAAAAGAAACAAAAAGATTAAATAAGCTAATTGATCACTTATTAACGCTAGCAAGATCAGATACCAATCAGCTGCAATTACAAAAGGTTGAGCTACAGTTGGATAAGGTACTTCAAACGGTAATTGAACAGTTTAGTATACTTTGTGAGATAAAAGGTGTAATGTTTGAGGCCACTGTAGAAAATGACCTTAAGATGGATGGAGACGAAGAAAGAATAAAGCAATTACTTTATATCATCCTTGATAATGCCTTAAAATATACTCCTGAAAAAGGAGTTGTATCACTAGACGCTCTAGGAAATGGCCGTCAAGTAACCATTGTTGTAAAAGATAGTGGTATCGGAATAAAAGATGAAGATTTACCATATATATTTAATCGTTTTTATAGAGGTGATAAATCTCGTACTGGGAATGGTGCTGGACTTGGGTTATCCATTGCGAGGTGGATTGTAGAAGCTCATTCGGGAAAAATAGCGATTCAGAGTCAGCAAGGAAAAGGCACAGAGGTGAAATTGACTTTCTAAAAATGATAATGTGGACAATAGAAGCAAATGGGCATCTGATTTAGTGTCATAAACTCAATTGCAACAATATAATGCCCATATCCGGGGTAGTAGGAGGGGTGTTATAGCAATTGAGTATAGGTATATTAATAATGGGCCTTGTTGTAGGCTTTTTGGTAGGTTTGACAGGTGTTGGTGGTGCGGCACTCTTGACACCTTTTTTAATCTTACTAGGAATTAATCCTGTGGTTGCGGTTGGTACTGATTTCGTTTATAACTCTGTTACCAAGCTTTTTGGGTCAATTCAACATTATCGTCAAAAAACGATAAACCTGAAGCTGGTGAAATATTTAGCGATAGGAAGTATACCAAGTGCACTTATTGCACTTCTATTTTTGCAAATATACGGAAGTACACAATATCTACAAGGTGAGCTTATTAAAACAGCTTTAGGTTATGTTTTAATAATTGTTGCAATCGCTACAATTATTAAAACCCTTTTTGGACAGCATTTTAAAAAGAATACCTATATGGAGAAACCGTTGGACCAAAAAGTGACAGTTACGATAATAGTTGGTGTGATATTAGGTTTTATCGTTGGATTAACTTCTGTTGGGTCGGGGTCGCTTTTTGCCTTAGCGATGCTATACTTATATAATTTAAAAGCGTCCGAACTTGTAGGAACGGACATTGCACACGCTTTTATATTAGTGACTGTAAGTGGCATTATCCATATGGGCCTTGGAAATGTGGATTTTATGCTCGTAATAAATCTGTTAGTAGGTTCTATTCCAGGTGTAATCTTAGGGAGTACACTTTCTGCAAAAGTACCAGTTAAACCTTTAAGAACATTTATAGGTGTCTTAATCTTAATGAGCGGAATAAAATTAATTAATTAAGCACCAGGGGATGATTTTAATGAATCATTCCCTTTTAAATTATCTATACTATGGAAAATACATAACTGCCCTTCCATTAATTCAAAAGAATGAAATGGTCTGAAGATTGATATGATATGAATAGTAAGGAGGTAAAAAGGAAATGTATGATAAGGTCATAAATGATCTAAAAGAAGAAAACACCAACAAACATAAATTAAACCTTGGCTTAGATCCTGAGCTAGACTTACGAAATGTCAATTTCGCTACAGGTGAAAATCATTATTTGAGCGAAAATGTTAATGAAGAATATACAGGACGGTGAAGATAATGGCACGTGACGAAAGACTTAATGAGGAAGGTGCTATGAATAATAACTTAACAGCATCTACTTATGTAACAAATCCAGAAACTAGGCAGCAACACAAAAAACCAAGGCTCACCCCAAGAAAAAAATAAAACAATCTAAGATGCAATGAATGAAAATCATTGCATCTTAGATTGTTTTTGAACGTAATTTTAAACCAACTTTCACGATAACTATATTCACAAAAATCATACACACTAAAATAACGATACCTTGATACTTCCCCCATAAAATTGAAGCAATCCTAGTAAAAGATTGTGAAATAGGTTCTAGTAGTGGTTCATTTCTCTTATCTACGTAGCGAATATACTCAATTGTATTCCCGGATAAACTTGGCCTCCATTGACTATTTTCTCCTTTAACAAGCCATATCTTGATGATGTCTCCCTTAGTGATATCTACTCTAGATGGACCATCATATTGGTTACTATTCCAGGATGGTATGTAATGGTATTGTACATTTAACTGTTGATTAATATAGAGATTTAAATCTTCTGGCTGCTTTATGATTTCATGTACTAATAGGACCATTTCTCTGGTTTGTAATGGGTGAGATTTTGATTTACTAGTATTTTCTACAAACAAATCATCAATGACTTCAGCTGTAACAATTAGTGGAGCATTTTGTTTTTTTTCCGCTACTTCTTCCGGAGGAGGTGCGGCAATAGTAGATACAGGTAAAACTAATACTAAACAAATGAAAGCTAGAACCTTTTTCATTTTACGTACCTCACAATGATTTTACCTATTAGTCGTTTTCAGATTAACAATGTTACATGAAAAATCCACCAGTTTTATTTATGCTCACTGGTGGATTTTAAGTAATGTTGACTATCCTCTCCAAAGGAGTGCAACCGTTAATTTACAGCAATCTGTTTGGCCAACTTTGGACTTAAATGTCATATTAATGCCATCTGGATTAAACGAGGTTTCTGCCTTTGATTTAATTCCAGTTGATTGTATTAGTCGATCAACTTCCTGTAGGTGTGACTCTTGTGCCGCCGACATTACCTTCTTAGCAAAATCTTTTGATTCTGCGATACGCTTTAAGACAATACTAGCATCACTCATAAGCTTCTGCATTTCAATCGCTGACTCATTAAACAACGTCGGGTCTACCTCTTGATATTGTCTATAAGTAGGATATGAATACCTTTGATAATTCGGTTGAAAAGATGGCATTCCTTGTGGATAAGCGGTGGACTGAACCAATGGATAATTTGTCCCAGGATAACAATACATCTGATTAACATTATGATATGGGTAATTGTACAAACTTTGTCCCTCCCTAGCAAAACTCCATACACTATATGTACAAATACCCACTTAAGTGCCTGAACCAAGTAAATTAACACATCTTAACATTTTACGGTTTTAGGATAACTTTTTCATTACAACCCTCTCCCAGAGCTTCCAAGGTAGCAACTTTTTTAAAAGTAATCCCACTCGTACTCCTTTTCCAATCGGATACCTTAGCTTTGTTTCACCCTGCTTTTTACATGCAATGCTCCTAATTAACTCTGCAACCTCCTGTGGCTCACCATATTGATTCTGGCCTAATTCAAGCTGGTTTTCGATCTTCATCATCATATGTCTGTATGGGGAATTGGGGTCTAGTGATTTATGCGCTATTTGTTTGCCGGAACTCCATATATTTGTTTTGTACGAGCCTGGTTCAATAAGAGCCACTTCAACTCCGAAAGGTCTCACTTCAAGTCGAAGGGATTCGCTATATCCTTCTAGTGCAAATTTCGAAGATACATAGGGAGAAAGACCTGGAAATCCAATGTGCCCACTTATACTACTAATGTTAATGATTTTACCTTGTCTTTGTTTTCTCATATAAGGTAACACAGCTTGTGTAACTGCAATCAATCCAAAAAAATTAGTATCAAACTGTTTCTTATACTCATGTAGACTTACTTCTTCGGCAAAACCGCCTAAAGCAAATCCTGCGTTATTTACCAATACATCTATTCGCCCTAAAGTTGATAAGAATGTAGTGAATTCCTGTAAGGATTGTTCATTTGTAACATCTAAGCTTTGAAAATGTACAAATTCCTGCAAACCTAGTTGTGATAAGACCTTTAGTAATGGCTCTTTTTTTGAAAGATCTCGCATAGTAGCAATCACTTGAAATTGTTCTTTTGCAAGCTCAATCGTTGCTAGATATCCAAAGCCACTTGACGCTCCAGTAATTATGGCTACTTTATTCATAGGGCCTCCTCGTTATCGGTTTATTTAAGTGTACTTTCTTATGTCTAAAAGATACAATAGCTAATTTTCAATAATTACTGTAAGTAAGCATACATTGGAATAGTAACTAACCTTAATGTGAAGGAAGGATAAATACATGTATCCAAATTATTATGTTCCTTATCAAAATGGAATGTCCCAACAAAGGCCTACCAATCAGAATAAAAGTCCAATCATAGAAGTGGAAGGGGTTGGACTGCTCAAGGTAAGGCCTGATATTGTAAGTGTAAGATTTGGTGTGTTAACGGAAGGTATGGATGTTCAAAATATACAAGACGAGAATGCTAAAAAAATAAATGATATTATCGAAGCTATTGTTAATGCTGGGGTTCAAAAGGATCAAATTGAAACAGTTTCATACTCTGTTAGTCCACAATATCAGTACACAAACAACGAAAAAATACTACAAGGCTATGAAGTGAGGCATCTCCTCTCCGTTAGGCTACATGATGTGCAAAGTACAGGAGTTATTTACGATATCGCTTTTAATGAAGGTGCCAATATAGCTGAAAATCCTATCTTTATGGTAGAAAATGAACTAGCATATCAGATGGAAGCTCTACAGAAAGCCTTGCAAAATGCAGTTAGTAAGGCAAAAACCATAGCAAATACCCTTGGTGTTATTTTAAGTCAACAACCAATTCGTGTGGAGGAAATTAGTACAAATTTTACACCAAGAGAGTATGGTGTCCAGGAGGTAGCTGCTAGTATGGGTACCGCAACTCCTATTCAAGTAAGAGAAATTGAGTTTCAAGCAAGAGTTGAGGTTCAGTTTACCTTTCAATAACTTGGGAAAACATGAAGACAGTAGCTACTACTGTCTTATTTCTTTTAAAATAGAGGATATGGTAAGCAAAATGAAAGGATGTAGCAAATATGAGAGTTAAATCGATAATCATTTTCTGGTTAGTAATCTGTGTTGGTTGTGCGGGGAATCGATTACCAAATGAAACAATTGAAGTAGTCAAAGAGCAGCCAGATGTTATTGTTGTACAACTAGATATTCCGTGGTCTATTTCAAAGGTAGGTCAATCTTTATTTATAACTGAGCGAAAGGGAACCCTTTTGAAGGTTGATGAGGAAACGAAGCAAATCATACCACAGGAGATGAGCCTGAAAAAAGATATCTATCATGTAGGGGAAGGTGGGTTATTAGGATTTACATTAACACCTGACTTTGAAACTAGTAAGGGCGCTTATATATATCATACATATAAAGAAAATAATGAAATACTAAATCGTGTAGTTTTAATTGAAAGAACAGGAAATGTGTGGGTTGAGCAAAAATCTGTACTCGAAAATATACCCGGTGGACGAATACATAATGGAGGTAGACTTAAATTTGGCCCCGATGGAAATCTATATATCACAACCGGTGATGCTGGTGTTCCTGACAATGCACAGAACTTGGTTAATCTTTCTGGTAAAATTTTGCGGATGGAGAGAGATGGGTCTATTCCGAGCGATAACCCATTTGAAAATTCCTATATCTATTCGTATGGTCACAGAAATCCGCAGGGACTTACGTGGGATAAAGAAAGTAACTTATATGCAACAGAACATGGACAAAGTGCTCATGATGAGGTTAATTTAATACGACCTGGACGGAACTATGGATGGCCAATTATCGAGGGGAATGAAACATCACCTGGTTTAGAAACACCCCTTTTCGAATCAGGTGAAGAAACGTGGGCACCGTCTGGAGTTGACTATTATAACGGAAAGCTTTATGTAGCTATGTTAAGAGGACAAAGTGTCCAAAGTTTCGATTTAAAGACGAGAGAGATAAGTGTTGAATATAATCAAGCTGGTAGAATGAGGGATATCTACATTCATGATAACAGCTTATATGCTTTGACAAATAATAAAGATGGTAGGGGAAGCCCACAGGAAGATGATGATAAACTACTGAAATTTAGGATTGATTAGAAAAGGGGGAGAGAATCCCCCTTTAACATTGCCTGTGCCTATTTTTTGAATAGATTATTGATTGGAATATAAGTATGATGTATAAACATTTGAAATTATCTGGAAACGATGTACAATAAAAGAAAAGATAAATAGGGGGATAATCATGGATATTAAGATGAACCGAGAAAATACACTCGTTGAAGCACTCGGAATTGAGTTTAAAGAGCTTTCACCAGAGCGTGTTGTTGCAACGATGCCTGTAAATGAAAAAACACGACAACCTTTTGGGATTTTACACGGTGGTGCTTCAGTAGCACTAGCTGAGACTGTTGCCAGTGTAGGTACCTACAACTTAGTGGATCAAGAAACAGAAGCATGTGCTGGACTTGAAATAAATGCAAATCATATAAAGTCGAAGAAGGACGGAATTGTGACTGCAATTGCAACTCCATTACATAAAGGACGTACAACAATGGTTTGGGACATTAAAATCGTGGATGAAGAAGAAAATCTTATATGTGTTTCAAGATGTACAATGGCAGTACTAAAACTAAGAAAATAATGAAAAAAACCGAGATGATTCGTTTATCATCTCGGTTTTATTTATGATTTAGCTTTTTGCTTTGCTTTTAAATCATCTCTCACGCTTTGCTCCCATAGAGGAATCCCGGAATTATAGGCTGCACGGCTTATTAAATGTCCAGCTACTGGTGCTGTTAAAAAGATGAATACAATTGCTAAAATTAATCTTGAATTCATATAGCCATTTTCTAGCCAAAAGAACAAAAAGGTACCGAACAATATGAAAAGAACTCCTAATGTTGCACTTTTTGATGCTGCGTGATTACGAGTATAAACATCCGGCAAACGAATTAAACCAATCATAGTAATAATACTAATTACTGATCCCAAAAGGATAATTACTGCAAAAATTATTTTAAGAGTTTCGATCACGTTCTATGACGACTCCCTTCTCAAGAAACTTAGCAAAAGATACGGTTCCAATAAAGGCAACAATACCTATTAAGAGAATGACTTCTAAGAAAGCCTCTGTTCTTAGAATGACAGAAGTAATAGCCGTAATTCCAACTAAGTTAATTCCGATCGCATCTAGTGCAATAACACGGTCTGGTACCGTTGGACCTTTTACCACTCGGTATAAGAACCCTAGAGTTGAAACCGATAAAAGCAGTAAAGATACGTGTAAAATAATATCTACCATTATCGGCTCACCTCCTTGATTGCTTTTTCAAACGTATTTTTAATTGTATTAATCGAGTTGTTTACATCCGGTACATCCATAGCATGAATGTAAAGGGTTTTCTTATCATCAGACACATCAATCACAAGTGTCCCTGGTGTTAAGGTTATTAAATTTGATAAAACCGCAATTTCCCAGTCTTCTTCAAGTTCTATTGGTAAAGCAAAAATTCCTGGTTTTGCATCAAATTTTGGATTTAAGACGATCTTTATAATTTCAAAATTTGATAATATAAGTTCTTTAATAAATAACAGTATTAGTTTAATTACAGCATAAACATTTGCCAGGTAGAAGCGATGATTAAAGAATCGCCGAAGAATAAAAATCATTAATAGACCTACGAGGTAACCTGCAAAAAATGCTGCAAAATCATATGAGTTGGTTAAAAACATCCATGTAAATGCAATAAGTATATTAAGTAATAGTTGAAAGGCCATTTTTCACTATCCCCCTAACACAGCTTGAATATAGATTGAAGGGTTCATTAGTGTTTCAGCGGCTTCGCTTATATAAGGATAGAACCAATCTGCACCTACTCCAAGAATAATTGATATTGTAAGTAATAGAGCGCATGGGTACAATAACCCTTTTGTTGTACCTTTTTCTTCTTCTTTCGCTAATTTTGTTTCTCCCCAGAATCCATTCATAAAGATCTTGAATACTGAGTAGAGCACAAGCAAGCTTGATAATAATACCAGTCCAGCTAGCCAATAGTGTTCACTTTCAAATCCACCAGTTACAATTAATAACTTACCTACGAATCCACTTAAAGGTGGGATTCCGGCTAAAGTAACGGCTGCAACAAAAAACATCCAGCCTAGAAAAGGATGATTTTTGATTAATCCTCCCATTTCCTTTAAGTTGTTTGTTCCAGTAATGACAATCATAGCTCCTACTAATAAAAATAGTGCAGCCTTTATGACCATATCATGAACAACATAAAAGATTGCTCCAGATAAGGCAGTTGTAGAGAATGCAGCCAATCCAGCTAAAATGACTCCAACAGCCGTCATGATATTATAGATGATAATTTTCTTAACATCCCAATATGCGATAGCACCGATAACACCTACAATAATAGTGAAACCAGCTAGTATTCCTATAATTGTATGAGTAAATGCAACATCCTGATTAAAAATCAATGTAAACACGCGGATAATCGAGTACACTCCGACTTTTGTTAAAAGTGCCCCAAAAAAAGCAGTAACTGGAGTTGGGGGTGCTTGATAAGATCCAGGTAACCAAAAGAATAGAGGGAATATTGCAGCCTTCATTCCAAATACGACTAAGAATAAAATGGCAATAACCGTGATAATTCCTTCATTACCGATTTCATTAATTCGAACTGACAAATCTGCCATATTTAATGTACCAGTAACCGCATATAGATAGGCGACTGCTGTAACAAACAGAGCAGAGGAAACAATGTTAACTAAAATATACTTAATTGATTCTCTTAACTGAATTTTTGTGCCACCCAATACGATTAATACATAGGAAGACATCAGCATAACTTCAAAGAATACAAAAAGATTGAAAATATCCCCTGTTAAAAATGCACCAAGTATTCCAACAATCAGAAATTGTACAACCGAGTAATAGTAAAATCGCTCTCTATCAATTCCAATTGATTTAAAGGAATACAAGATACACGCTAATGAAACAATGGAAGTAGTTAAGACGAGAATAGAAGCAAATAAATCTGCAACTAAAACGATTCCAAACGGTGCTTGCCAATTTCCTAAGTTTAAGGTTTGTATCCCATTATCGTAAACGAATTGTACCAAGTAACCCGAGACAATTACAGTTAATACAGCTGAAAGTGCACTTATCCATTTTTGAGCTAGGATATACTTATGTAGGAATATTAAAGCAATCCCAGCTAACAATGGAATAAGCAGTGGTAGTATTACTAAATTATTCATTACGATCAGTTCCCCTCAATTTGTCCATGTTATCTGTTCCAAGTTCTTGGTAAGAGCGATAGGCTAGTACTAAGAAGAAAGCAGTAACACCAAAGCTTATAACGATTGCTGTCAAAATTAAAGCCTGAGGCAGCGGGTCTGTGTAAGCACTTGCTTTTTCTCCAAGTAACGGTGCAGCCCCTCTTTTTAATCCTCCCATTGTAAGAAGTAACAAATGTGCTCCATGGCTTAGAAGTCCAGTTCCAATAATGATACGTATTAAACTTTTAGATAAAATGAGGTAGGTTGCAGCAGTAAATAATATGCCGATGATAAAAGACATAACTATCTCCATTATTCATCCTCCCCAATTGTTTGTATGATGACCATCACAATCCCAACAACCACCAGGAAAACACCAATATCAAATAATACTGCTGTGGCAAGACCAGTTTTCCCGATGATCGGTAAGTCAAAATAACCAAATGTATGTGTTAGAAATGGAACATCAAATAGAAATGCACCAACACCTGTTCCAACTGCAATCAGTAATCCTAATGCTGTCATGCTTATGAAATTAAATGGGAGTATGGTACGGACCGTCTTCATGTCAAAAGCTAGTAACAGTAAAACAATTGCTCCAGCAGCCATTAGTCCGCCTATAAACCCACCACCTGCCGTGTAGTGGCCAGCCAAGAACAGGTTGATTGCATATGCGAAAATGATGAAGACAAGAATCTTCGTCATTGTTTGAAGTATTAAATCGTTTGTTTTCATCCTTGTCTCCCCCTTGTTAGACGGAGTTTTATCATGGAATAGATCCCTAGTGCTGCGATACCAAGTACGACAATCTCAAATAGGGTATCGAACCCTCTAAAGTCTACAAGTATAACATTAACCATATTTTTTCCACCGGCTTCAGTGTAACTTGCATCAACATAATAACTTGATATCGAGTCAAAAAGTCTAGTGCTATTTGCTGATAAAGCTATTAAAGTAACAACAGTCCCAACTCCTAAAGAAATAAGTAAGTTCGTAAGTCGGAAAGAAAGTCGCTTATGTTGTTTCTTATACTCAGGCAAATGGTAAAAACAAAGTAAGAATAATGCTACAGATACTGTTTCGACTAATAGTTGAGTTAATGCTAAGTCCGGTGCCCTAAATAACACGAAGAATAAAGCAATCGTGTAGCCAACGGCTCCAAGAGCAATAATTGCTGATAACCGAGATTTTGAAAATAATATTGTTAATACTCCTGCTACTAAAACCAATGCTAAAACAACTTCATATAATCCTACTGGAGCTGCCGCAGCAAAATCTACAACAAAAGCATTTTTTGTTAGTAAAGAACCACCCAATGCAAAAATCATAAAGCCAAATATAAATACTAGATAATTTCTTATAGAGCCTGTCATGTAAAGTCTATTTAGTTTGGTTGCTGATCTTTCCATTGATATTAGCCCGTGGTCATATAAGTTATTAAGTGTTAAGCGTTTTGGAAATAGGTCATACAAGCCAGACCACTTTGTTAATGTTAAAAATAGTCCTGACCCTATACCTACTACTCCAATTGTCATAAATAACTCAAGGTTCCACCCATGCCAAAAGTAGATCTTAGTCTTAAACGATCCCATTTCCAGAAGAGTAGGGTGAATAGAGACCATTGCCGGTTCTATTAAACTCTTTGCAATGAGGTTCGGAAAGAATGCAATGATAATCACTAATGAAGCTAAAACAATTGGTGATATTAACATACCGATTGGAGCTTCATGTGGTTTCTTATCAAGTTCCTCTGGTTTGTATTTCCCTGTAAAGGTTTTGAATACCAAAATCATGCTGTAAATGAACGTAAAAATACTTGCAATCCAAGCTAGTATTGGAAACAGAATTCCCCAAGTTTCAAAATTAAATATATCTAATGTGGATGCGTGAAGCATCGCAGTAAAAAACATCTCTTTACTAAGGAAACCGTTAAATGGTGGTAAACCAGCCATCGAAAATGATCCAATGATTGCTAGTGTAAATGTAATAGGCATTAACGTCATTAGGCCGCCTAATTTACGGATATCCCTGGTACCTGTTTCATGGTCAACAATCCCTACAACCATAAAGAGACTACCTTTGAAAGTTGCATGATTAATTAAGTGAAAAATAGCTGCAGTTGTGGCGATTAAATAGATATTGTCATCAAGATAGTCGTAATGTAAGGCTGCTGCTCCGATTCCCAACATTGACATAATCATCCCTAACTGACTAATTGTCGAAAAGGCAAGGATTGATTTTAAATCGGTTTGTTTTACAGCGGAGAATGAGCCCCAGAAAAGGGTGATAATTCCAAATCCAGCTACTAGCCATAACCACTCTGCTGATCCAGCGAAAACGGGACTTAATCTTGCTACAAGGTAAATTCCTGCTTTAACCATTGTTGCTGAGTGTAAATAAGCACTTACCGGAGTAGGCGCTTCCATAGCATCTGGCAACCAGATATGAAATGGGAACTGAGCAGATTTTGTAAATGCTCCAAGTAGCACTAGTAATAATGCTGGAATAAATAAAGGATGTGTTGGCATTGTATCCGCTTGGGCGATTAGTTCACGAATACTAAATGTATCGGCCATCATACCTAACAGTATAAAACCAGCTAACATTGATAAACCGCCAAACACAGTAATTAACATTGATTTTTGGGCGCCATATCTAGATTTCTCTCGATGATACCAATACCCAATAAGTAAGAAGGAAGATAAACTGGTTAACTCCCAGAACGTATAAAGAACAATTAGATTATCAGATAAGACAACCCCAAGCATTGCTCCCATAAACATTAATAGATAAATATAAAACGTATGTAAGGATTCTTTGTCCTTCGACAAATAGTAAATTGAATATAAGACAACAAGTGCTCCAATTCCTGTAATCAAAAGGGCAAATAACAGCCCAAGTCCATCAACATAAACTGTGAAATCGATTCCTAGTGATGGTATCCAGGATAATGTCTCTGTTATTGGGTTACCTTCAACATTTCCTTTTATAAACTGTAAAAGATAAATGAATAAGATTACCGGTAAAACAAGGACGAACCACCCAGTATGAATCTTCCTGAAATGCTTATATAACAACGGAATGAATACCGCCAGCAAAAAAGGAGACAAAATGGCTAAATGTAACAATGACAATGTAGTACCCCCCTATTTATTTTTAAATGTTCACTAATCCTTAGTAAACATCAAGAATTAGTATGTATACCTTACTAGTGAAAATTATATACTAAAGTAATTTATCTTGCATGTAATGTAATTGATAGTATATGCCATACTAATTAAAGTTATTAAATAAGTAAAAACACGTCAAAACATCTAAAAAAATCATAAAAAAATTTTTCTAGGTATAGATTTTTACGCTTTGCTAAAAACTATACCTGAGGTGTTGACTATGTATAAAAAAGAAGTAATGGTAGCAATATCGATTTTTTTTATTTTACTCATCAGTGCATGGTGGCTGAATGATCAAACTAAAAGTGATTATGGCAATTATCAATTAGAAGATGACCCAGACGGAACTGTTCAAATACAAACGATAAATAATGGACGAATTGGCGAAGAAAACAACTTATATCCGCCTTTTAGACCAAGAGAATATATTCGGGTTAATAGTAGACCTGGTGTAGAATAATCAAGATGTTCTACAAAACAAAACAGATGGCTATACAACCATCTGTTTGTTTATGTTATGCATCTGCATGTCTTTTTATTTCGTTCGATTGACGATGAATACTCCCCCATAAAATGAAGGCACTTAAAACAAATATTCCACTTGTTACAAAAAACACAGAAGAAATACCAAAATACCCACTGATCATTCCGCCCATAACTGGACCAATTACATTTCCGAGAAACCTAAAGCTTACATTATAGCCCATTACTTCTCCTTGAATCGAGAGAGGGGCTACTTGACGAATATAAGCTGTCATACAAGGAATCAACCCACCAACAGAAATTCCAAACAAGAATCGAAAGAGTACTAACTGCCATAGTGATGTTGCTAAGCCTTGAGGGATAAACGTGATAGCTGCAAATATGATTAAGATCATTAATACTTTATCATGGCCTATTTTGTCCCCAAGTTTCCCCCATTGTCTTGTTGCAAGTAAATTTCCAAATCCAGTTGCTGAAAAAGCAAGACCTGCAAGGAAGGCTAGATTTTCAGTTCCACTAAGTTCCCCAACATAGAGTGCTAGAAGAGGTTGAATGCTGAAATTTGCAGCTTGAACTAGTAATGAGATTACCATAATAGTAAGTAATACTGGATTGTGGAGGATAAGTTGTAGTACCTCTTTACGGGACAATCTCTTTTTGTCCTTGTTTTCTTTTGATACTCTTATTTCATTTATTCCAATTCCCACCAACAAAGTGGATAGTGCAATGACGATTGAAGTTAGTAAAAATGTGTATTGAAATCCAACTGCGTCAGCAAGTATCCCGCCAAGAAGTGGACCAAATAAGGCACCAGAAACAGTCCCCATCTGTAAAGTACCAAGAGTTTTTCCTGCGATTTCCTTTGGAGTCTGAGCAGATATTAAAGCTAGTGAGGTTGGAATAAAGCCTGTTACAATTCCCATTATTAACCGAAGAATGAATAGCTGTTCGACAGACTGTACAAACCCCATTAAAAAAATGCTAATTGCAATTCCAGATCCAGTGATTAGCAATATTTTTTTATACCCGTGCTTGTCGGCGAAACGTCCCCAAATTGGGGAAATAAAGAATGCAGTCAGAAAGGTTACCCCGAAAACAAAACCTGACCACTTTTGAACATACTCATCTGAAAAATCACCTAATGTATCAATGAATAAAGATAAAAAAGGCATAATCATTGTAGCACTAGCTGCTACAAAGAAATTGGCAAACCACATAATTAATAAGTTTCGCTTAGCAGTAGTAATTGTGTACACCTTCTTGCTTTAATTATTTCGCTTCCCTAAATATTATAGTATAATATTCAAAATATTAAAAGTGATTTGGCAAAGACTAAATTGTATTTTTTGTATATTTTTATTATATTCTGAAAAAAAGACATAAAAAGAGGGTCATCTCGTGGTATAATTGTTCTAATAATGGTGTTCGAAAGTCTTTAGATGGTATGTCATAACAAGGGGGAAAGTAGAATGGATGATAAGCACCAATATCTATTCATTGATTTTGAATTTACAATGCCAGAAAATAGATCTAACCCTTATGGTTTTTATCCTGAAATAATTGAAGTAGGTTTAGTTGCCGTCGTAGGGCAAAAAATTCGTGGCACATTTTCTTCATATGTTAAACCATCAAAGTTTCCTATCCTGACAGAGAGATGCCGAACGTTTCTATCCATTACTCAAGAGCAGGTGAATAACGGTATAACATTTGAGGAATTAGTTAAGAAAATAACTGAATTTGATTCCGGCCAAGAAAGTACAATTATTACATGGGGTAATATGGATATGAAGGTATTACGCCAAAATTGTACAAAGGGAAATCTTGCCTTTCCTTTTAAAGGGAAACAACGGGACTTGTCAATGGAATATAAACGATTTTTTGGTGACCAAAATCAAACAGGTCTTTGGAAAGCTGTACAGGAGTATGGGAAAGAAGGAACAGGTAAGCATCACTGTGCATTAGATGATGCAACAACAACCTTTAATATTTTTAAATTGGTTGAAAATGATAAACGATATCTAGAAAAACCTGAACCTACCACGATTGGTGACAGGGTTGATTTTTCAAAGCTATTAAATAAGTTTGCATGATGAGCTAAATTCACACAAGTGATTTAGCTCTATTTTTATGGTGTGACCATACCTAATTATCCAGTTATTACATGATATATATTGTTCCAGCTTTTCATAAAAAACATCTCCTAGGAAAAGACTAGATAAAAAAGAGGAGAGATGTTCGATGTTTGTTGGTCATCGTATGGAAAGTAACGATACAATTATCTTAACACTCGACCCTAACCTTACTGAATTCTCAAATGAATTGGGAAGCAATCCACCTCAAAAAAAGAGACACCTTAATGGCAATGTTCAAAGTTACCTTGAAAAAAATGTTCCTACCTTCAAACAAGGAATAGTAAAAGTAGTCTCTGGGACAATAGTCGTTGCCACAATTATGCTGGGTGGTCCGATATTAGGAGATAACTCACAAACAACTGTAAAAGCAGCCTCTCTAGATCACACCTACACTGTTCAAAAAGGCGATACATTATCTGCTATTGGACAAAAATTCAAAATGACAGTACACGAACTAAAGCAACTAAATAATCTAACTGGGGATATGATTTATGTAGGACAGACCTTAAAGGTTTCTTCTTCAAGTACTACGTCAGTGCAAGAATCCTCCTATACAGTAAAAAGTGGAGACTCATTATCAGTTATTGCCAACCTTTACAATATGACTGTAAATGAACTAAAACAACTCAACAATTTAACTAGTGATACAATTTATATAGGACAAAACTTGAAAGTTAGGGGTTCTACTGTTCCCAACCAACCAACCACCACAACAACTCAGAATTATGTTGTTCAAGCTGGTGACTCCCTTTCTGTTATTGCTAAAAGATATAATATGACCGTCTTAAACTTGAAGCAACTTAATAATCTTACGTCAGACACCATTTATATCGGTCAATCGTTAAAAGTAAATTCAACTAATCCAACTACCACAACCTCTTATATAGTCTAATCAGGTGATACACTATCTGGAATTGCAAATAGGTTTAATACTTCAGTAAACTCAATAATGTCAGCTAATAATTTTGCTAGTGATGTAATTTATGTTGGTCAAAGATTGAATGTGAGTTCACCAGGAGGTTCTACTGTTGGTGAAACGACTAAGAGCCCTGCGCAAGTTAAACAAGAGTTAGTTAAGGACTCTTTTAATTACATAGGTGTTCCTTATGTATGGGGAGGGTCAACCCCTGCAGGTTTTGATTGCTCTGGTTTCGTATCATTTATGTTTGCACAACATGGAATTAATATCCCAAGAACAACTTCTGCTGATTATTTTACGATGGGCACTTCTGTTGGGAGAATAAATTTAGAGGTGGGAGATTTAGTATTCTTTGGGGTGAATCGGCCGGGTGAAGTATCGCATGTAGGGTTTTATGTAGGAAATAATGAGTTTATTTCTGCAACAACCTCTAAAGGAATAGCTGTTTATTCGTTAGATAATAGCTATTGGTCTCAGTATTATATGGGGGCGAAGCGAGTGTATTAAAGGCAGGGGATTCCCTGTCTTTTGTTTTTTTCTTTGAATCTTGACCGTTCCTTTTCGCTGCAGGCACTTGCTTTCCGCGGGGAGGAAGTCGAGCCTCCTCGACGTACCGTCTGTGGGGTCTCGACCTTTCCTCTACTTCCCGCAGGAGTCAAGTGCCTTCCGCTCCAATTCACTCTGTTTTAAAAGTAAGGTTTTATTTAAAATAATCCTTATTCAATATATTTAAATTTTCTAGACTTCTTTTTGCCCATTCGCTTTCATCGGATTCTAAATCTTGTAATGCTTTATTTAATGCTACGCATAATGATTCTTCATAAGATGGGACATCACCTTCATAAAGTCGTACCATCTTGTGAGGGATATTTGTTTGTTCGTTAAAGGCTAGTGCTCGGCGTTCATGGAAGATTGGAACATTTACTTCCTTAGGTGCGTGAAGGTCCCCTTGGAGAGGATGCTTAAGAACCGCTTTAATTTTAACTAAGTAATGCTGCGGACGGATATTTGTTATTTCCCCGATATATTTTCCAGTCTTTGCAATTCCAGTGACTATATCACCAATTTGTAATGTATTTTCACCCATTTTTTTCACCCTCAATCTAGAATTAATATGTTCGAGAACTCATCATTAATATGATATACTTAGCTAGTTACACTAGCAAGATGAAAGGTAGTGTGTCTATGTTCTTAGTATTCAACACGCTTTATTTATTTTTATATTTTCCAGAGGATAAGTCAGAGTATATTCCAGCCTTCTTTTGGATGGTACTTTTTTTGTTATTCGCTGTTTTAACAATGCGCTTTTTTATAAAAATCTCAAAAAAAGAACAAGCAAGAGCAGAAGAACTTGAAAATCGATTAAGTGATAAAGAAGAAATAACAAAGTAATCCTACTCTCACAGGTGGGATTTTTTTAATTATTTTAAATAATTTTTTTATAAGGTTATGCTATTATAAAATGAATTATAGTTCATTTATGAGCATTAAAAGAGGAGTAAAGTAAATTATGACTAATGAACAGTGGACATCAAAGATAGGATTCATACTAGCAGTTGCAGGTTCTGCAATCGGGCTTGGTGCTATATGGAAGTTTCCATATATGGCTGGAACAAATGGAGGAGCCATCTTTTTTCTTTTGTTTCTTCTTTTAACGATATTCATAGGCGCCCCGATTTTAATAGCAGAATTTATTATTGGTAGAGCTTCTCAAAGGGATGCGATAAGCTCTTTTAAACAATTAGTCCCAAAGACAAATTGGTATGTATTGGGATATATGGGGGTTGCACTTTCCTTTATCCTATTATCTTTTTATAGTGTTGTGGGTGGTTGGATCCTATCATATCTTTGGAGGAGCCTTAGTGGTTCGTTAACGGGACTTAGTAATGATGAATACGGAAGACTATTCTCTAGTATTATTTCTAGCCCATTCGAGGTAGTGTTAGTTCAGTTTTTATTTATGCTCTTAACCATCATGGTGGTTCAGGGAGGTATTCAAAAAGGAATAGAAAAAGCTAGTAAATATATGATGCCTGCCCTATTTGTCTTATTTTTAATTCTTGTATTTCGCTCAATAACATTAGAAGGTTCAAGTGAAGGAATATCGTTTTTATTAAAACCCAATTTTTCGAACATAACATCAGATACCATACTAATGGCTTTAGGTCAGTCTTTCTTTGCTTTGAGTGTCGGTATTTTGGTAATGGTAACCTACGCTTCCTACCTTTCTAAAAAGGAAAATATCACAAAGTCTGCTTACACAGTAGTTGGATTAAATATTTTGATTTCTCTTTTAGCGGGCTTGGTTATTTTTCCTGCGTTTTATGCATTTGGTTTTGAGCCAAGTGAGGGACCTGGTTTAGTATTTGTTGTTTTACCAGCAGTATTTAATGAGATGTTTTTCGGTGGTTTTTTCCTATTTCTGTTTCTCCTGTTACTCCTTTTTGCTACTCTAACATCTGCCTTTTCGATATTAGAAATCGTTGTGGCTGCGATTGTAAAGGGAGAACACGGGAAAAGAAAGCTTGTAACCTGGGTTTCTGGTATTCTAGTTTTCTTAGTTGGAATTCCGAGTGCACTATCCTTTGGAGTTTTGTCAGATTTTCTAATTTTTAACAAAACGATATTTGACTTAGCAGACTTTGTTGTTACTAATCTTGGTTTGCCGTTAGGAGCTCTATTTATCTCTATATTTGTAGGTTATAGACTACCAAGGAAACTAGTTAAGCAAGAGCTCGAAAATGGTACAAGTGGTCTTGGTATCTTATTTGATTTATGGTATTTCTCAATTCGTTTTATTGTTCCAATTGCTATTAGTGTTATCTTTGTTTATTCGCTTGGTTGGATTTGAAAATGATGTGAAAGTGGGGAATGAAAATGGATATCGTACTAATAAGACATGGTCAATCGGAAGCAGACTTACTAGGCGTACATGAGGGAAGAGCAGATTTTGCACTAACAGAATTAGGTAGAGAGCAAGCTAGGCTCATGGCGGAAAAAGTAACAGATCGATTTAGCCCTACTAAAATATGGGCTAGTCCATTAAAGCGAGCGCATGAAACGGCTAGTATGTTATCAGAGAAGTGTAGCGTTCCACTTATTCTTGAAGAGGACTTAATGGAATACAACAATGGTGTTCTTGCAGGGTTACCAAGGGAAGTTGCTGCTAAGAAATACCCTCTCCCACCGGGAGGAAGATTGCCACATGAAGCTATTGAGGCAGGTGAGTCTGTCCTTGATTTTAGATTAAGAGTGGAGAAGGTTTTTTCAAAAATAATCGCCGAAAGCGGAGATGCTCCTAGAATTGCCATTGTTGCCCATGGTGGCACGATCTCAAACATACTCAAATCTTTCCTAAGGCTACCACCAATTACAGAGTATGGTTTTTATACAGGAGATACAGGTATTCATTACTTACGGTTAACAGAGACTAATAGACTTATTTTATGGTTGAATAATACGGAGCATTTAGTGGACCTACAGAAGGATGAGGCTTAGATTTTTTGGAGGGGCAGGTTTGTGGTCCCGGGCCTGATTTAATCGAAATCCTCAGGGTATTCGGACAGGTTTGTGAAGACAGTGCTAAAACCAGTCCCAATCCATAGAGTATTCAGACAGGTTGACCAGGCCTTCTCCTCATCCAGTCCGAATCCCTAAGTTATTCGGACAAGTTGACCAAGCCTTTACCCCAACCAGTCCGAATCAATACGTTATTCGGACTGGTTGAACAAGCTTTCACCTCAACTAGTCCGAATCAATAGGTTATTCGGACAAGTTGACCAAGCCTTCACCTCAACCAGTCCGAATCCTTAGGTTATTCGGACAAGTTGAAAAAGCCTTTACCCCAACCAGTCCGAATTAATAGGTTATTCGGACTGGTTGAACAAGCTTTCACCTCAACTAGTCCGACAATAGGTTATTCGGACAAGTTGAAAAAGCCTTCACCTCAACCAGTCTGAATCTGATTTCCCTCTCTTTGTCAAAGCATAAGGTTCTTTTTTAAAGCTACGACAAAGCCACCTTCAGCCTACTTAGTCCCTCTTTAAGTGTACTTAAAGGACATCCTATATTTATTCGAACAAATCCTTCGCCACCAGGCCCATACTTGTGGCCAGGCTCTAATCCTAATTTGCCCTTCTTGATAAGGACATCCTTAAGCTCGGAGTCTGTTAATCCTAGTTCTCTACAATCCAACCAAACTAGATAACTTGCTTCAGGTCTTATTACTTTAACCTTAGGGAGATTTGTTTCTATGAAATGGATTAGATAGGAAACATTTTGGCGCAAATACTCAAGTAAATTATCCAACCACTCGTCTCCGTGTAAATAGGCTGCCTCCATACCGGTAATGCCAAATGTGCCCAAAGTGAAGAAGCCTTGTTGTTGTTGCCTTCTATCAAACCTTGCACGTAAGGACCTATTTGAAATAATTGTCGCGGAAGCTTGCAAGCCAGCCAAATTAAAGGTTTTACTAGGTGCAATTAACGTGATGGATTGATCAGCAAACTCTTCTGAAATCGAAGCAAAAGGAATATGTGTTTGATCCCCAATTATTAGGTCCGAATGAATCTCATCAGAAACAATAAGTATATTGTGCTTTAGACAGATTTCCCCTAATCTTAAAAGTTCTTCTCTTGACCACACTCTTCCACCTGGATTATGAGGATTACAAAGAAGAAATAGTTTAACAGAAGGATCTAAATTCTTTTCTAATTCGTCAAAGTCAATATAATAGCGGTTATTTTTTAAAATTAGTGGACTGTTCATCACGGTCCGATTATTCTTCTCTATCATTTCAAAGAAAGGGGTATAAATGGGTGATTGAATGAGAATTTTATCTCCCGGGTTTGTAAACTCTTGAATGACCATACTGATTGCGAAAACGACTCCAGGACTGTATGTTATTGAACTAGAATTGAGTATCCATTGGTGCCTTCGCTTTAGCCATCCCAAAATAGCTTCATTTGTCTCTGTCAAGGGTACTGAATAACCGTAAATCCCATGGTTGACCTTTTGTGCTAGTTCTTTTATCACCATCTCGGGAGCTTGAAAATCCATATCAGCCACCCACATTGGAAGAACATCCTTTGTTCCAAATACTCTTTCATTTAAATCCCATTTTACAGAGTTAGTTCCATTACGGCTGATTTCATTATCAAAGTTCAACATACATTCAACCTCCTAATATGTATTACATGTCAAGGTGTGATAAAATAGACCATACTGTATAGAGGATCTTATAAGTAACCGTTGTGGTTATTATATTAAACATACATTAAGTCAAAAAAAGGTGATAATATGGATATGCAAAATGTTAATTTACAGATTATGTTCCTGCTTGAGAATTGGGATCCTCTAGGTCATGGCCTTGGGTCATATGAAACAGAAGCAGTTGATGTTCTTCAAGCTGTACACCAGATAGATGATCCTAAGGAACTTGCAACTAAAATCCAGGTAATCTTTGAATTCTCGTTTGAACAGCTGATTCCTTTATCAGATTGTAAAGAAATGGCTGAGAAATTACTGATGATCAAAAATAACTCCACCTGCGACTTGTAGGTGGAGTTTTAGTTATATGAAATACAAAACGTAAGAGGAGATTACATCAGGTGTTTATGATGTAATCTCCTCTTACGTTAGATAAACTGAGCTATTTTCTCATGAACTAATAAGGGCTTTTCTTCAGGAACAAGATGACCAGTTTTAGACAAGGAGATAAAAGAAGAATTAGGAAGGTCTTTATGCAGCCGTTCTCCAATAGTTATAGGGACCACCTTGTCCTCTTGTCCCCATATTAATAAACTAGGTGTCTCGATTCTTTGTAGTTCTTCAGGTGGTAAGTCACCTTCCCGATGTCTAATCATTCTTGTTAAGGCTCTAAAGATATTATCATCGTAAAAAGGCTCAAGATACCCTTTCCTCATATCTTCATCAATAATCGAATGATCGTGAACAACATTGTAAAGATTACGATCGATTCCTTGTTTTGCAAGATGGCGTTTTACATATAGATGGAAAAAAGGAAAATAACTTGAATAAATTAAAGGTGAGGGCAATCTCTTCATATAACCAGAACTACTAAGTAATACAATTTTATCAATTAGATCTGGGCATTGTTTTGCGATATTTAAAGAAATTTGCCCTCCCATTGAATGTCCGACTAAACTTACGCGAGAATAGTTAAGATGATTAAGTAGCTTAATCACAACATGAGCTATATTCTGATAGGAGTAATTCATTTTTGTAGATTTACCACTACGACCGAATGGTGGCAAGTCTAAGGCCAGTACAGTATACTCTTCTTGTAATAAGGGAATAAGTCGTCTGTAGCTAAAGGTTGAAGAGAGGAACCCATGAATAAGGACAAGCACAGGCTTATTGAGATCCCTATGGGTATATAACTCATAATAAATGTCTATACCTTGGACATTTACTTTAAACTGAGGAGATACTAACGTCATTGATTTCACTCCAATTTAAAATATGAAACTATTTTACCCAACTTTACCCAAAAAACACACTTTTTTCAGAGCAAAATAAAAATGGACATTACCGGTTGTAATGTCCATAAACAAAAGGGGGGGAATACTAGAAAGCCTTATGTTGTATATGATACCCAGCTATTTCACTTTATAAACACTAAAATCAAATTAAACTAAATTATTTTTATCGTTATACTTAATTTCATATAACATTTGCATGACGCGGAGAAAATCTTCTTCAGAAAATTCCTTAGCTTTTCGTAAGATTAGTTTTGATTTTTTTATTCCAATTTCTTTAATAAGCAATTCAATCTCTGAATCTATCCCAACTGTTGAGTCTGTAGTTTCTTGTTCCATAAGTTCTGAAGCTGGGATATCAAGGACGGTTGAAATTTTTAAGATTGTTTGAACATCAGGTGTCTGTTCTCCGTTTTCATACTTCTCAATAGTCCCTGTTCCCACACGTACTTTTAAAGCGAGTTCCTGCTTAGTCATACTACGTTGTTCACGATAAACTTTAATGTTCTCACCTATACTATTCATCATCTCACCCCACAGGAATAATAACGTTTTCTTACTACTATCATACCATTTCCAACATGTATGAAAATTATCAAAACTAGAACGTTTTGTGATAATTAATAAAAAGTAGAAATAGATGTGAAACAAATGTTCATGAATGTACGTTACATAAGTGAAAAAAGGAGGTTAGCCACCATGCAAGAGGAAGAGTTAATCCAGCGTGCCAAACAGGGGAATATGAATGCCTTTAGTGAACTTGTCGAGGCATATTACCCCACTGTAGAACGGTTTGCTTATCAATTAGGAAATCGACAGGAAGAAATTCAGGATATAACCCAAGAGGTGTTTATTCGAGTATATAGATTTCTAGACCAATTCTCAAAAGCGAAATTTTCAACATGGCTATACAAGATTACATTAAATGTGACGAGAGATATGGCTAGAAAACGCAATCAAAATTTAAAAAAGATCTTTAAAATCCAAAAAGAGCGTCAGGATGATTACCCTGAGATTGAGTCTCATATTTTACAAAATGAAGAGGACCGGAGACTACATCTATGTATTCAAAAATTAGATGACAAATATAGAATTCCGATTGTATTGTTTTATTTTCATGATAAGAAATACGATGAGATAGCCGAAATTATGTCAGTTACACTATCTACCGTGAAAACTAGGATTTTAAGGGGAAAAACGATGCTTAAAAAAGCAATCGAAGAAATGGAAAAAAAAGAAGGTGAATTTCATGGATGATAAATTTTTAGAAAAAAGACTTCAAAATCTAAAATCTTCTTACGCTGAATTACCAACAGTTTCAAAACCTAAGGAGATTGTTACAAAGATAAAAATGACGGAGCGAAAATCAAAAAAGAAGTATCTATTCCATCTTCCTTATGCTGCAAGTTTTATTGGAGTTCTTCTGATTGGAAGTTTGTTGGCTTTGCAGTTGCTTAACGATGAAAAGGAAATTCAACAAGGCAATAATATTGACTCACATAGTGAACTACTGCAAGAACCTACACAGGATGAAATTGAAGAAAAATCCACGGAATTAAGATCGTATTATGAAGAACTTTTAACCTACTTAAAGAATAATTTAGAAACGGAAAATGTGGATCACTATTCTTTTGTAAAAGACAGTAAATATGTTGTTGATCGTTTTGGAGACCCTTCGTTTAAGGTATTTACGAACAAGCAAGATTTAAACGATTATTTTGAGAGTGCAAAGTATAATATTGGCTATAAATTACTCACCCCAAAACAACATATCGATGCCCTAAGTCAAAGGCAAACTGAGATACCTGACGAGGAAATACTTGCTCTCATTATTAAACAAGAGGAGATTTTAGAAACAATCTATGAGCCTGAGTGGAATCAACATTCAATTACTATTTATAGTGAAATGAGTGACGTCGGTCTATCAGCGATCTTAGAGGGGTTAAATAGTAAACACGATTTTAAATCTGAAGAGGTTAATACATTTGCAAAAACAGTGGTGAAAAATGGATTTATATTTGAACACATTGGCGAAGGAATGATTGGAATTTCTAAAGATTATTCTAGATTAAGTCAATTAAATGTTAGTCAACAAATCACAGATTACTTTACAATGATCCAGGAAAGAATCGTCATGGATGCGGCATTGATGATCACGTGGAATGAACTTTCAGACCGGATTGTAAAATTAGAACAATTTATTCTTTCGAACCCTAACTTTCCGGATAATAGAATTCTGTATGAACTGTATAAAAGGTATTTCACTTTTTATACAACAAGCCTGTTAGATAACACCCCAATCTATGAACGTGATGTTCTGATTGAAGAGGTGAAAGTTAGCTATGAACTGTTTATGGAAAAGAATAAAGGGACCGAAACAGCTCAAGCAATAAACGAATTTTATCAAACGCTTGAAGAAAATAACTTTAAACGAGTAGATAATCCAGAAATCCCAGAATTGATTATCATTGAACCGTAGGGAAAACCGTTACTTTTACTTGAGTTTAGAATGCGAAAAAAAGGTTTTCATACTTTAAAAGAAAATCGGAAATCCTAAACCTTATTAAAGGTCCTATTTAAACAATTTTTGATTATATCCTTTAACTGTGATATAATTTAAAATTGCGTATAATTGTCGTATATAAAATAAAGTTTTAGGAGTGTTTTCATGTCTGAAAATTATCAAGTAGGTAGCGTAGTTAAAGGAAAAGTAACAGGAATTCAACCGTACGGAGCGTTTGTTGCATTAGACGAATCAACACAAGGTTTAATTCATATCTCTGAAGTGACTCACGGTTTTGTAAAGGATATAAATGAGCATTTAAAAGTTGGAGACGAAGTAAATGTGAAAATTCTTTCAATCGATGAGAAGGCTGGTAAGATTGGACTTTCAATCCGTGCAACTGAAGAAGCACCAGAAAAACCAGTAGTTGCAAAACAAGCAAAACCAAAAAAACGTCAAGCTTCAGTGAAAATTGATCCATCATTAACAGAAGCTCCACAAGGATTTAATACGTTAAAAGAAAAGCTAGAAGATTGGATTGAGCAATCTAATCGTGAAGATTTAATTAAAAAATAAACAATATAAAAGGCTATGACATCATGTCATAGCCTTTTATTATTTTTAAATTAGCGAGTTGGGTTAGGTTCAGTTGCTCTTTCACGAACTAAATCAGGTTTAAATAGTAGACCAAGGTTAATTAGTCCTGCAATACCCACAAGTCCATAAACTATGCGGGAAAGAGCTGTTGCTTCACCGAAAATAGCTGCAACCAGATTAAAATTAAAGAACCCAATTAGACCCCAGTTTATTGCACCAACAATGGTTAATAGCAATGCGATACGTTGTAATGTACTCATGTTTTATCCTCCTCATTTAATTATTCTTTTATATTTTGTTAAAAAGTAAACCAATTTATGCATCACTCGGTTAACTGTGATAATAATAAGAGAGTTATTTCTTTACTTTCATAAATCATTTCGTTCATAATCAACAATAAGGAGGCGATAAAGTATGCAAAATTTTACATATCATAACCCTACAAAATTAATCTTCGGTAAGGGACAAGTTGAAGAATTAAAAACTGAGGTACCAAAATACGGTAAGAAAGTATTAATGGTCTATGGTGGAGGAAGCATTAAGCGAAATGGCCTCTACGACCAAGTTATAGGCTTATTAAATGATATAGGTGCTGAAGTTTATGAATTGGCAGGGGTGGAACCTAATCCTCGTTTAACAACAGCACGTAAAGGAATTGACATTTGTAAACAAGAAAACATCGAATTTATTCTTGCTGTCGGTGGAGGCAGCGTGATTGATTGTACAAAAGCGATTGCTGCTGGTGCAAAATACGATGGTGATGTATGGGACTTTATTTCTCGAAAAAATATCGCGGGCGAGGCTCTACCATTTGGAACTATTTTAACACTATCAGCTACCGGATCAGAAATGAATGCTGGTTCTGTTATCACAAACTGGGAAACACAAGAGAAATACGGATGGGGAAGTGCAGCCACTTTTCCAAGGTTCTCAATCTTAGATCCTGTTAATACATTTTCAGTTCCGCTTGATCAAACCATTTACGGCATTGTAGACATGATGTCACATGTGTTTGAACACTATTTTCATCATGTTCAAAATACTCCATTACAGGATCGTATGTGTGAAGCTGTTCTAAGAACAGTAATGGAAACAGCTCCTAAGCTTTTAGTTGATCCTGAAAATTATGAGTATCGAGAAACTATCATGCTAAACGGGACAATGGCACTCAATGGAATGTTAAATATGGGATACCGTGGTGACTGGGCAACTCATAATATTGAACATGCTGTTTCTGCAGTGTATGATATCCCACATGCAGGAGGATTAGCCATTTTATTTCCAAACTGGATGAAATACAATTTGGATGTCAATGTGGACCGTTTCAAACAACTAGCAGAGCGAGTGTTTGATGTTAATCCTGAAGGTAAATCAGACCGTGAAGTAGCATTAGAAGGCATAGAAAAACTTCGTGAATTCTGGAACAGCATCGGTGCACCATCAAGACTTGCTGACTACGAAATAGGTGACGATAAACTAGAACTGATCGCCGAAAAAACAGTCGCCTTCGGAGAATTTGGTAACTTCAATAAACTAGGAAAAGAAGATGCTTTTGCGATCTTAAAAGCATCTCTATAGTACGATGATAAAATAATCAGAGTTTTTACTCTGGTTATTTTTTTGAATAGGTTTGTTAAAAACAATATATTTAATGAAGAGTGAATTAGAGCCACAGGCACTTGACTCCTGCGGGATGTGAGGAAAAGTAGAGACCCCGCAGTCGGAACGTCGAGGAGGCTCGACTTCCTCCCCGCGGAAAGCAAGTGCCTGTGGCGGAAAGGAACGGACTACGTTTTCGAACGAAAAAATAATTTGTCAAAGATTGTTCTAAATTGGACACGCTTACATAAAAGAGTGTTTCTTGATTTAGCCTGCGTGATTCGATAAAGTGTAATAAGTGAAATTAAAAGTCAAAAACATGGAGGAACAAAATTATGACACATGTTCGTTTTGATTATTCAAAAGCACTATCATTTATTAGTGAACATGAACTTACATACTTGCAAGATGCTGTAAAAGTAGCTCATCATTCAATTCATGAAAAAACAGGAGCAGGTAATGATTTTCTAGGATGGGTTGAACTTCCTACAGAATACGATAAAGAAGAATTTTCTAGAATTCAAAAGTGTGCTGAAAAAATTAAATCAGATTCTGACATCCTATTGGTTGTAGGAATTGGAGGCTCGTATCTAGGGGCAAGAGCAGCTATTGAGGTATTGAGTCATTCTTTTGCAAATTCCCTTTCAAAAGAACAACGCCAATCGCCACAGGTTGTATTTGTAGGTAATAATATCAGCTCAACTTATATGAAAGATTTAACTGACCTTTTAGAAGGTAAGGATTTTTCGATCAATGTTATTTCAAAGTCTGGAACAACTACAGAGCCTGCTTTAGCTTTCCGTATTTTCCGTAAGCTATTAGAAGAGAAGTACGGCAAACAAGAGTCACGCAAACGAATTTATGCAACAACGGATAAAGAGCGAGGAGCACTTAAGACACTTGCTACTGAAGAGGGATATGAATCTTTTATTATTCCAGATGATGTAGGAGGAAGATATTCTGTTTTAACCGCGGTAGGGTTGTTACCTATTGCTGTTAGTGGGGCAGATATCGAAGCAATGATGAATGGTGCAGCAAAGGCGAGTGAAGACTTTTCAGCATCAGAGTTAAAAGATAATCCGGCATATCAATACGCTGCTGTTCGAAATGCACTTTATAATAAAGGTAAAACCATTGAAATATTAGTCAACTACGAGCCAGGTCTACAATACTTCTCAGAATGGTGGAAACAATTATTCGGAGAAAGTGAAGGGAAAGATCAAAAAGGGATTTATCCATCTTCAGCAAACTTCTCAACAGACTTACATTCATTAGGTCAATATATTCAAGAAGGACGTCGAGATTTATTTGAAACTGTATTAAATGTAGAGAAATCACGACATGAATTGACCATTGAAAAAGAAGATAATGACTTAGATGGGCTAAATTATTTGGCTGGTGAATCGGTAGATTTTGTTAATAAAAAAGCATTTGAAGGAACAATGCTTGCTCATACGGATGGTGGAGTTCCAAACTTAATCGTGAACATTCCAGAATTAGACGCATATACTTTTGGGTACCTTGTCTACTTCTTTGAGAAGGCTTGTGCAATGAGCGGATATTTATTAGGTGTAAATCCTTTTGACCAACCTGGTGTAGAAGAATACAAAGTAAATATGTTTGCTTTATTAGGTAAACCAGGATTTGAAGAGAAAAAAGCAGAACTAGAAAAAAGGTTAACATAATTTTTTAAAAAAGAGCTATTTCCCTGTGAAATAACTCTTTTTTCATTTAGTAATATTTCGTTAATTGGATAACCTAAGGAGTAGAATTCTTGAAAAGGGGTTGTTCATATGATTCCAGTTCCTTCATCACTCGAAGGGAAGACATATCAACTATATAAACTAGAAAAGGAACTTAAGCCACTAGGTTATACAATTGGAGACGGATGGGAATATGACCACGGTTACTTCGATTATAAAATAGATGATGAAGTAGGCTATCAGTTTTTAAGGGTGCCGTTTGAAGCAGTTGATGGTCAACTTGATTCACAAGGGACCACGGTACAATTAGGAAGACCATTTCTACTTTCTCACAAATACCAAATAGGATTGGATGATCATGTAGAATCAGATATGGACTTTTTTTCTGCGGCTGTGGATCAATTTCAGGAGCCACAAGACCCAGATGCATCTTTTCCTGAAAAGTATATTGATTTAGGGAAATCATTGGTGAAAGAGTTAGAGATCATTTTGGCAGATGATTAAAGGGATCCTAAAACTGGATCCCTTAGTCCTTAATAACTAAAAGCTCATCTTTTTCTTCCAACGTGTAAGTTAATGGTGGGTTGATATATGATTTTTCCCCTCTTTTTACACCCAACAGCAGTATACGTTCCTTTAATAATTCTGAACTCGCATCTTTGAACGTCATTCCCACACCTTTTGTAGATAGTTCGATATATTTAAGTTTACTACCTCTTAATTGGTCAAGCATTGAAACTAAGATGTCTGACATTCCATGGGATACTACATCATTAACCATCAATAAGCCAGAAATATGATTCGTTTCTATAATCTCATTTGCACCCGCCCTTTTGGCGTTATTTACCTGATGACCAGCTAATATTTCAACAATACAATAAGCATCGGGATTTAACCCTTTTATCGCTATAAGGGTGAGTATTGTTAACATATCTGCTTGTTGTTCATCCTTGCTTTGGTCTGCTGTGAGAATGACCATTTCAGCTTTTTTAATATCCGCTTTTATGAGAGTGTCGTCCACTGTAGGATTTCCCTTTATAAAGTGGATATCGTATTTTGGATTGGGATTTGCTTTGAGTGTTTCGTCAATTAACAAAATTTTTACTGAAGAATCTAACCTAATTAGCTGTTCAATAATAATACGCACACGTTCATTCCAACCAACTATTATAATATGCTTGTCTCCGTAGTACTCCATTTTCCCGTCTAGAAACGAATTCTGATTTGTAATAGCGGTAGCTGCTAACGTTACAAAATAAGTTGTTACAAAACCAGTCCCAAATAATATAAGTACCATCCCTAAACTTCTACCTGCTATCGATGAGGGTACATAATCCCCAAATCCAACGGTTGAGGTGGTTACGAGTGCCCACCAAACTCCATCGAATACAGTAGGGAAATTTTCTGGTTCGATTAAATGAATGATTGAACCGAAAAAAATAATAATGAGAAAGATAATTAAAAGTACTCGTGAAATGATTGGCCAACGAAGAAATGTAATCAGCAGTTTGTTTGTTCGCATTTAAAAGTAAATCTCCCCTTTAGAAGTGTATGTAGTAAGTATTGCCAAAGGGAGATGGGGATAAAAGCTATTCTGCCTCATTCTTTGGAATAAATGACAGAACTTCTTTTATAATCGTGTTAATTCTTTTCGTTGTCTCTTCCTCGCCATAAGAAGATTTGGCTTTCTCAATAGCTTCAATTACTTCTGGTTCAAATTCAATCAAAGGTTTGTCTTCCTCAGATTCATTGTAATATTCAATGAAAACATCTAACGCTTCATTCATTCTATCTATCGATTCGCTTAACTTCTGTTTTTCTTTTTCATTTAATTTCATAATTAAACCTCACCATTCACTTTATTCTCAGTCCCAAAAGCCTTTTGTAAAGTTAATATAAATGTCAAAACTTAGATAAAAAAAGGAAGCTATAAAAAACATAATTACTAAGGCTGTAATCAGCCAACCGATCGTTGTTTTATTCATAAGTCCTCCTAAGAATAAAGAAGGTATCAGTTCTCTTAGTATCTGTAAGTAAATAAGGAATAAACGTAGAAACAGAAAAAGTAGTGAGATTTCTAAAATAAATTAGCCAAAGTCAACTAGTTGTTATTTCCATATAGTAAATACATCTTGAATTAGGTGTTAATGCATGCTATGATTGGTTTAATTATTTTTGTTCGGATAAGACTTAATAGAAGGATTTCTTCGTAAGTTAGCTTCATCTTGAAAGGGTTATGCTGTAGCAAGAATAGTAATACAAAGTGGAAAATTTTCCACATCAGGAGGAACACAAATGTTACAAGGTAAAGTTAAATGGTTTAACTCAGAAAAAGGTTTCGGATTCATCGAAGTTGAAGGTCAAGATGATGTATTTGTACACTTCTCAGCTATTCAAGGTGATGGCTTCAAATCTTTAGAAGAAGGCCAAACAGTTTCTTTTGAAGTTGAACAAGGCGCTCGTGGACCACAAGCAGCTAACGTTCAAAAGTAATAATAACTAGTAAAGGACTCCTAAGAGGAGTCCTTTTTTGTTTATGTTCATCTAAATAAGGTAAAAGAAACTAATATTCTATTCGTAGCAAAAGTGTTCTAATCTATACAACAAATTTCCTTCGAACAGCCTTCACATTGAATTTCTTTTCTTAGGTAGTTGATATTATGAATCGTTATACTGCTTCCAGAGATAGAGATAACCCCATCTGATTTTAGACTAGATAGAAAACGGTTTACTGATTCCCTTGTACTTCCGCAAAAGTTTGCTAAATCCTGGTTTGTTAATTGTAAATCAATTACAATGGAACCATTAGATTGTGGGATTCCATAAGTATTTGACATTCTAATTAATGTGGAATAGAGTGCTCCCTTTTTGCCAAAAAGCATAAGATCTCTAAACTTTGTGTGAGTTTTTTGAAAATGGGTGTTAAACCATATAATAAATTCTTTTGCTAAGGCTGAATTCATACCAACAGCTTCTTCAATTGTTTCACGATTAAGAACATATACTTCTACAGGAGTAACAGCCTCTGCAGTTAAAAAATAATGGGGATTGTTTGTAAATAAAGTAAGTTCACCAATTAAATCACCTGTTTTACACATGCGTAAATTAAGCTGTTGTCCATCAATGCTTTGTTTACTTAAACGAACAATTCCAGATTTTATATAAAAGATTTCAGTAGATTTTTGCCCTTCATGAAAAATACAGCTACCACGCTTTATTTTTCTGACCGTATCTGCTAAATCAAAAATCGTTTGCAAAGTTACTGAAGATGGTGAAAGTGTATGTGCAGATGTCATTAGCTATTCCCTCCTCTATAATGTGAACAATTCGTTAACACTGCTGTTATAGTGTTTTTATAATAACAAGTGACTGAAAGAATAACTGTGATAGAAATCACACAAATAAGGTTTTTTTCACGAAATGTTCATATTTATTTTTGAGAGTAACTTTTTATTGTAGCTGACCGACTAATAGATATAGATAAGGAATTAATTATTGGAGGAGAGACATTTGGTACATCAAACCGGATATAAGAATAAGTGGGGAATTATCATCGTCAGTATACTAAGTAGTGTAAGTATGACTGCAATATATAGTTTATATGTAGTAGAAGAATTACAGTCTATGGACTTTTTAAAGATATTACTCATTATAGTTGGTCTACACCTACCTATACTAATTAGTTATTTTCTAAAATGGCGATATTTTCACGTTGTAAGTATAATAGGTTGGCTCATTATCTGGATAGGATATATCTATTACTTGATAGACGATAACGAAGGGATGAAGGACTTAGTAATCATTACGTGGATCACTTTCTCATGGATTCTAACTCATAGCATTGCACTATTGATACAAGTATTTATAAGTATCAAACAAAAACGTAAAGGGCCTCTCTAAAAGAGAGGCTCTTTTTGTTCATTATTATTCTGCTTTAGCAGCTTGAATTTGTAATGATACTTTTACTTTATCTCCAACTAGAACTCCACCAGTTTCTAATGCTGCGTTCCAAGTTAAGCCAAAATCACTACGGTTTATAGTACCTTCTACACTAAATCCAGCTTTTTCATTGCCCCAAGGATCCTTACCAGAACCTTCAAATGTTACTAGGAAGTTTTGAGACTTTGTAACACCATTAAGTGAAAGGTCACCAGTTACGTCATACTCATTGTCACTTTTTCTTGAAATGTTTGTTGACGTGAAAGTCATTGAAGGTTTATTTTCAACATCAAAAAAGTCAGCTGAACGAAGGTGGTTATCACGGTCAGCGTTACGAGTATCGATACTTGAAAGGTCAACACTGAAAGTGATATCAGCTGAAGTTAAATCAGTAGGATCAGCCACAATTGAAGCATCAAAAGAATTGAATGCACCTCTTACATTTGTGAACATCATATGTTTAATTGAAAATTCTACACTACTGTGAGTTGGGTCAACTGCCCATTTAGTTTTTGTCATGATTTTATTCCTCCACCTTTTAGTTTTAATTAAATTATCTTAAATTAAAGATATTTGATTTCGAGATTATTATATGGTTTCCTGGTTGCCATTGTCAACAATAAAGTTTATAGATTTTATTAAAAATGAGAAAAGGGAGGATGGAAATCTAGGATAATGTATTGACATGTTCTTTATATAGAACTACAATAATAAGAGTAAGAGAATTGTTCTATTTGGAAAAATAATGACATAGTTTTTCATATATTTTTTGGTGTCTCGTTCTTTATACAGAACTACCTGGAAGAAGATAATACATATAGAAATAGGTGAATTAAATGAGCGAAAAATACAATCCAAGCAACTATGAAGGAAAAGTAAAGGAAATCAATTTAAAAGAATATGTAGATATCATTAGAAAACGATTATGGATTATTATTCTACTGACAATGTTAACAACCGCTGCAGGCTATTTTTATAGTAAAAACAATACTCCTGTAACTCAATATCAGACATCTACACGAGTTATATTAGAAGCAGAGCCTGACACAGTAAATACCTTAATGGTCATGATTAAAGATCCATTAATTCTTGATAAAGTAATTGCACAGTTGGGCCTTTCTAAATCTTCAGGTGCATTGGCAAATCAAATTAATATAGGAAGTGTAAATGACTCACAAATTCTTAACATAACAGTAGTTGATACAAATCCCCAAATGGCAGTTGAAATTGCCAACACTACCATAGAAGTATTTAGGAATGAAATTACAGGAATATTAGGCTTATTCTTAAATGTGAAAGTAATTTCAGAAGCACAAGATGCATTTCCTTTGGAACAACAAAGTAGTAATTTGGTTCTTATTATGTTTGCGTTGGGCGTGATCTTGGGTATAGGCTTTGTATTTTTATTAGATTCACTTGATAACACAATAAGGTCTGAACAAGAAATTGAAAAATATTTAGGGGCACCAGTTTTGGGTTTTATCCCCAAAATGAAAAAAAGAAATACAACAGTAAAACGTAAAAAGCGTAAGGAAATAGTAATGAGAGGTGAAACGATTGATACCAACTAGTTTGAATCCATTTTCGAGAAACTCAAAAGGTAGATTAGTTACCCACTCTAGTCCAGAATCAAGGATTTCTGAACAATTTAAAACAATTCGAGCTAATATCCAAATCCTTTTAGGTGATGAGAGAAAAAATATATTGCTTTTTACTGCAACAAAAAAATCGGATGGAAATACTACATTAATAGCAAATCTAGCAGTTTCTATTGCTCAGCAACGTGAAAGGGTATTATTAATAGATGGAAATTTAAGAAGACCTGGTGTGCACTCATTTTTTAAGGTTTCTAATAATGTTGGGTTAACGGATGTTCTTACAGAAAAGAGTCAGCTTGAAGAAGCCATAACCCCTACAGATATTGCTGGTTTAGACCTACTTACAAGTGGGTCAGTTAAAGAGAATCCAGCTGAATTAATCGGATTGAAATCTATGAGAAATCTACTTCGTATAATGAAAAATAGATATGACTATGTATTAGTAGATTCCCCGTCAATTTTAGAAGCAGCGGAGACTAGAATCCTTGCAAACAGGTGTGAAGGGGTTGTTCTAGTCGTGAATAGACAGAAAACAGCTTTGGAAAGTACAATTGAAGCAAAAAAAATCCTTGATTTTGCAAACGTGAAGTTACTTGGAGTAGTTATGAATAAATAGTAATATGGTTATGTTCTTTAAAAAGAATAAAATGTATTTTATAAAACTGTAATATGGCATTGATATAAAGTAGAAACTTAGAGGAGAGACGATTAATGTTAGTAAAAAAGGTAGGGTATTATGGAATAACTATTATCCTTGGTTCATTAATACTTATTGGTTGTGCTGCAACTGAAACGGCTGATGTGAAGGAAACTAATAGGGAGAAAAATACTGAAAAGGTCGTAGATGAAGTAAAAGAAACAAAAAGTGAAGAGACAGTATCAAAACAAGAAATTACATTAAAAGGTGTTACTGAACCTGTTCAAGAAGTTGCGGTTTCTTCTTCCATCACTGGCTACATTAAGGAACTTAAGGTTGAATTGGGGTCATATGTCGAAAGAGATCAACCTTTAGCGGTATTAGATGATAGTGATCTAAGATATCAAATTGAACAAGCCAAAGCCATCTTAAGTTTGAATAAAGCAGAAGCTCAAGTTAGGGCCATGGAACAACAGATTTCTTTAAATGATACTAAGGTGAACTTATCGGTTGTAGAGGATGTTTCTCCTGAAATTACAGAACACAATAATAAAATATCTGGCCTTGAGCTTGAGTTGAGCTTTGCTATGTCGAAACTAAATCAAGAGCAATCTCAATTAAATGACATTCAGAGTTTAAACCAAGCTGAAATAGAAGAAATTAATAACAGCATTGACAAGATAAGTGAAGAGATAAACCTAATCATTAGTGAGATAGAAAGAGAGAAAGAGTTATTAAATACCAAAATGTCTCAGCAAAGTAAACAAAAAAAGGAACTAACTGAAACCTCAAATTTACAAGAAAAGTCAAATCAGATTGCGAAAAGTCGAACATCCTTTGAAATACAAAAAGCTCAAAATGAAATAAAATCATTAGAATACCTTTTAAGCCATTTATCAATACTTGCTCCTACTAATGGCTTTATTACTGAACATAATGCCATTGTTGGAAGCGCATCAGCAGCTAATTCTGTAATGTTTAAAATTACTAATATAGATCAACTTTTTATAAATGTTAGTATACCAGAAGCTTTTATTAATAAGATAAAACAGGGGCAAGAGGTATCAGTAACCTTCCCTACATTGGGTAAAACAGTTACAGGTAAAATTCATAACATATCAATCATCGCAAATACAAACTCACAAACTTTTCCTATCAAAGTCCTTATAGATAATGTTAACCATGAAATTAAAGGTGGTATGGCTGCTCAGGTTAGTATAGTAAGTGAGTAATAATAAATATAAGAACTAGCCCTTTCTATATATGTAGGGGCTAGTTTTAATTTACCCTAATTATGAAATTGAGAAAAATTAGAATGAGGCAAATTAAAAATTTTTAGGTTTATTGTATAATATTGATAATTATTATCAATAATAGAAAAAAAGAGACAGCCGCGGTAACGGCTGAATCTTTTAAAAACTTATAGGTCTGCAGGTTCAAACGTTTTGCAGTCTGTTTCACCACTTGAAGAAGCATTTTTTTCCTTATGGTTCACCACATAAATTTGAGAAGCACCGCACTTATTCTCATTAGTTATGTTATGAACACAGCTACTAACTTCACATAATACATCTTGTGCCATTAAGAACACCTCCTTAAAATTTAGGATAAACAAAATCGGTTTATCCTATACTTGAGGAAGGTGTTTTAATTTATTACTAGCCAATAAGTAGGAGTACTTACGATAACAGTCAAGGTTACGACTTCTTCATAAAAGGACGGAATAGTAAAGGCATAAGTTGACCATTTACAATGATTACACCTGCAATAATAATAATGCCTCCAATTACACTTTTAATAAATATTTCTTCTTGTAGTATCACTATTGCCGCAATGAGGGTAGTAATTGGCTCTAGGTACATGAACATTGATACTTTTGAAGCTTCCAATACTTCATGTGCTTTTCCCCAATACCAATAGGCGATTCCTGAAACAAAAACACCTAAAAATAACAAATGAGCCCATTCTGAAGTAGATAATAACTCGAGTGAAGACCATCCCTTATTTCTAATAATAAACGGTGTTGTTAGAATGAAGCCGATCAGACTCATATAGAAAGTTACAACGAGAGCTGGGTAAGGGATTGCTAATTTCTTTAAGAGTATAGAATAGATAGCCCAGTTTAACGTACTCAATATCATTAGTAGAAAACCCACATTTATTGCAAAATGAAGGGATTGTCCACTTCTTGCTGTTGTTATAAGAATAACTCCAGTAAAAGCTAGAATCATACCAATGGCCTTAGTGAAACTCATTTTTTCATGTAAAAACAGCATCGACAAGATGACTGTAAAAATGGGAGAGAAGGAAATGAGCCAACCTGCGGCTGAAGCATCAATTGTTAATAACGCAGTCGCTTGTAAGACTTGATGTACAAAAACCCCGAGGATACCTAAAATCACTAAATGTGGAACATATTTAAGAGAAATGAAAAATCGATAACGTTTTAAAAGTAGGAGTATAAATAAAAAAATAGCACCGATTCCAAACCGAAGAACTAGTAAGGTAAAGGGATCTAGCTTTCCTAATACTGCCTTTGTGGAAACAAAAGAAACTCCCCAAAAACTGATTGACATTGTTGCATAAAGTGAAGCACCGAGCTTTGTTTTAAATTGACTCATGCCTAGAGACTTCCTTTCAGACAAAGGTTCTCTACAATTTATATGCTTGTCTTTATGAAAGATGTGTTTACAAAAGAAAAAGAACCCTTATGATAAAGGTTCTTTTTTGATGGAGCATAGCGGGATCGAACCGCTGACCTCTAAATATAATAAGTCTGTGCACACTTTTGTGCACACATTGTGCACTTATTGGGTTGTATTTTTTCTGTATAGTGGGATATAGAACTTCTATTAACATTAATCCGCCATCTTAAACATAGTGGTTTTCTGTAAGTTCGCCTATTTTTCTTATGTAAAAATGCCCACTCCTTTGATTTAATTGTGCCAACTTCATATTGAAGAAGATCCTTGCCTATAATCGCTTAACTTTAAATATTTTTACAACCAAGCCCAACCACAATGGTTAGGAATTTTGCTATATTATATTCATACTTAATTGGAGGTTCATATGAATATAGGTGAAGAAATTGTAGCAGCTTATTTGGAATACATAAAGTCTTGTGATTTTGTACAAAGAAATTTATATACAAAAGACGTACAAGGTGAAATTGATGTGGTAGGTGTTAATCTAAAAGACAACATTGCATATGTGTGTGAATCTACGACACATTTAACTACTGGATTACTGTATGTAGGAAAGGACAATAAAAGTAATAACATTCAAAAATTGTATGATAAATTTAGTAAGGATATTGAATACGCCCAAAAGTATTTACCAGAGTATGAAAAACACTACATGCTGTGGTCACCAATTGTAAAGGACAATAAAACCACTCTCGAAAATAGTCAGATTTATCAACTAGGTGTGGTTAAGGAAATGATTGAGGAAAACTATGGGGTAAAACTAGAGCTAATCATAAATGAAAAATACAAAGAGTTCTTACAAGTGCTACGCAAATACTCTAAAAGGGAAACAAAGGCCTTACAATCTCCAATAATGAGGTACTTACAAATAGAGGAATACTTAGAAAGACATCTTTTGAATTTTTGCAAACTTTAAATGAAATCCAATAATGTTAGCAGCAGTCTGCTGACATTTTTACGCTGGATAGGAAGAAACTGGATAATTTATAATGCCGTATAGTAAATAATGTAAACCAAGTGGAAATGTGGTAATATGATTCGTGTAATTAATAGAATAAAAGTAGGAGGTATTTAAATGGGGAAGTACGTTATCAAAGCTCTATTTATAACAAGTCTTTTTACGCTCATCTTTGTCTTTAACACAACTCAATCCCTTGCGTCTACTAGTTTTACTGATATTGAAGGTTCCTACGCGAAGGACGCTATTCAAGAATTAGTGGAGAAAGGAATTTTATCCGGTAGTGAGAATGGTCAGTTTGATCCCACAGGGAAAATAAACCGTCAAGATTTTGCTATAATTCTAGCAAAATCAATACAATTGGATACTACTACCGTGCCAGCCCAAGCAACATTTTCTGACGTTCCGCCTAATCACTATTCATACGCCTATGTAGAAGCAGCGGTTAAAGCAGCTTTGATTGATGGAATTGGTGAGGATAAGTTTGGTCTTGATACCCACGTAACACGAGAAAACATGGCAACTTTATTTGTGAAAGCACTCGGGGTAGACTCAACAGGGTATGGAGACAAGCTAACATTTGCTGATAAGGGTCAAATATCTTCGTGGGCAAAGGATGCGGTAGCATACGCTGTTGAAGCAGGATTAATGAAAGGTGATGACAACAACCTTTTTAATCCTCATCAACTTGCAGAAAGACAACAAGTGGCTTTAGTTGCTTTAAATTTTATTGTTAAAGCTGAGTCTTTAGGTGTAATTCCACCTACAGTTCCCCCTGTGGTCGAAGAACCACCAGTAGAACAACCTGTACCTGAAGAACCACCAGTCGAGCAATTTCCAGTGGTTACACTACCATTACCAATAGTTGAAACAGTAGGACAAATAGTTGGTGGAAGTAGTGGAAGCAATGGGGATTCTTTCTCAGTGGACATAGAAGGTCAGGACACAAAAATAATTTATTATAGACAACCTGGTGTGGATCATAAACTTTATTTAAATAATGGAGCAGTTGATTATAACACATTTAGTCTGTTTCTACAGAGGTCATTGCTAGCTATGGTAACTGTTCAGCAAAGTGAAGAAGATAATATAAAGTATGTTAATGTCATTAATAATGAATTGAATCAATGCGCGACTTCTACTGAAAATGAAGAAGAACCACAGGCAATAGAAACACAGGCAATAGAAACACAGTCAGTTGAACTACATTCGGAAGAAGAACCACAGGCAGAGATGTAATTATGTACCTAAAACCTTACCATTTGTGAGGTTTTAGGTTATTTGAAATTAAAATGATAAATTCTCTCTTAGCCAGCCACCACTAGTTCACGAAGGTGAAAAACTGAGTTTAAAAACCTTTACTCTAGTTTGAGGAAGTTTTTTAAAAAAGCATCCCTCTCATATAAGTAAGGGGGCTTTTGACTTGGTTAATAATAGTTGTTAGCAATTATAATTATTTCTTATATGTAATAAAAGAAGTAAAGTTTAATAAGACAGTAAGTCCTGTTGGTGTTTTATATTAAATTTTGGGTGTGATTAGCTCGGCTTTCAATTAATAAGTAAATCTTTTTTAATGAATCTATCCCATTTGAATCTTATTTTAACATTACCGATATACCTTACATAAAGCTCCACTTCATCCCTTATAAGCATAATATATTCAATTCCTTTTAAGGTTCGACTCATGTAGTACCATAGTATACAAATTTAACATCTTAAACGCTTCTTCTAAGTTACCTTTTTGTAGCTCGAACTTCTTTAAGAGTAAGGTGAGTAGTAAATGACCATTGTTAAAGATTATTTTTATTTAATATTTTCTATGTCATTCTTTTTCTTATGTATTTCATCAGCGTACTATTGTTCTTGGTATCCAAGTGGTGAGCTAACAAAGAAAGTAATGTGGATTTCTGCATGTGTTTTTTTGGATTGCTTACCTTTACACTTCATCTACTTGTTTCTAGAATAAAAAAAAGAGACTATCGTTTAAATTTCGATAGCCTTATACGCTTCATCTATTTCCTCGTCAGTAATACCGATGTAAGCCAGTGTAAACTTTGGCGTACTTTGTAAGGTAAACGTTGGCGATTCATTTGCACTTTTTGAATATGGGGTCAAAAGTGGTCACACAATTCAAGCTACATCGATTGGGATGAATGAAGGTATTCCAGATGGAATACTTAATGAACAAGGTGTAATTAATAATAAAATAATTGAACAATTTTTACACACAGAATTCACAAAAGATGTTGGGGTTGGGACTGTTTCAAAATTGATTTTGAAGATAGGTGGGTATATTTCATAGTCATTCTTAGGTCTGCGTGTCCTAATATTATCTGTAAATGTCGAATATCTCCTCCAGATTCAAGGAACATTGTAGCACCTGTATAACGCAATAGATGCGGATAGACCTTTTTCTTAATTCCAGCCTCTACTGCCAACTTGGTCAAACGTTTTCGAAAATGGTTAGTGTGCATTTTTTCACCGAAGTTGGCTAAGAAAACATATTCTGAATCAAAAAAATCAGTTTCCGCAATGAGCTCCTTAATTAATCTAGCAGTCCTTTTTTGGATAGGGACTACTCTTCCTTTGCGCGACTTTGCTATTTCAGGACTTATAGAAATTGTTAAAACTGTATAATCTATATCGTCTTTTTTTAGTGATAAAACCTCATTTATTCTACATAATGTATCTAATAAAACGGTCATAATTACGTAATCTCTAAAGTCCGCATACTTCCGTTGATCAGGAACGGCTAACAAAGTTTAACTCCTCGACATTCAGTATATTGATTTCCTTTTCTATCTGCTTAACATTTTTTACTCTATCAAACGGATTCTCTTCATCCTTCTTCACTAAAAAACTTAAACATCGTTTTTGATGTTTTCAAATTGTCGCTAGCTGTCCGTGGTGAAAGGCCTTTTGTCTTGCTTAAATTTATGCCCGTCAAACTTAACGTGACCTTCTAGTAACCAAACGACATAGTTGCGAGCGATATCCACGTTTATCTGTCTAAAATCGCATTCTAGATAGTTATTAATTAGGAATTCAGTAAAATTGCGGTAAACCCTCTCATATATATCGAGTGTTCCTTTAGCGAGCCCTTCAGCAACCTTAAAATTAAAAAAACTTTCGAAAAGTTTATCAAACGGGTAGATTTCTTTTCTGCTTCTTTTTTCAAGCGAGATTTCTCTTTGATTAACGTCTTTACGCAACCCCAATCTTTGCATAAAAAAAACGCCTCCATTTCATAATTGAAAATAGAGACGAATGATTCGGCAAAACGCTGTTTTAAGTCTTACCGTTACGCTAACGCTAAGTCAGCGCCAAGTCAGCGATAGACTTTGAAACTTTAAACCGTTGGTATGACTGGATTTATAACAATGGATGGAGCATAGCGGGATCGAACCGCTGACCTCTACGCTGCCAGCGTAGCGCTCTCCCAGCTGAGCTAATGCCCCAATATACTAACTAGAAACATAATATCACTTTAATATTATAAAAAACAATCTATTTTTTAGTAATTAGAAACAAAAAAGCAGGAAACTACATCGTTCCCTGCCATCGTGCTTATTTAATACCAATACTTTCTTTTGTTATATTTATCATATAGTACTTCTTCAAACTCTCTATTAATAAATTTGTCCTTTTCATATTCCGGCCCATTTTTAATCGTATCAACTGATAAGTCTACATAAACCTTACTATCTGCCCACCTTACGTCTTTTATCCAATCTGGTGAAACGAGGACTTTCTTACCTGGCCACCAATTTTTCGTGTCCACAACCATATACCTCAGCGTCCATGTTATAGGACAAATGATGAAATCTTCCACATGACCAATATTTCCGTCTACAGCATGGATGTGATAGCCAGTCACTTCCTTCATACTTCGCAGATTTGGTTCATCTGCTCTTTCAATATCATCATGATTAATATTTCCCTGCTCTTTTTCTAAACTAACTGCCAACTGCCCAGGAACCAAGTATTGTCCTCCAACTTCTGTCCCAGCAATGCTTCGGTATGGAGGGTAACCATAATAGCTCCCAATCTCTATTTCTTTTTGCTTTGATACTGGTTTATCGGTATCGATATCAGGACTATTTTTTATGTTCTCTTTTGTTAATGCTAATTCTACTTTATTCTCTGGAATGTTAACATTTTGAATTGACATCGGTGATACAAGAACCTTTCGTCCAGGTAACCATTTCATTGTATCAACAACTAAATAACGGGTTGTCCATTTCTCATCATCGAAAAACAAGTCGTGAACGGTTCCGATTGATCCATCTGTTGCATGTATATCAAACTTTTTTAACTGATTGCCTTCGTGTAGCAAGAAATCTCCTCCTTAATTTATTTAGTTATAATTCAACTTAGATGTTAATGTTCAGGCATTTTTTGTTATCGACTGTGAGACATCGCTGACCTTTTCCTTTGTACGATCTGCGATTTTATATACTTGATCTTGTATTGTACTCATTTGATTTTTAAAATCTTTACGATTCTTTTTACCTGACTTTGGTGAAACAAATAGTGCTGTTGTTGCACCAATGATTACACCTAATAATGATCCTACTACGACATTTTTTTTGTTTGTATTACTTCCACTCATATTTAACACTCCTTTTTCCTTATTACTTGTTACTTTTCCTTTTCATTTATAATTTTGATGCTTTTCGATTTTTCCGTCCTGCCTGTGAATGATTAGTCTTGTATGTTCTTTACTAGCCATTTGTTGCGCCTTCTTAAGTGCTTCTTTTTTTGTATCAAAAATACCGCTTGCTCTTTGAGTTTTTTCCTTTTTAATCGCCCAGCCGTCAGGATGTGGTACAACATGGTGAATTGGGTCTTCATCTCCATAGGTTTCCTTTGCTCTTGCTACCGCAATTGCGATGGCTCTCCCGGCTTCATACCCTTCATCTAGTAAACCATTGGCAATGCTGATTGCTTCTTCTCGAACCACTTCATCTAAATTTTTCATAGAATCAGGATAATCCTTTATGTTCCAAGACATATACTCATCCTCCTTTTAGATTTAATGACTAAGCTAAAATGTGTTGTACTATCTATTTACCCTATTGATTTGTAATGAAACATAACTAGGGAAACTAGCTTGGGTTAGTCCAGGGAAAAGAAAAAACAATTAGTTGCATCATAAAAATAGACTTGGTAAAAAATTGATATATTCCTTAAATCATAATCCTAAGGGACATGTGACACACTAGACCTAGGTTAAGATGTTAAGAAACGAGGTCTCAACATGGATAAAGAAATGAGTTATGGTAGTGACTACAAATTTATACCTGCCACTTCAGTTGCAAGCGGTTTAGGTAAAGTGGTTGCTCGAGATGTATTTTGTCAAACCATTCAAGTAGTTAACCTTATCTTAGTTGGAAATACCGAAACGCAGGATTTTGTACTGGTTGATGCCGGTATGCCTGGTTCAGCAGACGATATAATAGCATTAACTGAAGATCGCTTTGGACCCCACAGTCGCCCTAGAGCTATTTTGTTAACCCACGGTCATTTTGATCATGTTGGTGCGATTATTGAACTAATTAATCATTGGGAAGTTCCAGTTTATGCACATGAATTAGAAATCCCGTTTCTCACTGGAAAGCAAAGTTATCCCGATCCAGATCCAACTGTTGAAGGTGGCTTGTTAGCCAAATTGTCCCCTTTGTACCCGAATGAGCCCATTAATTTAGGTAATCATGTAAAGCCTTTACCCGCCAATGGGGTTGTCCCTGAAATGCCTGAGTGGCGCTGGATTCATACACCAGGACATACTCCAGGACATGTATCTTTTTTTAGGGAAGAAGACCGAGTATTAATTGCGGGAGATGCATTTGTAACTGTTAAGCAAGAATCCCTATACAAAGTATTTACACAGGAATTTGAAATAAGTGGTCCTCCTAGGTATTTAACAACCGATTGGGAATCTTCTCTTACTTCTGTTAAAACATTAGAACAGTTAAAACCTGATGTGGCCGTAACAGGTCACGGCATACCAATTTCAGGAGAGAAACTAACAACAAGTCTTTCTAAGCTTGTGAATGATTTTGATAATATTGCTGTTCCTGATTATGGAAAGTATGTGGATACTAACAGGGAACTCCATTAATAAGAAAAGGGAAGCATATTAGCAGCTTCCCGTTCATTTGTTAATTAGGAAACAATAAGGGATTATTTTCTCAAAAAAAACGCACCCATAGAGGTGCGTTACATTGGTTATACTGTTTTAGCTGTTTGTGAAATCCATTCATTTGCTTGTTCACGAAGCTTAAATTTCTGGATTTTTCCAGAAGCTGTCATTGGGTAGTCATCAACAAATATAATGTATTCTGGGATTTTGTAAAATGCTAGTTTCCCTGTACAGAAGCTCCGTATATCCTCGGTAGTAATCATATGCCCTTCTTTGAGCTTAATACATGCGGCCACTTTTTCACCGTACTTTTCATCTGGAACTCCAACCACTTGAACATCAAGTACACTATCATGTTGATAAAGGAATTCTTCAATCTCCCTAGGATAAACATTCTCACCGCCTCTGATAATCATATCTTTTAGACGGCCTGTGATTTTAACATATCCTTCATCATCCATTGTTGCCAAATCTCCAGTATGAAGCCAACCTTCAGAATCAATTGCTTCATGTGTAGCATCTGGCATTTTGTAGTAGCCTTTCATTACAAGATATCCTCGCGTACAAAGCTCACCTTGAATTCCAGAAGGTACTTCATTTTCGGTAACAGGGTCAACAATTTTAACCTCAACATGTGTATGTGCTTTACCAACTGAATTTACCCTCCGTTCGAGGGAGTCAGTCGTTGTTGTTTGGGTTATAACTGGTGATGATTCAGTCTGACCATATGCAATTGTAATATCGGTCATACCCATTTCGTTAATTAACTTTTTCATAACTTCAATTGGACAATTAGACCCTGCCATAATTCCTGTTCTTAAAGTTGATAAATTGTATTTAGAAAAGTTCTCATGGTTTAACTCGGCTATAAACATAGTTGGTACACCATGTAGCCCAGTGCATCTTTCTTTTTCAATGGTCTCTAACACAAGTTCAGGGTTAAATTCTATTATTGGAACCATTGTGGCTCCTACCGATACGCATGCTAGTGAGCCTAACACACATCCAAAACAATGAAAAAAGGGAACAGGGATACATAATCTATCCTCTGCATTTAGTTTCATGGATTTTGCAACTAAATGACCATTATTTACAATATTATGATGTGTTAACATAACCCCCTTAGGAAAACCAGTTGTCCCAGAAGTATATTGCATGTTAATGACGTCAGAAGAATCTAGTGATTGTTCTCGTCCAAGTAAGACTGTATCACTTACATCGTCCCCTAGTGTAACTAAGTCACTCCAATCCATCATTCCATTTGGGGCCTTACTTTCTCCAATATAAATTACGTTCTTTAAGTAGGGTAGATGATCTAGGTGTAGGTTACCTGGTTGAGAGGTAGTGAGTTTATGATGACAAACGGTGTTAATAATGTCTATGTAGGAAGTACCTTTAAACCCATTAATACTAAAAAGTGTGGTTGTATCTGATTGTTTAAGTAAATATTCAAGTTCACTTGATTGATAGCTTGTATTTATAGTTACTAAAACGGCGCCGATTCTAGCAGACGCATATTGAAGAAGTAGCCACTCAGGAACATTAGTTGCCCATATTGCAATATGTTCTCCTTTTTTTATACCCAATTTTATAAGGCTTTTTGCAAGTTTTGAGGTTTCTTCGAAAAATTCTTCATATGTATACCGGATATTCTCTTTTGAATAAACGATGGCTTCTTTTTTACCGTATTTAGTTACTGCATCCCTAAGTAGTTGCCCGATTGTAACATCCTTTAATATATCCATATGTTCCTCCTCATTTGTTTAATGGTAACTTACATATATAGTATACTATTTTCCGATAAATATTTGTAATTTTTAGATTAATAGACTTTAAAAATCTTTTAAAAAACTTCTAGTCATTTCTAGAGATTATCGAGTATAGTAGATTTAATTTCTAAATAAAAGGTGAATTTATGAATAAAATTAGCGCACCATATATCGCTTTACTTATTGGGGTTGTCGCGGTCTCAACATCTGCCATTTTTGTGAAATTGGCTAATGCTCCCGCACCTGTCATAGCTTTTTATCGTTTGTTTTTTTCAGTTTTACTAATGTCACCTCTATTTCTATTAAAATATAGGCATGAAATTAAATTGATATCTAAGAGGGATTGGCTATTTTCGTCGGTTGCAGGTGTTTTTTTGGCCTTTCATTTTATTTTATGGTTTGAATCGCTGAACTATACTTCGGTTGCGAGTTCGACAGTTTTGGTGACCTTACAACCAATTTTTGCATTTATAGGAACCTATCTATTCTTTAAAGAGAAAGCTGGCTATAAGGCTTTATTAAGTGGTGGGCTTGGCATAACAGGAAGTATTATTATTAGTTGGGGAGACTTTAACATAAGCGGGATGGCCTTATTTGGGGATTTATTAGCATTAGTTTCTTGTGCTATGGTTACAACCTACTTGTTATTCGGTCAAACTGTCAGAAAAAGACTCTCATTAATTACGTATACATTCATTGTCTATGGCATAAGTACTTTAACCCTTTTTCTGTATGTAGTGCTTTTACAATATCCTATTATTCCTTCAGATAATGGCGATTGGATCTATTTTCTTTTATTAGCAATTGTTCCAACCTTATTAGGCCATTCCTTATTTAATTGGTCACTGAAGTGGCTAAGTACTTCGGTTATATCTATGAGTATACTTTTTGAACCAATTGGAGCGGGTGTCTTAGCCTATTATATACTTGGAGAGAATGTTGTATGGACACAGGTAGTAGGGGGAATCATCATTATTCTAGGAATTTCCTTGTATGCAGTTAGTGAAAAGAAGAAACCCAGAGTAAAGGAAACTAAAACATTGAACGCTAGTTAAAAATTTTGTTGAATAAGTTAGGCATTAATAGAAGATAATACACTCCGAGAAAATAAAATGGAGTGATTAAACTGAAAAGATTAACTATATGTTTCTCCTTATTATGTGTTTTTAATTTATTTACCCAACCTGCTGATATCATTCATGCTGAAAAACTAGAGCATAAAACAGATATTCAGCTTACTGCTGACCAGCAAGAGGAGTTAGAAAATCTTTATAAAGAAATGTTCGAAACAAAAAAACAGCTTATTAACAAATATGCTGAGTATGGCGTTATTACACAAGATAAAGCCGAAGAAAAAATAGCTCGATTAGGTAGATTTCAAGAAAAGCTAAAAGAGCATGGATATGCTCCGCATTGGCCACACCATGGAAAAAAACATAATTGTGACAAGAGTGAGTAACTCATTTAGTGCTACAACACTGTGTGTAGCACTTTTTTGCGGTTACCTTTAATGTAATAAAGGAACAAATGAAATATAATATAACTCTTTTCTATGTTTTTGCTAAGCAAAAACATGAAACAACTTACCTTCTGCATAATGATTAGTAAGGGGGTGATGAGTTGGAGACTTTTGGGAGAGGGTGCTTGTACTGCATTTTTGGAGTGATCGTCCTACTGTTCTTTGCGTTTATTACACAAAGCACAATTCATATTCCTTGGTTTATTTTCATTCCTCTTGTTTTTCTTGCCTTTTGGGCAGCGAGTAAAAACAATAAAGACCACTAGATCATCCTTCGGGTAAAACTCTATTCAAATTATGAGGGGGATATATTTTAGAGTGCAAGATTAGACCCATGTTTACACCATTAAGGACAAGTTCAGCTAGTTATATTTTATTGGTAACCCACATATTTCCAAATCGACTTCCGAATCCTATTATAACTTTGTTTTACAAATAGGGTTGTTGGAGGGAATAATGTGAATGGACTATCTGTTAATGAAATAAATTACAATCATTTATATGAGCTTTTCTATGAGAAGTTGTTTAAGATAGCTTACTATATTACAAAGGACTTATACCTTTCGGAAGATATCATTCAAGAAACATTTCTTAAGGCATTTCAAAAAATGAATACAATTAAGGATGTAAACAAAATTGGGCCATGGTTATCAACAGTTACAAAGAGAAAAGCAATTGATTTAGTAAGAAAAGAAAGTAAAAGTCAGAAGATACCACTTGAAGATACTATATTAGATATCATATCTAGCGATAACGTTCCTTCTATAGATAGTGAGGTGGATGTTTTATTCTTTGTGGGCGAAGTTCAGGAAAAAATTAAACAACTAAAGCCTGAACAACGTGAAGTATTATTGTTAAAGGTAAACGAAGGTTTAAAAGATGATGAAATTGCAGCTATCTTAAATCTCAAAAAAGCAACTGTAAAGACCAGAATCTTTAGGGCTAGGGAAAACTTAAGAGACCTCCTAACAATAAAACAACCAGCTTGAACTAAAAAACCTATAGCCGAAGGTAAGAGAAGATAAATTATGAAGAAAGACCAATTTCCACTAGGAAATTGGTCTTTCTTCATAACATGACTCTATGAAAAATATAAGGAATGTGTTGTAAAACCAAAAATACAAGCAGATACTAGACTGAATAGAAAGGTAGTTGCCCTAACCTTTCCTTCCTCATTACAAATTCGTATTCCTTCCATATATGAATAAACAAATAAAAAGATACACATTGCAAGTGATAAAAACATAGCAAATGCCTTTATAAATTCCATTTCAATCTCCCTCTCTATGTAATCTCTTAATCCACTATATGTTGTGAATCTATCAAATATGATGGGAATCTATTAAAAAAAACTATAAAAATGTTATCAACATATTATTCAAGTTATGCTTTTAATCCACAGAAATCAATAATATTTATTACAGAAACTATAACTCGAATGTAAATACCCCCACAAAATGGGGATAAACTCTCTTTAAGTGTGGATAACTTTCTGATATTGGTGGAAAAGATGTTAATAACCTAATAAAGTGTGAATAAGATGTTAATAAAGTTATTAGTAGCATGAACACTTCTTATAGGACATAGAATGTTTGTACAACATAAGAGGTGATAATTATGAAATTGAAAAGATTGTTTAAGACAAAATCCCAAACAGGTACCGTAGATGTTTCCAAAAAGTATGGGGGGTTAATAAAGCAGCTCGGGCTAGATAGTTTTTGGTCTTCACTAACTGAAGATGAAAGATCATTTATAAGAAGAAGTTGTAAGCATTCATTTGGAATTACCTTTCCATTATCAGAAGTTGATGCACCGGAAAGTAAATTAAGAACAAGAAGAGATACGAGTTCCTTTTTAATAGGATGTGCTGCTTGGGCTATAGAAGAAAATAAATATGTACTTGCTGAAAAACTACTACTAACTTCTATTGATTACGCTCAAGATATCATTTCAGTCCATTCTGCTTACCATTGGTTAATTAAAATGCATGATATCCTAAGAGTTTCAAATATGCAGTCAACGAAAGATTGTATTGTCTTTTGTAAATCTGATATCGAAATCCTTCCGCTATTGCAGAAAGAACTATATATGAAGGGAAGAACAATACAAAGAGTTAAATCAATTAATGTTCTACTGTCTATCTATAAAGAACTTGGTTTGAAAGAAGAATTTAATGAGTTGTATGAACTTGGATACTATTATGATGCTTTATAGAGGAATTATTATTCTTCATATAGTAATGAAAAAGAGAGCTACTCTTTATGGGTGGTTTATAAATCTCTTTTTCATTTTTTTATTTAAGGGGTTGAAATCATTTTTTATCCGTGATATATTAGATTTCGTCGCCAATGAGGAAAACAAAGTTGGTCGCACAAACGAAAAACATTTCTTGAAAAGTTGTTGACATGAAAGTTGAGAAATGTTATATTGATAAAGTCGCTTCTGAGCGATTACACATAAAAGTTCTTTGAAAACTGAACATAACACAAGCGTCAATGTTTGTTTTAAAATTTGTTTTAGCATGAGCTAATCAACTCTATTGGAGAGTTTGATCCTGGCTCAGGACGAACGCTGGCGGCGTGCCTAATACATGCAAGTCGAGCGGTTCTTAGGAAGCTTGCTTCCTAAGGATAGCGGCGGACGGGTGAGTAACACGTGGGCAACCTACCTATAAGACTGGGATAACTTCGGGAAACCGGAGCTAATACCGGATAATATAAGAGATTACATAATCTTTTATTGAAAGATGGCTTCGGCTATCACTTATAGATGGGCCCGCGGCGCATTAGCTAGTTGGTGAGGTAACGGCTCACCAAGGCGACGATGCGTAGCCGACCTGAGAGGGTGATCGGCCACACTGGGACTGAGACACGGCCCAGACTCCTACGGGAGGCAGCAGTAGGGAATCTTCCGCAATGGACGAAAGTCTGACGGAGCAACGCCGCGTGAGTGATGAAGGCCTTCGGGTCGTAAAACTCTGTTGTTAGGGAAGAACAAGTATCGTTCGAATAGGGCGGTACCTTGACGGTACCTAACCAGAAAGCCACGGCTAACTACGTGCCAGCAGCCGCGGTAATACGTAGGTGGCAAGCGTTGTCCGGAATTATTGGGCGTAAAGCGCGCGCAGGTGGTCCTTTAAGTCTGATGTGAAAGCCCACGGCTCAACCGTGGAGGGTCATTGGGAACTGGGGGACTTGAGTACAGAAGAGGAAAGTGGAATTCCACGTGTAGCGGTGAAATGCGTAGAGATGTGGAGGAACACCAGTGGCGAAGGCGACTTTCTGGTCTGTAACTGACACTGAGGCGCGAAAGCGTGGGGAGCGAACAGGATTAGATACCCTGGTAGTCCACGCCGTAAACGATGAGTGCTAAGTGTTAGAGGGTTTCCGCCCTTTAGTGCTGCAGCTAACGCATTAAGCACTCCGCCTGGGGAGTACGGTCGCAAGACTGAAACTCAAAGGAATTGACGGGGGCCCGCACAAGCGGTGGAGCATGTGGTTTAATTCGAAGCAACGCGAAGAACCTTACCAGGTCTTGACATCCCGTGACAACTCTGGAGACAGAGCGTTTCCCTTCGGGGAACACGGTGACAGGTGGTGCATGGTTGTCGTCAGCTCGTGTCGTGAGATGTTGGGTTAAGTCCCGCAACGAGCGCAACCCTTGATCTTAGTTGCCAGCATTCAGTTGGGCACTCTAAGGTGACTGCCGGTGACAAACCGGAGGAAGGTGGGGATGACGTCAAATCATCATGCCCCTTATGACCTGGGCTACACACGTGCTACAATGGATGGTACAAAGGGCTGCAAAACCGCGAGGTTGAGCGAATCCCATAAAACCATTCTCAGTTCGGATTGCAGGCTGCAACTCGCCTGCATGAAGCTGGAATCGCTAGTAATCGCGGATCAGCATGCCGCGGTGAATACGTTCCCGGGCCTTGTACACACCGCCCGTCACACCACGAGAGTTTGTAACACCCGAAGTCGGTGGGGTAACCGTAAGGAGCCAGCCGCCTAAGGTGGGACAGATGATTGGGGTGAAGTCGTAACAAGGTAGCCGTATCGGAAGGTGCGGCTGGATCACCTCCTTTCTAAGGAAACTGAAGTACGCTGTACTTCATAAGAAGACGCTTTGTGTTATGTTCAGTTTTGAGAGAACTATCTCTCATATTTGTTCTTTGAAAACTAGATAACGTAACAAGACATTCAATGTAAGAAATGTGTAAAGTTCTTTCTTTATAGAAAGAAAACTTTCTAACACGAAAAACTATGTTTTTCTTAGGTTAAGTTAGAAAGGGCGCACGGTGGATGCCTTGGCACTAGGAGCCGATGAAGGACGGGACTAACACCGATATGCTTCGGGGAGCTGTAAGTAAGCATTGATCCGAAGATTTCCGAATGGGGAAACCCACTACTCGTAATGGAGTAGTATCGATACCTGAATACATAGGGTATCAGAAGGCATACCCGGGGAACTGAAACATCTAAGTACCCGGAGGAAGAGAAAGCAAACGCGATTTCCTGAGTAGCGGCGAGCGAAACGGAATATAGCCCAAACCAAGAGGCTTGCCTCTTGGGGTTGTAGGACACTCTATATGGAGTTACAAAGGAACGGGGTAGACGAAGAGATCTGGAAAGATCCGTCGTAGAAGGTAACAACCCTGTAGTCGAAACTTCGTTCCCTCTTGAGTGGATCCTGAGTACGGCGGGACACGAGAAATCCCGTCGGAAGCAGGGAGGACCATCTCCCAAGGCTAAATACTCCCTAGTGACCGATAGTGAACCAGTACCGTGAGGGAAAGGTGAAAAGCACCCCGGAAGGGGAGTGAAAAAGATCCTGAAACCGTGTGCCTACAAGTAGTCAGAGCCCGTTAATGGGTGATGGCGTGCCTTTTGTAGAATGAACCGGCGAGTTACGATCCCGTGCAAGGTTAAGTCGAAGAGACGGAGCCGCAGCGAAAGCGAGTCTGAATAGGGCGCATTAGTACGTGGTCGTAGACCCGAAACCAGGTGATCTACCCATGTCCAGGGTGAAGTTCAGGTAACACTGAATGGAGGCCCGAACCCACGCACGTTGAAAAGTGCGGGGATGAGGTGTGGGTAGCGGAGAAATTCCAATCGAACTTGGAGATAGCTGGTTCTCTCCGAAATAGCTTTAGGGCTAGCCTCATGTGTAAGAATCTTGGAGGTAGAGCACTGATTGGACTAGGGGCCCTCATCGGGTTACCGAATTCAGTCAAACTCCGAATGCCAAAGATTTATCCATGGGAGTCAGACTGCGAGTGATAAGATCCGTAGTCAAGAGGGAAACAGCCCAGACCACCAGCTAAGGTCCCAAAGTATACGTTAAGTGGCAAAGGATGTGGAGTTGCTTAGACAACCAGGATGTTGGCTTAGAAGCAGCCACCATTTAAAGAGTGCGTAATAGCTCACTGGTCGAGTGACTCTGCGCCGAAAATGTAACGGGGCTAAACGTATCACCGAAGCTGTGGATTGTTCTTACGAACAATGGTAGGAGAGCGTTCTAAGTGCAGCGAAGTCAGACCGTAAGGACTGGTGGAGCGCTTAGAAGTGAGAATGCCGGTATGAGTAGCGAAAGACAAGTGAGAATCTTGTCCACCGAATGCCTAAGGTTTCCTGAGGAAGGCTCGTCCGCTCAGGGTAAGTCGGGACCTAAGCCGAGGCTGAAAAGCGTAGGCGATGGACAACAGGTTGAAATTCCTGTACCACCTCCTCACCGTTTGAGCAATGGGGGGACGCAGAAGGATAGGGTAAGCGCGCTGTTGGATATGCGCGTCCAAGCAGTAAGGCTGGAAAGTAGGCAAATCCGCTTTCCGTAAGGCTGAGCTGTGATGGCGAGGGAAATATAGTACCGAAGTTCCTGATTTCACACTGCCAAGAAAAGCCTCTAGCGAGGTGAGAGGTGCCCGTACCGCAAACCGACACAGGTAGGCGAGGAGAGAATCCTAAGGTGATCGAGAGAACTCTCGTTAAGGAACTCGGCAAAATGACCCCGTAACTTCGGGAGAAGGGGTGCTTTTTAGGGTTAATAGCCCAGAAAAGCCGCAGTGAATAGGCCCAGGCGACTGTTTAGCAAAAACACAGGTCTCTGCGAAACCGCAAGGTGAAGTATAGGGGCTGACACCTGCCCGGTGCTGGAAGGTTAAGAGGAGGGGTTATCGCAAGAGAAGCTCTGAATCGAAGCCCCAGTAAACGGCGGCCGTAACTATAACGGTCCTAAGGTAGCGAAATTCCTTGTCGGGTAAGTTCCGACCCGCACGAAAGGTGTAACGATCTGGGCACTGTCTCAACGAGAGACTCGGTGAAATTATAGTACCTGTGAAGATGCAGGTTACCCGCGACAGGACGGAAAGACCCCGTGGAGCTTTACTGCAGCCTGATATTGAATTTTGGTACAGCTTGTACAGGATAGGTAGGAGCCGTAGAAGCCGGAGCGCCAGCTTCGGTGGAGGCATTGGTGGGATACTACCCTGGCTGTATTGAAATTCTAACCCTCATGCGTGATCCGCATGGGAGACAGTGTCAGGTGGGCAGTTTGACTGGGGCGGTCGCCTCCTAAAATGTAACGGAGGCGCCCAAAGGTTCCCTCAGAATGGTTGGAAATCATTCGCAGAGTGTAAAGGCACAAGGGAGCTTGACTGCGAGACCTACAAGTCGAGCAGGGACGAAAGTCGGGCTTAGTGATCCGGTGGTTCCGCATGGAAGGGCCATCGCTCAACGGATAAAAGCTACCCCGGGGATAACAGGCTTATCTCCCCCAAGAGTCCACATCGACGGGGAGGTTTGGCACCTCGATGTCGGCTCATCGCATCCTGGGGCTGTAGTCGGTCCCAAGGGTTGGGCTGTTCGCCCATTAAAGCGGTACGCGAGCTGGGTTCAGAACGTCGTGAGACAGTTCGGTCCCTATCCGTCGTGGGCGTAGGAAATTTGAGAGGAGCTGTCCTTAGTACGAGAGGACCGGGATGGACACACCGCTGGTGTACCAGTTGTTCTGCCAAGGGCATCGCTGGGTAGCTATGTGTGGAAGGGATAAGTGCTGAAAGCATCTAAGCATGAAGCCCCCCTCAAGATGAGATTTCCCATAGCGCAAGCTAGTAAGAACCCTGAAAGATGATCAGGTTGATAGGTCAGAGGTGGAAGCGCGGTGACGTGTGGAGCTGACTGATACTAATCGTTCGAGGACTTAACCACTTATTCTTTATTTGAATGTCTTATCGTTATCTAGTTTTGAGGGAACAAAAATTTCCTCTTGATAATTTCTATAAACATATTATAATAGAACTTGTCCCAATAAATTGTCTAGTGACTATGGCGAAGAGGTCACACCCGTTCCCATGCCGAACACGGAAGTTAAGCTCTTCAGCGCCAATGGTAGTTGGGGGTTTCCCCCTGTGAGAGTAGGACGTTGCTAGACTGTTTCAATGGAGGATTAGCTCAGCTGGGAGAGCACCTGCCTTACAAGCAGGGGGTCGGCGGTTCGATCCCGTCATCCTCCACCAAAGTTTTTTCACTTAATGAAGAGAAGTGAAAATAACTTATCTTTAAAACTATAAACTTTACTTTCTTAATTCGCCGGTGTAGCTCAGTTGGTAGAGCAACTGACTTGTAATCAGTAGGTCGAGGGTTCGACTCCTTTCGCCGGCACCACTTTGTACGAGCCATTAGCTCAGTTGGTAGAGCATCTGACTTTTAATCAGAGGGTCGAAGGTTCGAATCCTTCATGGCTCACCATTTTAATTAAATTGATTTGCGGGTGTGGCGGAATTGGCAGACGCGCTAGACTTAGGATCTAGTGTCCATGACGTGGGGGTTCGAGTCCCTTCACCCGCACCAATTTTCGCGGAAGTAGTTCAGTGGTAGAACACCACCTTGCCAAGGTGGGGGTCGCGAGTTCGAACCTCGTCTTCCGCTCCAAAAATAGTCTGCATTCTTTATGTGCCGGGGTGGCGGAACTGGCAGACGCACAGGACTTAAAATCCTGCGGTAGGTGACTACCGTACCGGTTCGATTCCGGTCCTCGGCACCAACATTTTTTCACGAAGTGGAAATAATGTTCTTATGATGCGCCCGTAGCTCAATTGGATAGAGCGTCTGACTACGGATCAGAAGGTTATGGGTTCGACTCCTTTCGGGCGCGCCATTATATATTACGGGGAGTAGCTCAGCTTGGTAGAGCACTTGGTTTGGGACCAAGGGGTCGCAGGTTCGAATCCTGTCTTCCCGACCATTGAAATTTAGGGGCCTTAGCTCAGCTGGGAGAGCGCCTGCCTTGCACGCAGGAGGTCAGCGGTTCGATCCCGCTAGGCTCCACCAATTTTTTTCGCAAAGTATTGATAAGTTCCTTAATATGGCGGTGTAGCTCAGCTGGCTAGAGCGTACGGTTCATACCCGTGAGGTCGTGGGTTCGACTCCCTCCGCCGCTACCATATTAATTGGACCTTTAGCTCAGCTGGTTAGAGCAGACGGCTCATAACCGTCCGGTCGTAGGTTCGAGTCCTACAAGGTCCACCATTAGTTAATTATACGGAGGAATACCCAAGTCCGGCTGAAGGGATCGGTCTTGAAAACCGACAGGGGTGTTAAAGCCCGCGGGGGTTCGAATCCCTCTTCCTCCGCCATTATCTTATATGAGCTAATGGTGAAAAATCTTCAGCATAGTTATTATTATCGCGGGGTGGAGCAACGAGCGTTACTCCTTGAATTAACTCCGAGTTGTACCAATCGAGTTGCTTCTTGCATTAACTTACTGAGATTGGGACAGTCAATTACTATCTTAGCAAGAGAATTACACTTTATAATTTTTATTATCGCGGGGTGGAGCAGTCTGGTAGCTCGTCGGGCTCATAACCCGAAGGTCGCAGGTTCAAATCCTGTCCCCGCAACCAATGGTCCCGTGGTGTAGCGGTTAACATGCCTGCCTGTCACGCAGGAGATCGCCGGTTCGATCCCGGTCGGGACCGCCATATGTTGGCTCAGTAGCTCAGTTGGTAGAGCAAAGGACTGAAAATCCTTGTGTCGGCGGTTCGATTCCGTCCTGAGCCACCATTCTTTATATATAGCATATTTTTTTATTTATGGCGGTTGTGGCGAAGTGGTTAACGCACCTGATTGTGGTTCAGGCATTCGTGGGTTCGATTCCCATCAGTCGCCCCATTTTCTTTATAGTTGCGGGTGTAGTTTAATGGTAAAACCTCAGCCTTCCAAGCTGATGTCGTGAGTTCGATTCTCATCACCCGCTCCATTTACTTTAACCTAAACTTATTAGGGCCTATAGCTCAGCTGGTTAGAGCGCACGCCTGATAAGCGTGAGGTCGATGGTTCGAGTCCATTTAGGCCCACCATTACTTATTATTCTAAGTAATTAAAACTATCATTATTCCACAGTAGCTCAGTGGTAGAGCTATCGGCTGTTAACCGATCGGTCGCAGGTTCGAGTCCTGCCTGTGGAGCCATTTATGGGGAAGTACTCAAGAGGCTGAAGAGGCGCCCCTGCTAAGGGTGTAGGTCGCGTAAGCGGCGCGAGGGTTCAAATCCCTCCTTCTCCGCCATAAGTTTAATAGTATAATGGCCCATTGGTCAAGCGGTTAAGACACCGCCCTTTCACGGCGGTAACACGGGTTCGAATCCCGTATGGGTCATCAAAAAAGCGTAACGAGTTTAATTACTCGTTGCGCTTTTTTTCATTTCTTCTATTTGTATACATCACTTTTATATCGTAGCTATCCACTTATGAATCTTCATTCAGTCTTCTCTTGCCTTTCTCTTTTTCCTTATTGAACAATTTGTGTCCGTTTTTTTATCGACAATAATTGCTTTTTAACTAAAACGTGTTAACGTTTACTGCTTTACTATAACAAATTAGTTGATAATTTATAATATTTACTATATTTTTAAACGCTAATCCCTTTTTATTAAATAGAAACCAGTGTCAGTCAAAGTTTGTTATACCAATGTTTTACCCTAAACTTGTTATGAGAAGACTATTAATAAAACTAATAGTGAAATACTTTTTTTATAAAAATAATGTAATCGTTTGCAATAATAATTGAATGTTATTTAGCAATAACAATTAAAGGTGAAAAAGAATATTTTGTAAAATAATGTCATACAAAAATACCTCTTCAGCCTTTAAATTGCTTGTAAAATGAAGAAATACTAATCGAACTAAACGTTATAGAAAGGGTGGATACGAGTGATCTTAACTCTTCCAACTAATCATGATATTCATTTATTTCATGAAGGAAATCTATTTAAAAGCTACCAGTTATTTGGAGCACATCTAACAGTACAAAATGGTGTGGAGGGAACACAGTTCACTGTCTGGGCACCACATGCAGCAAAAGTAAACATTGTAGGTAACTTTAATCAATGGGAAGGAGACAATCATCCTTTAGATAAGATAAATAATGAGGGAATCTGGACGAATTTTTTCCCGGGATTAGTCGATGGGGACATATATAAGTATGAGATCACTACAGACGATGGCGATATCCTCTTAAAGTCTGACCCCTATGCATTTTATTCTGAAGTAAGACCGGCTACAGCCTCTGTTATTTATAATCTTGATGGCTATAAATGGAATGATAAGGCATGGCAAAAAAATAAAAGGTCTACTCATGATAGGCCCTTAAATATTTATGAAGTGCATGTAGGTTCTTGGAAATTAAAGAATGATGGTAGTTACTACTCTTATGAAGAGCTATCAGAAATTCTTATCCCTTACGTTCTAGAACATGGGTTTACTCATATAGAAATCTTACCCCTAGTAGAACATCCACTTGATAAATCTTGGGGTTACCAGGGAACTGGCTATTACTCTGCAACAAGTCGATATGGGACACCTCATGGGTTAATGTATCTTATTGACCAATGTCATCAACATGGCATTGGTGTCATTATGGATTGGGTACCAGGTCACTTTTGTAAAGATTCTCACGGTCTATATTTATTTGATGGAAAGCCTACCTATGAATATAGCTATAGTCATGATCGCGAAAACAAAGTGTGGGGCACAGCAAACTTTGATTTATCAAAGCCTGAAGTTCAAAGCTTTCTAATTTCAAATGCACTATTTTGGATTGATTACTTTCATATTGACGGATTCAGAGTGGATGCAGTAGCAAATATGATTTATTGGCCTACTAGCCAAGAGGGAGAACAAAGACCGAATCCTTTTGCTTTAGAGTTTTTGAAAAAGCTAAACAATGCAGTGCACGAGTTTGATCATTCTGTCCTAATGATTGCAGAGGATTCTACGGTTTGGCCAAAGGTTACTAGTCCAGTAAGTGAAGATGGTCTAGGATTTTCATATAAGTGGAATATGGGTTGGATGAATGACATTTTAACATACATGCAAGCTTCTCCATATGAAAGAAAAAAATTACATAATAAAGTGACGTTTTCCCTTTTATATGCATTTTCTGAGAAGTATATTTTACCTTTTTCCCACGATGAAGTTGTTCATGGGAAAAAATCAATGCTTGATAAAATGCCAGGTGATTATTGGGATAAGTTTGCTCAGTTAAGGCTGCTGTATGGCTACTTAATCACACATCCTGGAAAAAAACTTCTTTTCATGGGTGGAGAGTTCGGTCAATTCTCTGAGTGGAAGGATGATAGCGAACTAGATTGGAACCTTGATGATTATAGAATGCATCAACATTTAAGAGAGTATAGTAAAGAGTTATTCAAGATATATAAAAAGCAAAGGTCTTTATACGAGCTAGATAATTCTGATGAGGGATTTGAATGGATTGATGTAAACAACCATGATCAAAGCATATTTTCTTTTGTGCGAAAAGGAAAGAAAGAGAATGATTTAACAGTGATTGTGTGTAACTTCACACCAGAAACCTACCATGAGTACAAAGTGGGAGTACCGTTATTAGCTTCTTATAAAGAAGTAATGAATAGTGATGATACAGCCTTTGGAGGTTCTGGTCAAATAAACAAAGGGAAATTGATTGGTGAAGAAGGTCAGTACCATGGTAAACCTTTTCACATTAAAATGACAATCCCGCCATATGGTATTTCAATCGTACGTCCGATTAAAAGCAGAGGGGAGAAAAATAATGATGATCAGAAAAAAGTGCGTCGCAATGCTATTGGCAGGGGGCAAGGGAAGTAGGTTAAACTCATTAACTCAAGACTTGGCAAAGCCTGCTGTTCCTTTTGGTGGTAAATATAGAATTATTGACTTTACCTTGAGCAATTGTACAAATTCCGGAATTGATACTGTTGGTGTGCTTACACAATATCAACCTCTCTTACTACATTCTTATATCGGTATTGGTAGTGCATGGGACCTCGATCGCAAAAATGGTGGAGTTACAGTCCTTCCACCATATGCAGAGTCTTCAGGAGTGAAATGGTACTCTGGTACGGCCAGTGCAATCTATCAGAATGTAACCTACTTAAAACAATATGACCCAGAATATGTGTTGATATTATCAGGAGATCATATTTATAAAATGGATTATGCTAAAATGCTAGAATTCCATATTAGTAAAAATGCAGATGTGTCGATTTCAGTCATTGAAGTACCTTGGGATGAAGCAGACCGATTTGGAATTATGAATACAAACGAGGACATGGAGATTCTAGAGTTTGAAGAAAAACCAGAATTTCCTAAAAATAACTTAGCATCTATGGGCATATATATTTTTAAGTGGTCTGTTCTAAAGGAGTATTTAGAATTAGATGACCAAAATTCAGAATCAAGTCATGATTTCGGCAAAGATGTAATTCCACTGTTATTAAAAGACCAGAAAAAGTTAATTGCATATCCTTTTAAGGGCTATTGGAAGGATGTAGGAACGGTAAAGAGTTTATGGGAAGCTAATATGGATTTGTTACGTGAGGATTCTGAATTAAATTTATTTGATCAATCTTGGCGCATTTATTCGGTTAATCCAAATCAGCCACCACAATTTATCTCTCCAACTGCAGATGTTAATGAATCGCTTGTAAATGAAGGATGTGTAATTGAAGGAAGTGCTTACCATTCTGTTTTATTTCAAGGTTCTCATATTGGTGAGGGTTCAATTATAAAAGAGTCTGTCATCATGCCAGATGCAAAAATTGGTAAAAACGTCTTTATTGAAAGAGCCATTATTCCACCAGGCATCCATATTCCAGATGGGACGGTCATTCGTTCAGAACCGGAAGATGACATTATCCTCGTTACAGAAGACATGATTATGGTGAATAAATAAAGGTGGATACGTCTATGGACAGAATTGAAAATAGCCCCTGAGAGGATGGAGTAAAATGATAAAGAACTTGCTTGGAGTCATTGATGCAACAACATATAGAGATGCTATTGAGGATTTAACAATAAATCGGTCAATGGCAGCTATTCCATTTGCAGGTAGATATAGACTAGTTGACTTTGTTTTGTCTAACATGGTTAACTCTGGCATTGAAAGTGTAGCCATTTTTCCGAGATATCAGTACCGTTCTCTTATGGATCATATTGGCTCTGGGAAGCAATGGGATTTGAATAGAAAAAGAGATGGATTGTTTTTCTTTCCTTCCTCTAATTTTGAAGAAGAAGGTTCATTTAAGCAATTTCGAAATCATATGGACTACTTTTATCGAAGCACTCAAAAATATACGTTGATTACAAATAGTTACACTGTATGCAATGTGGATTATAAAAAAATATTAAAAAGACATATTGAGGAACAATGTGATATTACTGAAGTGCGTCATCTGGGTAAATCGCTAGATATGTATATCCTAGAAACTTCGCTTCTGATCGACTTGATTACAGCACAAGATGCTACAGGATACTATAGCATTCAAGATGTAGTCCGGGATCATAAGCATACTTTTAAGATTTGTGATTATGAATATCGCGGATATGTGAGAGTAATTGATTCTATAGAAAAATACTACAAACACAGTATGGAGTTGTTAGATCCAACCGTTTGGAAACAATTATTTTTACAATATAGTCCGATTTATACAAAGGTGAAAGATGAGCCACCTACAAAATATACAAAAGATGCAGTAGTAAAAAATTCGATGATTGCTAATGGATGTGTCATTGAAGGATATGTAGAAAACAGTATCATTTCAAGAGGGGTTAAGGTAGGTAAAGGTACTATTATTAAAAACAGTATTATAATGCAAAAAGGCGTTATTGGAACTGATTGTGTATTAGATGCAGTTGTTTTTGACAAAGATGTAAAAGTAGAGAATAATGTATCTCTCCAAGGAAGTAAGATTTCTCCGTACGTAGTTCGTAAAGGAACCTTACAAGGAGCGTTGATGAAATCGTGAAAGTGTTATTTGTTGTATCAGAGTGTGTTCCCTTTATAAAATCAGGTGGTTTAGCAGATGTAGCTGGAGCCCTTCCAAAAGAATTAAAAAACTTGGGAACAGACGTAAGGATTATGCTGCCAAAATACGGGCAAATTCCTACACAATTTAAAGAAAAGATGGAAAAAGTGAGTGAGTTTAATGTTCAACTAGGTTGGAGATCTCAATACTGTGGTATCGAGGTTTTGACTTATGAGGGAATCACTTATTACTTTATCGATAATGAGTATTATTTTAATAGAGAACGCCTTTATGGATATTATGATGATGGCGAAAGGTTTTCTTTTTTCTGCCATGCGGTATTACAAGCTATTCCTAACATTGAATTTACACCGGATGTTATTCATTGTCATGACTGGCACACAGGAATGGTAAACTTTTTATTGAAACATGAGTACAAAGATGAGGCTTATTCTTCCATTCGTACGATTTTCACCATTCATAATCTTCAATTCCAAGGTGTATTTCCAAAGGGGATTTTAGGTGATTTGCTAAATCTGTCAGAGGAGTACTTTACAAGTGATAAACTTGAGTTCTTTGGGAATGTAAATTTTATGAAAGCAGCAATCGTTTCATCCGATTTAATTACGACTGTTAGTCCAACTTATAAAGATGAAATACAAAGCAAGTACTATGGTGAAAAATTAGATGGATTACTACGAAAGTATAATGAGAAATTAGTTGGGATTTTAAATGGAATAGACGATGAAATATATAACCCGAAGACAGATACTCTTATTGCAAGAAAATATGAATACACGAAAATAAAAAGCAAAGAATTTAATAAACAATCCTTACAGAAACAATTTGGATTACCAAAACGAAAAGATATACCTGTTCTATCAATCATCTCAAGGTTAACTGAACAAAAAGGTCTTGATTTAATCATCCATGTTATTGAAGAAATGTTATCAAAGGATCTACAGATGATTATCCTAGGAACCGGTGATGAGAAATATGAAAATATCTTTTTAACATTGGCTGGGCACTATCCAGATAAGTTAAAAGTGATGATTGGATTTGATGAAAAATTAGCACACCAAATCTATGCAGGTTCTGATTTGTTCTTAATGCCTTCAAAATTCGAACCATGTGGTTTAGGCCAACTAATTTCATTGCGTTATGGTACAATCCCGATTGTTCGTGAAACAGGGGGATTAAACGATACTGTTCAATCCTTTAATGAAAGCACTGGTATCGGAAATGGCTTTAGTTTTAAGAATTTTAACGCACATGATATGCTCTACACTGTTAATCGTGCTATCGACTTATTTCAGGATAAGGAAGTATGGGCAAAGATAGTTGGAGAAGCAATGTCACGTGACTACAGCTGGGCACAATCTGCTTTTAAATATAATCAGCTTTATGCAGGTTTACTTGTTAGGAGTGGAATGAATGTTCACCAACAAAGAGACGTTTAAGAAGGTATTTTGCAATAGACTTGAAATGATGTCTGGTAAAAGTTTCTCTGAATCGACAAGTAGAGATCATTACAATACTCTTGGTAGTTTAATAAGAGAGTATATTAGCTCAAACTGGATACAAACGAATGAGAAATATCGTAGTAGCAATCAGAAACAGGTTTACTATTTGTCAATTGAGTTTCTACTTGGGAGATTATTAGGGAATAATCTTATAAACCTTGGAATAAATCAAATCGTTGAAGAAGGCCTGTTAGAGCTAGGCATTAACATAAAAGATATTGAAGAAGCTGAAGCAGATGCTGGTTTAGGTAATGGAGGGTTGGGAAGATTAGCCGCATGTTTTCTTGATTCCTTAGCTTCCTTAAATTTCCCAGGGCACGGTTGTGGCATCCGATATAAACATGGATTATTTGATCAAAAGATAATAGAAGGATATCAGGTTGAATACCCAGAGCAATGGTTACGTCACGGAAATGTTTGGGAGATACGGAAGTCTGATCAAGCCGCAGAGATAAGCTTCTGGGGAGAAGTTGAATCCTACTATCATGAAAGAAAACTTAAATTTAGACATGTAAATGCCGAGAAGATTACAGCTGTACCTTATGATATTCCTGTTATCGGATATGGTACAGACTCAGTTAATACACTACAATTATGGAATGCAGAACCTTCACCATTCCCACATAATAAGAACATTCTAGAGTATAAGAGAGAGACAGAAGCGGTCTCAGAGTTTTTATATCCCGATGATACTCATGATGATGGGAAAATTCTAAGGCTAAAACAGCAGTACTTCTTAGTATCTGCTAGCCTACAGAGTATATTACGAAATTATAAATCTAGGCATGGTAGTCTTGAGGATTTGCATAATGGAGTAGCAATCCATATTAATGACACACATCCAGTATTAGCAGTACCGGAATTAATGAGGATCTTGATGGATGAAGAAGGTATGGGATGGGATGAAGCATGGCAAGTTACAACAAATACCATCTCTTATACGAATCATACCACTTTATCTGAGGCATTAGAGAAATGGCCTATTTATATTTTTAAGCCTTTATTACCAAGGATCTTTATGATTGTAGAAGAAATAAATGAGCGCTTTTGTAAAGAGCTTTGGAAACTGTACCCAGGCGATTGGAATCGAATTGAGAATATGGCTGTAATCGCTCATGGTGTTGTTAAAATGGCTCATTTAGCAATTGTAGGAAGTTATAGTGTGAATGGTGTGGCTAAGCTACATTCTGAGATTTTGAAAAAACGTGAAATGAAATTATTTTATGAGGTCTACCCTGAGAAATTTAATAATAAAACGAATGGAATTACTCATCGACGCTGGTTATTAAAGGCGAACCCTCACCTATCAGAATTGCTTACAGAAACAATAGGGAACGATTGGATTTATGAGCCCAATTCTTTACTAGAATTAAAGAATCATAGACATGACTCTACTGTACTTGAAAGGCTGTACGATGTAAAAATAACTAGAAAAGAAATTTTAGCAAAGCGCATTTTAGCACAAACAGGTATTGTGGTTGATCCTTATTCAATTTTTGATGTACAGGTAAAACGTCTACATGAGTATAAGCGCCAGCTTTTAAATGTACTACATATCATGTACTTATATAATCGAATGAAAGAGGATTCTAGTTTTATCATTCATCCTCGTACCTTTATATTTGGAGCAAAAGCATCCCCAGGCTATTATTATGCTAAAAAGATAATAAAACTGATTAATTCAGTAGCTGAAAAGGTTAATAGTGATAAGCAAACTTCCCAGTATCTTAAGGTAATATTTATTGAAAACTATCGTGTTTCGGTTGCAGAGGATATTTTTCCAGCAGCAGATGTAAGTGAACAGATTTCAACTGCTAGTAAAGAAGCATCAGGAACCGGAAATATGAAGTTTATGATGAACGGTGCTTTAACAATCGGCACATTGGATGGTGCGAATATTGAAATCAAAGATGCTGTAGGCAATGAGAATATCTTTACCTTTGGATTAAAGGCTGAGGAAGTACTTCACTATTATCAAAATGGGGGATATTATTCAAACGAATACTATTACCATGACAAACGAATTAGCCAGGTATTAGAACAATTAATTAACGGTCATTTCCCAGAAACTGAGGGGGACTTTGAGGCAATTTATGACTCACTCCTAACTCAGAATGACCAATATTTTGTTCTTAGAGATTTTGCTTCTTATATAGAAGCACAAGAGCGGGTTAACGATGCTTATCAGGATCGGAATAAGTGGTTGGAGAAGAGTCTATTAAATATTGCTCACTCTGGGTACTTTTCAAGTGATCGAACGATTCGCGAGTATGCTAAACAAATCTGGAAAATAGAATCCTAGATTATAAATAGAGAGGCATTTCTCTGGGTAACGGGCTCTATTTTGAAGTGCAAAACGTGAAAAAACAACTCAAATAGCATGTTAAATCGTATATGATTTAGCATGCTATTTTTTATTGGTATAAGAACGTCTATGACAATTTTATTTGCGAATTAACCTGTAATTAGCATACCAATTAGCAAAGTAGAAATAAACATTCTCATGCTGTTAGTTTCTATGCTAGAAAGCTCGTTAATTTGATAGGAACGGAATATTTTCAAACATAAAATAGTTGGACCATTGGAAAAAAATCTTGTCCTTAATTAAATAATCATCAAAAGTAAAATAAGCGGAATTTTTCTGCTTATTTTCAGAATGAAGCTCGTTTTTGGCTAAATAAGCGGAGTTTTTCCGCTTATGCCAAGCAAAATCCCCCAATTTAAAGTTCTTCGAGTCAATAGGCGGAAATTCTCCGTCTATTTATGGTATTTTCAGTGCAATTTCCTAAATAAGCGGAATTTTTCCGTCTATTTATTTAATAGGGTGTTTATCTGAAAACCCCACCATAAACTTGTAGTGTATTTCCAATAATAACGACTTTGAATGTTCATGGATAAAATTCAAAAGTAAAAAAGCTAAGCTGCTAATCACCATGCTTTTTATTACGTTATTTGTACTGTTATTAAAGTTTTGCACTTCAAAAGAGAACCCGTTATTCTCTTGTTGCACCCTCTTTTTTGTACTTTATAATTCTTCAAGGCCTTTTATATAAGTATAAATGCTATGATTGCCTCTAAGAGTCCCTGTTTGGTGAGAAAAGCTTACTTGCTTACTAACATGTCGGTAAGAACTATATTTTCCTGTAAAGGGGTTGTATAGCCTTTTAGGTGGGAGCATTGGAATGATGTCATTTGTATTGACAACTCGAATGGAATTCTTAATCTTGTGATTATACGAGGATGCAAATGCACCATTTCCTACACGTGGACCGGCCAATGTAAAAAGTGTTAGTTCTTTATAGTCTGTATTATCATAAACATCCATAGCATGTAAAACCGCTAATGCAGCTCCCAAACTATGACCTGTAATGAATAACTTTTTTTGATCCGAGAGTGAATGGAGTTTTAATAGAAGCTGGTTTCTACAAGATTCATAGATTGATAGGAATCCCCCGTGTACAAGAGTCTTATTTGTATCGTATGGAAAGTGGTGCTGAATTATGTCCGCATCTGCAATCCAATCTGGGTCAGAGTCTGTTCCCCGGAAGGCAACTATGATTGAGTCTTTAGATTCGATGATAAAACCAAACCATTCCTTTGAGCCAAATACATCAGCCTTAAAAGTATCAACAACTTTAAAATGTTCAGGTGGAGTAAATTCTCCGTTTTTTTCGTATTGATTATACGTCAGAAGACAACATCTTGCTAGCAATAGTGCCTCAGCTTTATTAATCTTCATCCTCCCACTTCCTTTCAGTATACTTCATTCTATGAAAGGAAATGACATAATGATATTAAAACAAAGGCAATCTATAAACTAAAATAGCTAGAATATCTTACTTAAACAGGACATCTCTCTTCCTTTATAAGTAATCTCCTTATACACCTTAAATCCCTGCCTGTGCCAGAATGCCATGCCCGATTTATTTTCATGTAAACACCCAAGTCTGACTTCCTTTATTCCACGATCAATCATTAGTTTTTCAAATAACTTATAGAGTTCAAAATCCAATAACGATTTTGTGATACTTGTTATGGATTACAAAGAGTCCTAGCCATGGTTACCATCATTCGGGTTACACATTGTGAAATCTTAAATACCGATATAAGCATTTTTATAAATTATTAAATATCTTTCTTTTTCTATATTTGTAGATTCCTCATGTTCAGTTAAGACATCTTCGTATGTTAAGATTTTCTTTCCTGTTGATATTAGGTTAAAAGAGGGATTTGAATTCATTATAATCCGCTCAGTTTCTATATCCGAAATGTTACTTTTCTCTAGCGTAAACAATTGTGAAACCCTCTATAGTTAGATTGTTATCTAATTAAGTGTTAATCTAATTTATTGGAGATGTAAATAGTTGCATATTCATCTCCATTAACTTTTTGTGAACTCCATGTGGGTTCATTCTTACATCCTCTTTTCTCTTTTAGTATGTATACCGGATTATTTTCCGCATTTTTTTTGAAATCTCTTTTTTACATCCTCTCTCATAAAAAAAATGTAAAATTCTTGTGTAGTTTTTTGTTGTGTGATTGCTCTACAATATGTCACAATTCGTGCTTATATTTAGAATGTCGAATTGTGGCTAAACTATTTGGTGACAAAGTATATTCTGAATATTATAATTAAAAATAGTATTTCACTAAAGTATTGAAAGCGTTTACACACGGGGGGATTTGTTTGAATGGTGAGGTAAGTATAAACAAACAGACTAGGGCTAAAAAGAAAGGATTAAAGCTCGCACTGATAGCTTTAGTTTCACTTTTAATCTTAATCGCTGCAATTGTTTTAGCAGGATATTTATTTATTAAAAAGGGACTACCAACTGTAGACGGGGAGGTAACTGTTTCAGGGCTTGAAAATCAGGTGAAAGTCTATCGAGACGAGAATGGTGTTCCACACATCGAGGCAAAAACGGAAAGAGATTTATATATCGCACAAGGGTATGTAACAGCACAGGATCGCTTATTCCAAATGGACTTATCTAGGAGACAAGCTTCAGGGGAGTTAAGTGAAGTGATAGGAGCTTCAACTGTTGACAAAGATAAGTTCTTCAGGGCTCTTGGTTTACGAAGGGCAGCTGAGGCAAGCTATGGTATCTATTCTGCAGAAGCACAGCAAGTATTAAATTGGTATGCTGAAGGTGTAAATGCATATATAAATGAGGCAATAGAATCAAACTCTTTACCAATTGAGTTCGCATTAGCGGGGTATAAGCCAAGGGAGTGGACTGCGATAGATTCACTTACAATTGGGAAATACATGGCATATGATTTGGGCGGACACTGGGAAGGTCAGGCATTCCGACACCATATGGCCTGGGTTGTACCTGAAGATAAGCTATTAGAATTATTTCCTGTTTACCCTGAGGATGGTGCTACTGTAATACAGGCACTAAAAGAAAATCCAATGGATCTTACGAAAAGCTTTGCTTCTGTGGATGTTCCAGACGAATTCAATGGTAGTAATAACTGGGTTGTATCAGGAGATAAAACAGAATCTGGTTTTCCATACTTAGCGAATGATCCCCATTTAAGTCTTGCAACACCTTCTATCTGGTATGAGATACACCTTAAAAGTCCTCAAGTGAATGTGAATGGTGTAATCTTTGCCGGAATTCCTGGAGTCATACTTGGAAGAAATGAGAAGATTGCATGGGGTGTTACGAATGTTGGTCCAGACGTACAGGATTTATATATTGAAAAACGCAATCCGGAAAATGAAAATGAATTTTTATACATGGACAAGTGGGAACAAGCAACGGTTATCGATGAACCAATAAAGGTGAAAGATGGGGAAACTATTCCTTACAAAGTGACAATCACTCGCCATGGACCAATTATATCTGAATTTGCACTCGACAATAGATCTGATACTGCTCTTGCTTTAAAATGGACTGCCTTAAGTCCATCAACAGAACTAGAGGCAGTACTAAGATTTAACAAGGCAAGTAATTGGGAGGAGTTCAAGGAGGCATTAACTTATTTCCATACTCCGGCCCAAAACTTTGTTTTTGCTGATCTAGAAGGAAATATTGCTTATCGAGCAAATGGTCATATACCAATTCGTAAAAAAGGTGATAGCTCGGTGCCAGTTCCTGGTTGGACGGATGAATACGAATGGGAAGGCTTTATTCCTTGGGAAGAGCTGCCAACGGTTATTAATCCGGAAGAAGGGTTTATTGCGACAGCCAACAATAAGATAGTAAATGATGATTACCCTTATCATATTACTCATACATGGGCACAACCCTACCGTCAACAAAGGATTATTGATGTGTTATCTGGAAAAGAGAAGCTTTCTATCGAGGATATGAAGAAGCTTCAGTTTGATCAATACAACCTGCAGGCAGAGGAGTTTGTTCCAATTTTAGAAGGGATGCTGAATAAAGATAAATTACGAGAAGTGGATAAAGACGCCTTACAATTGCTTTCAAAGTGGGATTTCAATGATAGTAAGGATTTAGGTGCACCCCTAGTCTTCCATTTATGGATGGCGGAAATTGGCGATGTGATTTTTGAAAGTAAAGTACCGAAAGAATTAAACGGACTCTTTGAAGGAAGGGCCCAGATTGTTGATGAAATGATACGTAAAGCAAATAATGGTGAAGAAAGCATATGGATTAAGGATGCAGGTGGAATTGACAAGGTTATATCTTCTGCATATGAACGAACCATTGCAAAAATCACAGAAATCCAAGGTGATAACGTAGCTAAGTGGTCATGGGGTGAATACCATGCAGTTCCATTTACTCACCCATTGTCTGCTATAAAGCCATTGAATTACTTATTTAACTTTAAAGACCCCGTTCCTATGGGAGGGAGTCGCGTTACAGTCGGAGCAGCAGGATGGAGTAGTACAACTGGTCTGGTTAATCACGGAGGTGCTTGGCGAACAGTTGTGGATTTAGCGAATTTAACAAAAAGCTATAATGTTGTAGGACCTGGTCAATCAGGGAATGTGTTAAGCAAATGGTATAACAATCAAGTAGAGCCATGGACAACAGGAGGATACCACACAACTTATACAGAGTCCTATGAAAACGAAGAGTACAAATTACTATTGAATCCTGGAAAATAAACTTAAAGAGGTGTCAGCATAAGTATGACACCTCTTTTCTAGGTTTTATTTTCTATCTTCTGCTTCTTCTTCTGTATATGGGTCTTTTTCATAACCAGGAAGGTCTCCGAAGATTGTCATTGACCCTGCTTCATCTAATTCCTCTTCATATTTCTGATGCTGTTTGCTAGGATAAATTGTCATTGGATTACCGTATATATCGGTCGCAGCAAAGTTTTCATAATCTTCTACATAACCAACAGGGTCATGTGATTCAACATATGCATCATTATAATGATCAACATTTTCATTTAAATCGGACGGTGTTTCAGACGTTCCATACCTAGCTACATCTTGCCATGAATCCTCCGCATCATAGGCTTCTACATCTTTATCATCAAACTCAAATTTTCCAAAATCGGGAATTAGCACACCCTCTTCAATCGGTCGATTATGCGATACCACTTGATCAGGGCTATGTTCTTTACAATAAGTAGTTGTTGGAAGAACTTCCAGTCTTTCTAGAGGAATGTCTATTCCACAAATTTCACATTTTCCATAAGAACCATCTTCTATTTTTTCTAAGGCGATATAGACATCCTTCAGTTCACGGCTAGCATGTTCATTAAGTGCCAAATCCTTCTCTCTCTCATATAAAGCAGTACCCTCATCTGCAGGATGGTTATCATAGCTAGATAGTTCACCCATTGACTCATGATAGTGACCACTATCTAAATCAAAATTATCATTTTCCTGTAATCGTCTTTCTATATCCTCTTTGGCGTTTATCAACTGTGAACGGAAGGTTGATAATTGCTCAGGTGTAAGCATAAAAACACTCCTTCCTTTTGTTTATATAAGTATTATCTACTTTTTAACACAAATCATGATTGTAAAAATTAACATAATCAAAAGCTAAATAAAAAAGCACGTTATACATTGACTGTATACGTGCTTCTAGAAAAATCACTTATATAAAATAACTTACGACAAGACCAAGGGATAATAAAAATCCGAAGATCGTGTTCGTTTGTGCGGTTGCTTTCATTGCTGGCATCATTTGGATTGGTGCTGATTTACCTACAAATCCCTTAGTTGCCTGGATTGCTTTTGGAATACTAAATAGAACTAATAGAGTCCAAATAGGAGCTAATTCTGTAATGATTAAAGCTAAAATCCAAACATAGGAAGTAATAAACATAAATGCCAAGAATAAAATTGCATTTTTTCTTCCTATTATAATTGCTAACGTTTTTCTGCCATTTTCCTTATCACCATCTAAATCACGAATATTATTCGCAAGGAGGATAGCTCCAACAAGGATTGAGATCGGAATAGATACTAAAATACTGCTAGTAGTAACTTCACCTGTTTGGATGAAGAAGGAAATTAAAATAATGATTAAACCCATAAAAAGACCAGCCACTAGTTCGCCAAATGGAGTATAAGCTATTGGAAGGGGACCACCAGTGTAAAAGTAGCCAGCTGTCATACAGATGGTTCCAATTAGAGCAATCCACCAGCTGCTGTTCATACAAATATATACACCTAAAAGTGTAGCAATTCCAAATGAAGCAAATGCAAGTTTGAGCACAGTGTTTGGCTTTATACCATCTCTTACAATGGCACCACCAATTCCAACGGATTCGGCAGTATCTAAACCTCGTTTATAATCGTAGTATTCATTAATCATGTTCGTACCAATTTGAATAAGTAAACAAGCAAGTAGCATAACTAAAAATAGTGGTATATCTATCGTTGTTTCATAAAGAGCAAGAGAAGTCCCTATAAAAACGGGTATAAAAGCTGCAGTTAATGTATGTGGACGTAATAACCTCCACCAAATATCCCAGTTAGACTTTCTTCCAGTGGATGTATTATGCTGTGTTTGAATTTGAGGTTGCATATAAGCACTCTCCTTTCCTTCAATAGAAAAAGACATACAAGCCTAGTCTAGATAATTGTTAATGAAGTGTCAATCCTTTTTGAGTATAATTAAAAGTCCATTTTATACCAGAGTACTCTTTATTATTAAAGTCTTGGTAAAAACGTGTGTGTTGACACATAATTATGTTGAGGTGTATCTTAAAATTAGCTAATTATGACCATTTATTTTAATATACGTTGCCTTTAGAACAACGTTTTTTAAATAATGATTTTTCTAACTGTGCGGAATAGACTTTTCGGGGGGATGAAAGTGGTAATCATTCAAGAAAGTATTTTAAAAGAACGTCAACGAAAAAAGAATACAAGCTTAAGTCCAATACTTCGGAGTTATACTCAAAAAGTAGAGAATGTTGACCCCCTCACCTTCTTTACTATAGGAAATAAATATTTTCCTGGTAAACGATTTTTTTGGACAGAACCTTCAAATGAAACAACCTTAGTTGGTTTAGGATTTTCTCATACAATAGAGGTTAATCAATCTTTTAACCGTTTCCATAACATTGAAAACGAATGGAAACGACTGTTACTCACTAATCAAAGTAACCAGAAAGAGTTTGAAATTGGAACAGGCCCAATGCTTTTTGGCGGATTTTCCTTTGATCCCTATAAAGAGAAAACAAAATTATGGAGTAACTTTTTAGATGCCAAATTTGTCATGCCAACTTTAATGCTAACTGTTCTTAAAGATGAATGCTATCTAACAACAAACTTCTTATATAATAAGGAAGAAGAAATACAGGTACGTGAAAATGAGTTAAACCCAATTAAAGATGAACTCCTTACAGAACGCAAAGTACCTAATGAAGCATTGTCAGTTCAGGAATTTAAAATGACAGAGGTAAAGCCAGAAGAATGGAAAAGAAGTGTTAAGGAAGTTACGAATAAGATAAAGCAGGGGCAGGTCGAAAAGGTTGTACTAGCGAGGGAAGTAAGACTTTTCTTTGATCAGCCTATAGAAATTACAAATGTAATCTCAAATCTAAGAGAACAGCAGCCACTTAGTTATACATTTGCTTTCGAGAATGGTAAAGATTGCTTCGTAGGTGCGTCTCCTGAACGATTAGTAAAAAAGGAAAATCACGAGGTATTGTCTACTTGCTTAGCAGGTTCAATTAAGAGAGGAACTACTCTAAAGGAAGATGATGATTACGGAAAACTCCTACTAAATGATAAGAAAAATATAATTGAGCATGAAGTAGTTGTTCATATGATAAAAGATGCCATGTCAAAGGCGTGTAATCATTTAGAGGTCCCAATCAAACCGTCATTATATAAAATGAGGGATATACAGCACTTATACACCCCAGTTAAGGGAATTGTTAAGGAAGATGTGTCATTATTGAGTATTGTAGATAGCTTGCATCCTACCCCAGCTTTAGGTGGCTTTCCAAAAGAGGATGCACTAAATATGATTAGAGAGATAGAAGTGCTAGATAGAGGCTGGTATGCTGGCCCTATTGGATGGATAGACAGTAGGGATAATGGAGAGTTTGCAGTTGCCATACGGTCAGCTTTATTACAGGAAAATGAAGCGAGTCTATTTGCAGGGTGTGGCATTGTTGGGGATTCTGAACCTGAGAGTGAATACAGAGAAACTGAAATTAAGTTTAAGCCTATGCTCTCCGCACTAGGAGGAAATTAGCATGAATGAAAACAATGCACTAACAACCTATGTTGCATCCTTTATAGACGAATTAGTTCGGGTAGGAGTCACAACAGCAGTAATAAGCCCTGGATCACGATCAACACCTATGGCAATCTTAATGGCTGAGCATCCCAATATGGATGTTTATGTAAACATTGACGAGCGCTCAGCCGCTTTCTTCGCTCTTGGAATTGCGAAAGAAAAGAAAACCCCAGTTGCTATATTGTGTACATCAGGTACAGCTGCCGCAAATTATTACCCAGCAATCGTTGAAGCGAGTATATCTAGAGTTCCACTTCTTGTACTAACAGCAGACCGTCCACATGAGCTAAGAGATGTTGGCGCACCCCAAGCAATAGACCAAATTCATATTTACGGGAAGTATGCAAAGTGGTTTGTAGAAATGGCTATACCTGAGGACTCAAATGAAATGATAAAATACGCAAGAACAGTGGCTGCAAGGGCAACCGGGAAGGCTTTATCAGCACCTGCGGGTCCAGTCCACTTGAATTTCCCGTTCCGTGAACCTTTAGTTCCAACTATTGAAGATGACAATTTATGGGGTAAAGGTAATTTTAATACTCCAAAGCATGTAAACGTTTTAATAGGTAAGCCTATTTTAGATGATAATCAAAGAAGCTATTTATTTGATTTATTCAGTTCCAATGAAAGAGGATTAATTATTTGTGGAGAGCAATATAATGAAGAGTTTCCACAGTATATAACTGAAATGGCTCGTTTATTTGGATTCCCAATTCTAGCGGATCCGTTATCACAGTTAAGAAGTGGTCCTCACTCAAAAGAATACATAATTGATTGTTATGATACTTTCTTGCGCAACCAGGATCTTACGAAAGCATACAAACCGGACATTATTATTCGATTTGGAGCTATGCCTATTTCAAAGGCACTAATGCAATATGTAAAAGCAAACGAAGGCAGTAAACAAATTGTCGTTGATAGTGATGGAGGTTGGCGTGAACCTACGTTATCTGCTTCAGAGATGGTTTATTGCGATGAGATAGAAATTTGTAAAGCAATGTTAACATTAGTGCAAAACAAGAAGAGAGAAAAAACAAAATGGGTAAAAGATTGGTTGCTTTTAAATGAAATTACAAAGACGGAACTAACTTCCATCGAAAAGGAAGAAGTACTAGCCGAAGGAAAAGTGATTGTAGAGCTAAAAAGGTTACTGCCAACTAACTCTACTTTGTTTATTGGTAATAGTATGCCAATAAGAGATGTAGATTCATTTTTTGTAAATACCGAAAAAGTGCTTAAGATTATGGCAAATCGAGGTGCAAATGGGATCGATGGAACAATATCCACAGCACTAGGCGTTTCAGTTTCATCCTCAGACAGATTAGTTTTAGTGATTGGTGATTTAACGTTTTTCCATGATCTAAATGGTCTACTTGCAGCAAAACAATATTCTATACCAATAACAATTGTTTTAATAAACAATAATGGTGGAGGAATATTCTCATTTTTACCTCAAGCAAAAGAGGAGAAGCATTTTGAAACATTATTTGGCACTCCTCTTGATTTGGATTTTGAACATGTTGTAAGCATGTATGGTGGGAAATTCACAAGGATAAATACTTGGGAATCTTTTGAGAGTGCTTTTCTATTAGCAGGTGAAATGCAGGGTATATCAGTTATCGAGGTCCCTTCGATTAGAGAGGATAATGTCACTATCCATCGGACATTGTGGAATCGTGTTTCCCAGGAAATATCAAATTTCATCATAAAAAGTGATAAACAATGAAAATTGTCGTAAGTAATATTACCTATTATGTTGAAATTAGGGGAAAAGGGTCACCGTTATTGTTTTTGCACGGATTCACAGGCAGTTCGCAAAATTGGATGCCGATTGTATCGATGTTAGAAGATTCCTATCAATGTATACTAATAGATATACTTGGGCATGGTAGGACAGATTCACCTCCAGATTCGAGCTTATATGATATCGAAAGAGTAAGTAGTGATATTAATTCGATCCTTGAAGAACTATTAATTGAGAAAATAACTTTAATAGGGTATTCAATGGGTGGAAGACTAGCTTTAGCAATGGCAGTAAACTATCCACAACGAATAGAGAAGTTAATTCTTGAAAGCAGCTCCCCAGGTCTTCAATTGGAAAGTGAAAGAAAGATAAGAACAAAAAATGATGAGAAATTAGCAAATGATATTTCACAAAATGGAATAAAGTGGTTTGTGGATTATTGGGAACAGATTCCTTTATTTGAAACTCAACATTCGCTTTCGACTGAAACAAAAAAAGCCATACGACATCAGCGCTTGAATAACAATAAAACTGGCTTGGTTAATAGCCTTATAGGAATGGGCACTGGGAGTCAACCATCTTATTGGGATAGATTAAATCAACTTGAAATACCCGTTCTATTAATTTGTGGTGAAATTGATCAAAAGTTTTGTGAAATAGCTAAACAGATGTCAAAAAAGTTACCAAATGCAAAGGTTGAAAAAATAACGGGTGTTGGACATGCAATACATGTGGAACATCCAAAGTTTTTTGGTAAAATAGTAAGTGAGTTTTTATGATCCTTTTAGGACATTAAAAATATTATACATAACAGGAGGACAAGCATATGGTATTTGAATGGGTTGCTGAACGTAAGTATGAAGACATTCTGTATGAAACTTATAACGGAATTGCTAAAATTACAATAAATCGTCCAGAAGTACGTAACGCCTTCCGTCCAAAAACGGTAATGGAATTGATTGATGCATTTGCTTATGCACGAGACGATGCCAATATTGGGGTTATCGTTTTAGCAGGAGCAGGAGATGATGCATTCTGTTCTGGTGGAGATCAAAGAGTACGTGGACACGGTGGATATGTTGGTGAGGACCAAATTCCACGCTTAAACGTATTAGATCTACAACGTCTAATTCGTGTGATTCCAAAGCCAGTTGTGGCAATGGTCTCTGGATATGCAATCGGCGGCGGTCATGTTTTACATATTGTATGTGATCTAACAATTGCAGCGGACAATGCTATTTTTGGCCAAACAGGACCAAAAGTTGGAAGCTTTGATGCTGGATACGGCTCTGGTTACTTAGCACGTATTGTCGGTCATAAAAAGGCTAGAGAAATCTGGTTCCTTTGCCGTCAATACAATGCACAAGAAGCTTTAGATATGGGCTTAGTAAATACAGTTGTTCCGTTAGAGAAACTTGAGGAAGAAACAGTTCAATGGTGCAAAGAGATGCTAGAGAAGAGCCCAACAGCACTACGCTTCTTAAAGGCTGCATTCAATGCTGATACAGACGGCTTAGCAGGGCTTCAACAATTTGCTGGTGACGCTACATTGCTTTATTACACTACTGATGAAGCAAAAGAGGGTCGTGACGCCTTCAAAGAAAGACGTCAACCAGACTTCAAGCAATTCCCTAGATTTCCATAAACAAACATTAAGACAGCTTGGTATTCCAAGCTGTTTTTTTGTCTGGCTTATTTGAAAAGATATTCTCTTTACCTTTAAGAGTGGATTGGAGCGGAAAGCAAGTGCCTGCAGCGGAAAGGAACGGTCTAAGTACAAAAGTGGAAGACACAGCCTATATAGAAGAAGCTATTTTTTAAAAAATTGGCGATAAATCTATTAATTAATTATACTTATCCTATGAAAGACAATCTGATCTTAAGGGGAATAGAGAATGAACAACAATGTTGAAACTCCAAATTGGTTAGCCAACCGGGCATTTCTAACTCCCGATCGAGTGGCAATCAAAACAGACAAAGAATCAATTACATTTGGAGAACTTCATACGAGAACTTTATCGTTTGCAAGGCAGTTGTCCAGTTTAGGAGTTTCCAATGGAGAGATGGTCGCGCTATTAATGAGAAATAGCATAGAGATGGTCGTAGCGATCCATGCTCTAAAATATATTGGTACAACAACTGTTCTTCTAAATACAAGACTTACAAGTCATGAATTATTATGGCAGTTAGAAGACTCAAAACCTAATTTAATCCTTACAGAGGAATTTTTTAGTGAGAGAATTGAATCTATTAAAGATAAAATGGATGGGTCTATCTTACATACAATAGAGGAAATTAAGCAGGTCAGTGAAAAGAATTTTGAACTGGTATCAACCTATAATTTGGATTTAGTTGACACAATTATGTATACCTCAGGCACAACTGGAAAACCAAAAGGGGTATTTCAGACCTATGGTAATCACTGGTGGAGTGCAATAGGGTCTGCTCTTAATATTGGTCTACATGAAAAAGATATTTGGTTATCATCTGTCCCCCTTTTTCACATTAGCGGTCTATCCATTCTAATGAGAAGTGTTATTTATGGGATTACAGTCGTTTTACATGAAACCTTTAATCCTGAGGAAGTGAATCATTCCATCCTGAAAAATGATGTAACAATCATTTCTGTAGTAAGCACAATGCTGTCACAAATGATTGATTGTCTTGGGGAGAATAAGTACCCCACCTCTTTACGCTGTGTACTATTAGGGGGAGGACCTGCACCTAAGCCTTTACTAGAAGCATGTCGGGACAAATCAATACCCGTCTATCAAACGTATGGAATGACAGAAACATCCTCACAGGTTGTCACTTTATCTCCAGAATATAGTTTGCAGAAGTTAGGTTCTGCAGGGAAACCACTATTTCCAGTTCAAGTTAAAGTGGTAGAAGAAGGAAAAGAAGTTCTTCCAAACCAATCTGGAGAAATAGTAGTTAAGGGTCCAAATGTAACAAAGGGATATTTAAACAGAGAAGATGCAACTGCTGATTCAATTCGTAATGGTTGGTTATATACAGGAGATATAGGCTATTTAGATAATGATGGTTTTTTGTATGTTCTTGATAGGCGTTCAGACTTGATTGTATCTGGAGGAGAAAATGTTTATCCAGCAGAAATTGAGTCAGTACTTCTATCCCACCCTTACATAAAAGAAGCAGGTGTAACTGGAATCAACGATCCAATATGGGGACAAGTACCGTGTGCATTTATTCGTTTAGAAAATCTAAGTAATCTAACTGTGGAAGAGATACTAACATACTGCCAAGAGAGACTTGCTAAATATAAAGTTCCTAAGCAGGTTTTCTTTGTGAATGAGCTCCCTCGGAATGCATCCAATAAATTAATTAGAAAAAGGCTATTAGATTTGCTTAACTAAAAGGTGGCGGCTATATTGAAAATAAAAAAAATAACTCTTCATTTAGTTGGAATGAAATTGGTTTCCCCTTTCAAATCTAGCTTAGAGGTTGTTTCAGCAAGAGAAAGTATCTTAGTAGAAGTTCAAGATGATAACGGCATGGTGGGCTGGGGAGAGGTGGTTGCCTTTTCTTCACCATGGTATACGGAAGAAACAATTAAAACATGTTGGCATATAATTGAAGACTTTTTGATACCTAAGTTACTTAGAGCTGAAATATCACATCCAAATGAAATTGAATTCCTTTTTAAAGGGATAAAACGAAACCATATGGCAAAAGCAGGTGTAGAATTGGCTATATGGGATTTATATGCCAAGCAGCATCACCAGCCACTTGCTGAAGTCCTAGGTGGAACCCGCAACAAAATAGAAGCTGGGGTTGTCATAGGAATAGAATCAATAGAGTCTATGCTTGATAAGATTGCAAAACATGTTGATGAGGGATATAAGCGTTTTAAAATTAAAATCGAACCAGGTAAAGATGTTGAGATTGTAAATTCAATTCGACAACACTTTCCAGAGCTTCCATTGATGGCAGATGCCAACTCTGCCTATACTCTTAATGATATTAATAAACTAAAAGAATTAGATACTTATGATTTAATGATGATTGAGCAGCCTTTAAGCTCAGATGATATTGTTGATCATTCAAAGCTACAAAAAGAGCTAAATACACCAATATGCTTAGATGAAAGTATTGTGTCAGTTGAAGATGCAAGAAAAGCAATCGAATTAGGTAGTTGCAAAATAATTAATATAAAGGCTGGCCGAGTTGGAGGACTTCAAGAAGCTAAGAAAATCCATGATTTATGTTTGGAAAATAATATCCCAGTATGGTGTGGGGGAATGCTTGAAACGGGGATTTCAAGAGCACATAATATTGCCCTGGCCTCCTTATCCAATTTTATAATTCCAGGTGATATCTCTGCGTCCTCAAGGTACTGGGAGAAAGATGTTATTATACCAGAAGTAAGCATAAATGATGGTTTAATAGAAGTTCCTACAAGTCCAGGAATTGGTTTTGAAATTAATCGAGAAATGATTAGTAAACATTTGAAGCATAGTGGAATATATTGTTAAGGCTAACGGATTATCGTTAGCCTATTTTAATACAGACCATATGACGCTGAGCGAGCTTTCTACGCATTTCGGAATGTCCAGCTCCGAAAGCCCAGCGCCTAGTGGTCTTCGCCTCTCTTCCTTGCGATAAGTCAACATCGGATCGCTAACGCTCTCCGTGTTTCCTTTATCTCATGCAGAGCGGCTCAGCTCATACGTCGCTGAACGGGCTTTCTACGCATTTCGAGTTTTGTCGAAATAAATGGTTTGACAAAAGGTGGAGTGGGTATTAAATTTTGTATAAGGGAAACTTTTTAAGCATTGACCAATTTAGGAACAACAATTTTTTTTATTCAAAAGTTGCACAAGGCAAACATTTATAGCTTAGACTAAATAGTCTTTGAGAAATCTTTAATGTATGATAAAAAAAATTATAATTAGGAATAAACGGGAGTGGGTTAAAATGACCGAAAATTTATTACTTGCTTTTGGCCTCACACTGATGGCCGGTCTTGCTACAGGAATTGGAAGTCTATTGGCTTTATTGACTTCAAAAACGAATACAAAGTTTTTGTCAGTTGCTTTGGGATTTTCAGCTGGAGTTATGATTTATGTTTCGATGGTTGAAATTTTCGTTAAAGCAAATGAGTCTCTTTCTAGTGCAGTTGGAGATGAGCTTGGTGGATGGTTAACAGCTGCCGGATTTTTTGGAGGAATGATATTAATTGCTCTAATCGATAAATTTATTCCTAAACAAGGAAATCCGCATGAACTGAAAAAAGTAGAGGATATGAATCAGTCAAAAGCTCTGGGTAATCAGGACCCAGCCCTATTAAAGATTGGAACATTCACTGCACTAGCTATTGCGATTCATAATTTTCCTGAGGGAATTGCAACTTTCACATCAGCTCTTCAGGATCCAGCCCTTGGTGTGGCGATTGCTATTGCAGTTGCGATTCACAACATTCCTGAGGGGATCGCAGTATCAGTACCGATCTATTTTGCAACAGGAGATAAGAAGAAGGCATTTAAATTGTCATTCTTATCTGGTTTATCAGAGCCACTAGGTGCAGTTGCAGCCTACTTATTCTTAATGCCATACTTGACTGAAACAATGTTCGGAATTATATTTGCAGGTGTTGCTGGAATCATGGTGTTTATTTCCTTGGATGAATTATTACCAGCTGCAAAGAAATATGATGAGGCACACCTTTCAATCTATGGTCTAATAGCTGGAATGGCTGTAATGGCTGTAAGTTTGTTATTAATTTAATATAGTTAAATAGTTGAAGAGAGCTGCTTTTGCGGCTCTCTTTTTTTAATCTGGAAAATCAGGATCCATTAAACCCAATTCCAATGCCCGTTTTGCAATAATACGGTCCACATCCTTTGGTAGATCCTCTAGAGAACCAAACTCATATTCCCATAAATTTGTAAAAGAGTCTACACAAATCGGAAATGTCATTTGATTAGTCGATTGAAGCTCATCTTTAAAGGCAGAAAGCAAGCTATTTTTATTAGACATTTAGTTATGCTCACCTCAATGATTAATAATTTATCAATTCTTCATTATCTTTACCCTCTAACCAAAATAGATTACTGCCAAGAATTAACTGTACTATTGAGAATTAATTTCAATTAATATTGACATAGATAATCATTCTCAATTAAAATGGAGTTAACAATCAAAGCTTATAATGAATTAAGTTGGAGGGATCGTTAGAAATGATGTCTTTATTAGTAGTCGGTGCAGATCATCTTGGGAATATTACGGATAAATTAAGGAAATCAGGTTTTCATGAGATAATTCACTTGGATGGTAGGAAGGTGAATATGGTAAAAAGAGAAATACCTGATAATATAGATATGGTTTTTGTTATGACTGATTATATCAACCATAACTTAGCAAAGGTAGTAAAACAAAAAGCGAGAGAACAGGCTAAACCTATTTATTTTGTAAAAAGGTCTTGGAGTTCTATACATAAGGTAATAGAGGAGAACAAGCTTATGGCCATCACTAATTAATTATTATTTAGGTATAATTCAATGAATAGTAGCATAAATCGATACTATGTATTAATTGTTCCTAACGGTATCTCTTAAGCGGGTGGAAGACGAGTATGTAAACGAAGGGAGGAAAAACCTTGTTTCATGTTGTTTCTAATCGTGAAGGTCTGTTACTAAATTGTATATTTTATGGAACTCGCAAAGAGAATCTAATTGCTAAAGAACAATACTTATGCTACGGCGACAGTTTTGAAATTGGGCAGGATTGTAAATACATTAAAGGTGTCGGATGGTTTTTGCTAATCATAGTAAATGGCCGAGAGGAAATGTTTGTTCAGTTAGAATCGATTGAAAAAGCATTAAGCGACCGTGCAGTTGTAACAATTGTAGAACTCCAAATTGAAGTTAGCCTCTTGAAATTCAAACTTGACCACGTGTTAAAGAAACGAATGGAGCAAGAGTTTTATGAAGTTGCAGCGAAATATACTGGGATTAAACAGCTTAATGAGCTTACCTTAGTGAAAATGGGGAACTCCGCTCTTTGATTTTTGATAAATAATAAAAAGCCAATTAACATGTGATGTTAATTGGCTTTTTGCTTTTCCTTATGCTTTTTAATAGCTACTTCCTAATAATCAAAAGTCTACAGATAGACTTATAGTATTGTAGCCAACCAAAAGTAAAAAGGAATCCCAAGTATTAAATTAAACGGTAATGTTAGGCCTAGGGAGGATCCTAAATATAGACCGGAGTTTGCTTTAGGTATGGCCTGGCTAATTGCAGCAGGTGCAGCAATGTAAGAAGAACTTGCTGTTAATATCCCTAGCATAAAAGAGCCACCAATGGACATTCCAATAAGATTTCCTGCAAATACTCCAATAGTACCACCTACAATTGGAAGAATAAATGCAAATAAAAACGAATGAAATTTATAGCCTTTTAATTCTCTGATTTGCTGTGTAGCAATCATCCCCATATGTAATAAGAAGATACATAATACCCCATAGAACAGATCACCAAACAGCGGCTTTATTTTTTGTATCCCATCCTCACTAGCTACTAATCCAATGAAAATCCCACCTAGTAAAAGGAAAATACTCTTTCCAAAGAAGGCTTCTTTGAATGCATGTCCTAGTCCACTAGAAACATTTTGAGATTGGTTGTTCTCTTTATTAAATAGCTTATATAAAATAATTGCTCCAATTATTGCAGGGCCCTCCATTATTACTAAAATGGCAGAAATATAGCTTTCATAAGCCACTTCCATCTTTTCGAGAAAGCCAATACCAGCAACAAATGTAACTGCACTTACAGAACCATAATGAGCTGCAAGAGATAAAGCATTGGTAGTATCAAATCGAAATAGTTTCTTTAACAAAAAGTAAGCAAAGAAAAGCATGAAAATACTTAAAAATAAGGCAGCTACAACCGCTGGTAGCATTGTAAAGAATGATACATTTTTTAGTTCTGTACCACCTTTTATACCTATCGTGAATAAGATAATCATTGTATACCCTGTGTAAAAAGCTTCGGGTACCTTTAAATCAGAATTGACAATAACAGCTATAATGCCCATAAGGAAAAATAGTACCATTGGTGATAATAAGTTGGTATGTACAATTTCTAAGATAAGTTCCATAATTATATACCTCATTACAATTTTTAGTATTATAGATAAGTATAAACGTTTATTCCAGGTTGTACATTAAAAACTTATTGTTTTAAGTTTGTGAATCAATCTCGAATTATGTATTATTTGAAATGGAAGGATGTTAAAAACATTCACATAAAGTTCACAAGGAATTCATTGGTCAATAGGGTAAATTGATATAGAGGTGATTAAGGTGAGAAAGCTAGGAATTATATTATTAGGATTATTCGTACTACTAATTGTAGGTTGTAATAACCAAGGTGAACAAAATGAGGAAGTACAGTTTATTGAGGTAGTTATACAAACTCCTGATAATATAGAGCCAAATGAAAGTATTGAAATAGGTGCATTAGTTACACTTGGAGATGAAAATGTAGAAGACGCCCAAGAAGTTAAATTTGAGATTTGGGAAGAAGGCCAAGAAACAGAGCATGAAATGATTCCAGCTAAGCATGTTGGAGATGGATTATATACAATTACTAAAGCGTTTGAAAAAGACGGTGTTTATTACGTTGTTGCTCACGTTACTGCTAGGGATATGCATAATATGCCAAGAAAAGAAGTGATTGTTGGAGACGATCAAGCTCAAAAAGACACAACTGTAGAGCAAGAAGGACAAAATCAAGGAAGTGAAGGTCATCAGCACCATGAACACCACCATGGACACCACAATGCACATGGAACTTTAGTCATTGACTTTCAAAAAGAAGACTCGATTCAAGTAGAAAAACCTACTAACTTGATAGTCTTAATAACAACAGAAGATCAACCACTAACAGGAGCAAATGTAAGGTTTGAAATATGGAAACAGGATGAAAGTAAACATGAATTTATTCCGGCTGAAGAGGGAAATGCTGGAGAATATTCCCTTGCACATGTGTTTCCTAAAAGCGGCATATATAACATAATCATACATGTTGAAAAGGGATCCTTACATGAACATATTGAAAAAACTGTAGAGGTTTCTAATTAAGGTAAAAAGTGTACAGATACCAATCGAGTCAAATAGATAGAAAATGGTGTGAGGATATTATGTCCTGACACCATTTATTTTTTTTCGGGCACATGATCTATTCCGCCGGGATGGAATGGGTGGCATTTAGAAATGCGCTTGATTGTGAGCCATCCTCCTTTTAGTGCCCCAAACCTTTTAATAGCCTCTAGCCCATAATGAGAACATGAAGGATAAAATCTACATGTGGGTGGTTTGAGTGGCGAAATGACTCTTTGGTAAAACCGAATAATACCTATAAAAACTGTTTTTAACAAGATTAACTCATCCTTTCATATTTTTATAATACTTAACTATACTATACTATGAGTTAAGTACATGGAAAAATTTTAGAAACTTAATTCGGTTTAAATAGATGAAATTTATCGGAATTAACGTTATGATAGGATTATGTTTATAAAAAAGGAGTGCAAAAATATGCCATCTGTAGAAAGTTTTGAGCTAGATCATGATGCAGTAAAAGCACCATATGTAAGACACTGTGGTGTGCACAAAGTAGGTACTGACGGTGTTGTAAATAAATTTGATATTCGTTTCTGTCAGCCTAATAAACAGGCGATGAAACCTGATGCAATCCATACATTAGAGCATTTACTTGCTTTTAATATCAGAAAGCATTCAGAGAAATATGATCATTTTGATATTATTGATATCTCACCAATGGGCTGTCAAACCGGATACTATCTAGTAGTTAGTGGAGAACCAACTGTGTCAGAAATTGTTGATTTATTAGAAGATACAATGAAGGAAGCAGTTGAAATCACTGAAATTCCAGCAGCAAATGAAAAGCAATGTGGTCAAGCGAAGTTACATGACCTAGATGGAGCAATTCGTTTAATGCGCTTTTGGTTAGAGCAATCAAAAGAAGACCTACACAAAGTATTTGGATAACAAGAAAGAGGAGTGCTTGAAATTACTCAAGCGCTCTTTTTGGCTGTATGTTTGTGAAGTAGTTCACATAAATGTCAACATCTATATGAGTAAAAACAAAGAATAATGGTAAAATAAAGATGTAGAGAAAAAAGCTAGAAACTCTACAAAGAAGTTAACAGTTTAAGAGGCTCAACCATCGGTGTTCGTTCCAGGTTAGCGAACCAAAGCAAGTTTGTATTAAATGATTCATCCGGTAGAAAAGGAATTCTTGTTTATAAAGGACTTAATCGGAAGAAACGCATATGATTGGGGCTCCTAAAGTACACAAGAAGGAATTTAACACCCAAAGGCCATTAGTTCTAATAAAATGGTTGGAATCAAAGTGTAGTGGTTGAGAAAAGTATGAATCAATTCAGATAAGTCGTTTGTTTTAGTAAAGAAGGTTTACGGAACAAACACACTCAGCATTTAGTAGTAACACCCTGAGCTGATGCATGGTTGGGTCTCTTAAGCTGTTAATAACTTGTTTCTGCTGAAACCAGTAAAAAAAGAGTTCGAATTCCAACATGGGATTCGGACTTTTTTCTGTTGAAAGTAGTAAACGAATCTGAATAACCCACGGATTCGGACTAGTTTCAGCCAAACCTAGAAAACGAGTCCGAATAACCCCTGGATTCAGACTCGTTTCAGCCAAACCCAGAAAACGAGTCCGAATAACCTTTGGATTCAGACTCGTTTCAGCCAAACCTAGAAAACAATTCCAAATAACCCACAGATTTAGACTCGTTCAAGCCAAACCTAGAAAACGAGTCCGAATAACCCTTTGATTCAGACTCGTTTCAGCCAAACCTAGAAAACGAGTCCGAATAACCCTTTGATTCAGACTCGTTTTAGCCAAACCCAGAAAACGAGTCCGAATAACCCTTTGATTCAGACTCGTTTCAGCCAAACCCAGAAAACGAGTCCGAATAACCCTTTGATTCAGACTCGTTTCTGCCAAACCTAGAAAACGAGTCCGAATAACCTCTGGATTCAGACTCGTTTCAGCCAAACTCAGAAAACGAGTCCGAAATACCCCTGGATTCAGACTCGTTTCAGCCAAACCCAGAAAACGAGTCCGAATAACCCTTGGATTCAGACTCGTTTCAGCCAAACCCAGAAAACAAGTCTGAATAACCCTTGGATTCAGACTCGTTCAAGTCAAACCTAGAAAACGAGTCCGAATAACCCTTGGATTCGGACTAGCTCCTGCCCAAAACCTTCTAAAGTGTCCAAATTAACCACTCTGAACTCATTTCATCGAAAAAATCCTCCCACAAAAAGTAGGAGGATTTTTTTATAATTAACGGTTTTCCGTTTTAATATGGCGTTCTTCAATTTTTTCAATAATTTTATCGATATGACGAGTATCTTTCATAATGTCTTGTTTATTTTTATCGATAAGTCTCTTGATTGAAAATTGAGCTGTACTACGTTTTCTCATTGAAAATCCTTCTTTCTAAATTTTACTTAATGTTACGATACCAAGCATACACCTAATTTGTCGATTTGTAAATATTTTGAAGTGAGTAAGTTTTGTTAATTTTGTGTAAATTTATACCTTTATTATATAGACGTTTGACAAACAAAGATGTGAGCTTTATCACAGGATTTTCAGAAGAAAAACACACAGTAAAAAATCTACTGTGTGTGTATGTTTTACCACTTAGGTGGTTGTCGGTGTTTAGTGAACTGTTCAAACGCATAGGCAATTTTTAATAAAGTTGATTCACTAAAGGCTGTTCCAGTAAAGGTAATACCAACAGGTTCTCCCTCGTTTGTATAGCCTGCAGGTACTGTTATAGACGGATAACCCGCTTTAGCTGGAATTGCAGCACCATAATTATTAGGGAACACAATTGCATCTAAGGAATGCTCGGTAAGGGTAAAATCAATACCTTGTTTTGTAGAATGATAACGGTCAAACTCTAGTGAATCAATATACTTACTCTCTTTTAAAGTTCCACTTGTATGTTGGCTTTCCACTAATAGTTTCTGTCCATATTTTAATGTCTCTTCTTTATGCTCTCTATTAAAACGTATAACATCTTCTAATGAGCGTATATTCACAGAAGGATGTAGCCCACTCAAATAGGAGTTTACATCTGATTTAAATTCATAGGTTAACACATCATAGGACCATTTAGCTTGGGTGGACGGAATAGAAACTCCATTGATAACATTCATACCGAGTTCTTGTAATTTTTCAATTGCATTGTTTAGAATTTCTCGTTTATCTTCACTTAAATAGTCAAAATAAATCTCTCTGGCAATCCCAATTCTAAAAGAGGAATTATCAATGTTATTGAAAACTGTAGTATAGTCCATTTCATCTCCTGTTACAGAGGTTTCAGTAATTGGATCATTTGCGTCTTTCCCAACTAAGGAAGTTAACAGATAAGCTGCATCTTTAACAGTTCTCGCCATTGGTCCTGCCGTATCTTGGCTATGTGCAATTGGAATAATACCTGATCGACTTATCAAGCCAAGGGTTGGCTTAATACCCACTAGTGAATTTTGACTAGCTGGGCTAAGAATAGATCCTGAAGTTTCTGTACCTACTGCAACGGTAGCAAGATTTGCAGCTATCGCTGCACCAGAACCTGAGCTGGATCCTCCTACGTCGAACGTTCCGGGACCATATGGATTTAGAACCTGTCCACCTCTTGAACTATATCCACTAGGCATGCCTATAGTCATAAAATTAGCCCATTCAGTCATATTTGTTTTTCCTAAAATAACAGCACCTGCTTTTCGTAGTTGAGCAGCTACAAAGGAGTCCTTAAGTGCAATTGAATGTTGTAATGCAAGTGAGCCTGCTGATGTATGCATTTTATCAGAGGTATCAATATTATCTTTGATTAGGACAGGAATTCCATGTAATGGACCACGTGCACCTTTCATGTTGCGTTCAGTGTCTAGTGCTGCAGCGATATGTATTGCCTCAGGGTTCACTTCTAGAATAGAGTTAATCTTCGGATCAAAATCGGCTATTCTCTTTAAATATAGGACAACTAACTCTTGTGATGTTAATTCACCAGACTCCATTTTACTTTGAATATCATCAATTGTAGCTTCATTAAGCCATGACTCATAAAGTTCATTTAATTTTGGATCCTGCAAAGCTATTCCTCCTTTTGGTTATCTATTTCTTTTTTTGTATTTGGTTTTTGTTCAAGTTCATCAATTGTATGTTTGAAGCCATATGCCTTTGAGGTTGTTATTAGAGCTAAGATTAGAACAATGAAGACTATAATAATTGATATGATTAAAACTGTATACAAAGTGCTTCCTCCATGATTTTTTAGTTTGTCTTATTTTATCATGATATTCGCGAAATTTTTAGAGAATTGTCACTTTTCTTTTTCATAATTGACACAAATCTTTATGTTTCAATACCTTTTAAAGGGGTATCTTATAAATAAGGAGGCGATAAATATGTCAAAACAACTTACTGAAATCGTTAATAAACAAATTGCAAATTGGAGTGTTCTTTACATTAAGTTACATAATTACCACTGGTTTGTTAAGGGGCCAGCATTTTTTACATTACACGATAAATTCGAAGAGCTCTATACAGAAGCTGCCGTACACATCGATGAATTAGCAGAGCGGCTGTTAGCATTGGAAGGACAACCAGTTGCTACAATGAAAGAAATATTAGAGGTGTCTACTGTTAAGGAAGCAATGGGTGACGAATCAGCTGACCAAATGGTTCAAGTAATTACAGATGATTTCAATATTATGACTAGTGAATTAAAAGAAGGTATGAGTGTAGCGGATGAAGTAGATGATGAAACAACAGGAGATATGCTACTTGCGATTCATCAGAGCTTAGAAAAACATATATGGATGTTAAAATCCTTCTTAGGTAAATAAAGTCTAATCTCCCTCTACTAAAAGAGGGAGATTTTTTATTTTAATGATATTTTAGTTTTCCATACACTTTCATAGAAAGATTTCTGTTTTTTTACTATAATTATAGTAATGTTGTAAAAGTTGATTTTAGGAAGGGGAGGATCTAATGGAAATTAGTAGCATGATGGCAAACAATGTAGCTGAACTACAGCGCACACTTAGTTCAAACCTTTTAAAGAGCCAGATGGCAACTCAAGCAGCAAATGCCACAGTTATGTTAAATGATTTTATGAATGCTCAAGCCCCAAATAACCAGGCTCCACATCCTACACTAGGTAATAGAGTTGATTTGAAAGGATAATTTATCCTGTATGTTAGGATACGAAAATTCGAGGTGTTAATAGATGATAGATTTAAGAAGTGATACAGTTACCAAGCCTACCGAAGAAATGAGAAAGGCTGCTTACCTAGCTGAGGTGGGCGATGATGTTTATAGCGAGGATCCTACGGTAAGAAGGCTTGAGGAATTAGCAGCAGGGATGTTAGGCAAAGAAGATGCACTATTTGTTACAAGTGGAACGCAAGGTAATCAAATTGCTGTACTTACTCATTGTGTACCTGGAAATGAAATTTTATTAGAAGAAGACTCGCATATTTTTTATTATGAAGGTGGAGCTGTCTCTGCATTTGCGGGTGTACAAACAAGAACAATTAAGGGTCAAAGAGGGGCCATGGATTCTAGATTAGTTGAAGCAGCTATTAGAGGTGAAGATATTCACGTTCCTGAGACAGGGCTGATTTGTCTTGAAAATACGCATAACCGAGCGGGAGGTGCGATTGTTCCAATAAATAATATGGAAGCGATCTACAATGTTGCCACTAAATACAGTGTTCCTATTCATTTAGATGGTGCCCGGTTATTTAATGCAGCAGTGGCTTTAGATAAACCATTGACTGATTTTACAAAATTCACAACGACTGTTCAGGTTTGTTTATCCAAAGGATTGGGAGCACCAGTGGGTTCAATAATCGCTGGAGATAAGCAGTTCATTAAAAAAGCTAGGAAATGGAGAAAGAGACTTGGTGGGGGCCTACGTCAGGTTGGGCTAATTGCTGCACCTGCAATGGTTGCGTTAACACAAATGGTAGACCGACTATCAATTGACCATGACAATGCTAAGAGGCTTGCAGCTGGCATAGGATCAATCAAAGGATTAGAGGTTGTCAATGAAGTTGATACAAATATTGTATTAATTGATGTTGCTAAAAAAGGTTTAACGGCTGAGGAGTATATCCGTTTACTAAAAGAGCAAGGGATCCTAGCCGTTTCTTTTGGGCCTACCGTTATTAGGATGACAACACACTATGATGTTAGCACTGAACAAATCGATCAAGCTTTAGCCATTTTACAAAAATAAAAAATACCAGAAAGAGGCTCCTCTTTCTGGTATTTCATATTTAAATTTAATGTATATTTCTAACACCATCGTTTGGCACTGCTTTAGTATCCCCGAATTCCTCACGAGCCATTTTGGCTTTTAATTTTTCAATCATATAAAAACCAACTAAGTTATAAAGTTCTTGGTCACTTAGCTCCTCAATTAGTGTAATCATATCATCTCTATCTAATTGTTCTAATACTGAGAAAGCTAAAATGTCTGCATCCTCTTCATCGCCAGTAAGCTTGTGACGATACATCTCGTATAATTCATCAATAAATTTCATCCGATTAGCCTCCTCTTAGAAAACTCTATGTTATCAACTAGTATATCGTATAGAAATGAAAAAATGCTTTTATTTAATAAGTAATTTACTTTTTTCTAGTATAAATGACTTTTCAGAAAGACTCCACTAATATGGTAATTCCCTAGACAAATTAGTTCAAACTTGTGACATACATAATTTGACTGATTTATGAAAAGCTAATGAAAAGAATCAACTTTAGGGGTGAGAGTTCGTGGAACAAAGTAAAAAAACGTATTATGTTTCAATTGCCAATGGAGAGATATCCCAGATTAGTACTGCTTCTCCATGGGATTTCAAAATTGAAGCGACAGATGAAGAAATTATCCAGTTAAGAGAGTATTTTGATCAAAACTATTCTTCGGACTGGCAAGGTTTTTTACGAGCGCACGTTCCGTATGTTGAATACCATCATGATCCTATGAATGATGCTATTGATGAAACGATGCAAAAAGTATATAAAATGATGTATGAACTAGGTGATCAAGATGCGAAAGAGCTTATTAAATCACAGAATTTAATAAGTGAAATTAGCAACAAAGAACATTAGAAAGAGTTGTTCGTGTACCATTTGTTTTTTATATGGTACCATAATAAGAAATACCAAGTAATGGAGAAAAGGTTATATGATTGTTTTTCAGGATATGTACTTAAATGAAGTGAATTTATCCTTCACGAACAATCCTTTCTCGATGGATCCAAGACACGTCTGGGTAATTTGTAGGCACAATGATCAATGGTTGTTAACAGATCATAGTGAGCGAGGACTTGAATTCCCAGGAGGAAAGATAGAGAAGGATGAAACACCAGAGCAAGCCGCAGTTCGTGAAGTTATGGAGGAAACGGGTGGTATCGTTTCAGATTTAAACTATATTGGGCAATATAAAGTTATCGGCAAAGGAAAAACGATAATTAAAAATATATATTTTGCTAAGGTTAGTCAGCTAGTAGAGAAGGACGACTACTTTGAAACGAGAGGCCCAGTATTACTAAAGAATCTGCCGAAGAACCTCTCCACAAACTCCATGTATAGTTTTATCATGAAAGACGATGTTCTTCAGCATAGCATTGATTATATCTTAAAGAAAGCTCTCTAATTATTTTAGAGAGCTTTCTATTGTTTAGAGTCCTTAATAAGCTTCCTTTCAAGCAGCTCTACACCCTGATACATTAGTGTGGCAAATACTGCAATGACTAATAGACTTAAGAGAACCAGAGTGAAGTTGAACACTTGGAATCCATATATAATCATATAGCCCAATCCTTTTGCCGAAACAAGAAATTCTCCAACAATAACCCCGACCCACGATAAACCGACATTTACTTTCAGGGTAGAGATAATGGTGGGAAAAGAAGCGGGGAGAATGGCTTCCTTAAAACATTGACCGCGGCTAGCTCCAAATGTATTTAATACCTTTATATAGTTAGGGTCTACCTCTCTGAATGAGGTGTAAACAACGATTGTGGTGATAATTACTGAGATAATCGCACCCATTGCAATAATCGAAACAAATCCCGGACCAAGTGCTACTATTAAGATAGGTCCAAGAGCCACCTTAGGCATGGCATTTAAAATAACTAGATAAGGGTCAAGTATCCTTGAGAGACGTTCTGACCACCATAGAATAGCTGCCAAAATCGTCCCTAATAGAGTCCCAATAATGAATCCTAGTACCGTCTCAAAAAGGGTAACACTTAAATTAGAGAGTAGAGATCCATCAGATAGCTTTGTTATAAAAAGCCCCCATATTTTAGATGGAGAACTGAAAATTAAAGGGTCAATCCAGGTCTTTTTACTAGCGATTTCCCATCCTGAAAAGAAGATAAGAAAAATAAGGATTTGATAAAATAATACAATCCTTTTCTCTTTTTTGATTTCTCTTAAATACTGTTCATGAAGGAGACGAATGCTACTATTCTGTTTCAAGGTCATCTAACTCCTCCCATATTTGTTGAAAGATTGTTGAGTAGATAGAATGTTGACGAGCTTCAAATGGAGTTATCTTTTTTAGCTCTTCTGGAATGATGAAGGTTTTTGCGATTTTACCCGGATTTGCCGAGAGTAAAAAAATTCGGTCACTCATAGCAATCGCTTCACCTATGTCATGAGTAACAAGTAAGGCAGTTTTGTTATATTCCTTTAATGTTTTTACCATTAAATTTTCTAACTTTAGTTTTGTTTGATAATCAAGAGCTGAGAAAGGTTCATCAAGTAGCAAAATCTTTGGATTTGTTGCTAATGTCCTCACCAATGAAGCTCTTTGGCGCATTCCACCGGAAAGCTGTTTTGGATAGGACTTTTCAACACCCTGTAATCCCATTTCTTTTAATAAATCAATCGTCTTTTTCTTATTTTCAGCTGAATTCTTATTCATTGTGCGTAAGCCGACAAAAACATTTTCCTCGATTGTTTTCCAGGGAAAAAGGTAATCCTGTTGTAGCATATAGCCGATAGAGGGTCCTTCCTTATTAGGAGGATTACCTTCTATAGTAATCCTACCTTCTGTGGGTTTTAATAATCCTGCGATAATCGATAATAATGTTGTTTTTCCACAGCCACTAGGGCCGAGAAAGGAGACAAACTCCCCTTCCTCTATCGTTAAAGAGATATCTTCGAGTGCTGTTGTTGCTGAATCTTTGGTAAAGTAGGTATGATGAATTCTATCTACTTTAAGAAAAGTCACAAGTCATCACTCCTATTCTGAAATGATCTTTTCGGCAATGGATGTGTTAACTAATGTGCTGTATTTAATACGTGCTGGTAGCTCTCCAGCTTCATCCATAATGTTTTGAAGATTATCCCATTCTTCTTCGTCTAGTATTGGGTCAGTGGCATATGAGCCTTGGCTTCTATAACGGTCAACAACCATTTCAATTGTTTCAAGAGGTGTGTCTTCAAAAAAGGATTGAATGGATTCAGCTACTTCTTTTGCACTATGTGTTTGAACCCATTGTTGGGCTTTGTAGATAGCACGAGTAAATTTATCTACAGCCTCTTTATTTCCGTCTAGGTAGCTTTGTTTTGCCATGAAGGTGGTATAAGGTACATGGCCTGATTCTTCACCAAATGAGGCAACAATGAAGCCTTTCCCTTCTTGTTCAAAGATGCTAGCTTGAGGTTCAAACAATTGAACAAAGTCACCAGTGCCCGAAGCGAAGGCAGATGGGATATTAGCAAAATCTACGTTTTGGATTAGTTCTAGGTCATTCTGTGGATCAATACCATGCTTCTTAAGTACGTATTCCCCAACCATTTGAGGCATGCCACCTTTACGTTGACCTAAAAATGTACTACCTTTTAATTGGTCCCAACTGAAATCATCCATTTTTTCACGTGCAACTAAGAAAGTTCCATCTGTTTGAGTAAGCTGTGCGAAATTGATAACTGGGTCACTGGACCCTTGAGCTTCAACATAAATGGATGTCTCAGAACCTACTAGGGCAATGTCTGCACCGTCTGATAAAACGGCAGTCATCGTTTTATCACCGCCCCATGTAGTTGTAAGTTCAACATTTAAGCCCTCATCTTCAAAAAAGCCTTCAGACAGTGCTACATATTGAGGAGCATAAAAAATAGATCGGGTAACTTCTGCAACCCGGATTGTTTCTGTTTTGTCATTATTACAGGCTACTAGTGGAATAATAAGAAGAAACGTCAAAAATAGGGATACATAACGCATGAAAATTTACCTCCTGGACGTTTTTAGAACGTCAAAATATTAGTTATTACTTACGTTACATTATGAAGTGTGACAAAAATGTGTGAATGCCTAGAAGGAATTAATTAGAAAGGGGATGGTCGTATGGTTGACGGCAGTATTATAGAGAGTCAAAGATTCCCTTCACCAAATCCAAGGATTGAACTGTATCTCATAACCTATTACTGTAAGGGACTTCGTGTAAAAGGATACTTAGCTTATCCTAAAGAAGAAGGATGTTATGATGGTTTTCTATATTTACGCGGTGGGATAAAAAATGTTGGAAAAGTACGGGTAGGTCGTATTATTCAGTTTGCTTCTGAAGGGTTTGTAGTGATGGCTCCATTCTATCGTGGTAATCAAGGTGGAGAAGGAAATGAAGATTTTGCAGGTGACGATAGATATGATGCTCTAGCTAGCTATAAAGTCTTGGAACAGCATCCGAAAGTGAACCCGAATCGTATTCATGCATTTGGTTTTTCGCGTGGTGGTGTGATGGCTCTCTTGACAGGAATTTATGAAACGAATATTTGCTCGATCGTATCATGGGGTGGAGTTTCAGATATGTCACTTACATATGTAGAAAGGAAAGATTTACGTAGGATGATGAAGAGGGTAATTGGAGGTACACCCACCAAATATCCGGAACGCTATCGTTATCGTACTCCACTTTATGAACTGGAAAAAATAGTGGCACCAGTATTAATCATTCATGGTGAAAAGGATAAAAACGTATCAGTTGAGCATTCATATCGACTAGAAAAGCGATTAAAGGAGCTAGGAAAGCGGGTAACGAGTAGGTATTTTAAACAATTTACACATTATTTTCCGCCAGCAGAAAATCGTGAAACGGTAAAATTTGTAACAGAATGGATGAAAAATCAGTAGCCGATTGTGATACTATGAAGAGAGACCAACTTACAAAAAAGGAGAGACAAGCTTATGGGCATGCCTTTTGAATTTAATACAATGATCGTAACCAAAGGAAGAGAAACAAGGGTAACAGAAAATATCTTTACTTTAGTGAAAGAGGGATATCGTTTATACCCAATTGATATTCCTATAGAGGTAAGAAGGACAATCGAAAGTGACTCTAGCGGTGAAGCACTTATTAAAAAGGTTGAGTTAGCAAATAACACAACGACTATTACATATGAACTGATTGCTCTGAATTCTACAAACTAATATAAAATAAGAGAAAATAGAGTAGCTATAAATTTATAAACGGTTCCGTTACTGTAGAGAAACATATGAAATAGCATACTAATTAGCAGACCAAATCGCATATGATTTGGTCTGTTGTTTTTCCCTTCTATATCAACGTTTATTGGTTATAAATACTCCGATTCGCATACTAAATCGCACCTCAAATAACATAGTGACAACAGCTGTTGTCAACGTGCTAATTACAATGTTAATTGGTATGTCATTTGCTATAGTGATTTTATAAGTTCCATCAATTAATTGTAATTTAATGTTAAAATAAATATAGAGCTTGTGAAGTGTTACACTTAAACTAACGGAGCAGGATAGTGAAGGAAAGGTATTTTTTTTTAATGCTATATTTTCATTTTAAAATATATAAAAGCAAATAATATCAAAAAACTCAATTATAAATCCTCTACACTTAAAAAGTGAGGTGAGCAATGTGTATAGCGAATTAACTAAGAACGTAATAAACTTTTTAGAAGAATCTTTATTAGATGATTGGCAATTAGAGGATTATGCATCTAAAGTGGGTTATTCGAAGTTTCATTTATCACGTATTTTTAAAGAAGAAACTGGATTGACAATAAGTGAATATATTCGAAAACGCAGACTGGCAACAGGAGCAATGTATTTATTATATTCAGATGAATCAATAATTCAAATAGCCTTTGAGTTACATTTCCAATCACAAGAAGCATTCACACGTTCTTTTAAGGAGCTATATAAATTGCCGCCTGGAAAATACCGCAAGCTGATGCGGTCACTAAGAGGAATGGAGGAAACAAATATGACTGAAACAATAAAAGGCTGGATTTTGAGTGGTTCACACCCAACTTGTTATGAGATGAAAACTGATGGGCAAGTATTTCATACGGGTACTAAATCAGGCTTACTGACTTCGAAAACAAAGGTTAGCGAAGAACAATTTGGAACAATGATGCAAAGTTTTTCAGCAGGTAACTGGAAAGGAAAGCGAATTAAAGTTTCGTGTTTCTTAAAGACAGAAGATGTTCAAAAATGTGGAATTTGGTGTCGAGTAGATAATAATTCAGGTGATGTAATTCAGTTTGATAATATGGATAAGCGTTCGATTCAAGGCACAACAGACTGGAATTTTTATTCAATAGTATTAGATGTTCCAGAAGACAGTTCTTCTGTTCACTTTGGTATCCTGTTAACAGGCACAGGTAAAGTGTGGGCAGATGGATTTAAATTTGATGAAGTAGATTTATCTGTTTCATCAACAAATATGCTTGAAAAGAATGAATTGCCATTAGAGCCCGTAAATTTAGGATTCGATGAAAGATGATTATTTTTGATTTAGTTATTGATTTATTTCTTGTGCTCTATACTTCACTTGGTTTTGGGACAAAAGAATATAAAATTAATACGAAAATGGAAAAGCTCGGTAAAGATTACCCTGAAATATTAAATTACTATCAACAAAATCAAAAGATTTTTGAGACTGATGATAACTTAGGACTTTTAGTTCTGAATCTGAATTTGAAAAGCGATGTAGAAAAGAAAAATTTTGTTTCCTTTATTCAAAAACGATTTAGTAGCGATATACTGTGAATTTTTGCACTTAAACTAACGGGTGCGAATATTTAACAAGGGGTTGTCAGAAATGGCAGCTCCTATTGTGTTATAGGAGCAGGTTAATTCAATAACAAATCACAAAAGTAATGAGCATTTACTTTAAAATAAGATTAAACGGAGGTTGAGATGCGAAAAGTTTATCTAGATAGAACAGAATTAATTGGAGCCATAAATGTAAATATAGAAGATACTGAAGTTATACTAGCAGGGACAACAATTTTTCCTATGAGTGCTCAATATAAAAATGAAGAGTATCAAAAATGTGCTAGCGATTATGATATTCAATTTATCTTTGACGATGATATTCCACATTTAGAGTTTTTTACGGTTCCACATGTAGATATTATGGCAAAAGATAGTAAAGGTGGATTTATCGGAACTGTTTACCAACAGTGTGATTCGGAAAGTGACGCACCAATTTGTTATATAAATAGGGATTTAGAGTGCTTTATAATTTCAGAAAACGAAAAAGATTTTCTGAGTAATATAGGAACGTGGCAAAACAACTTGAAACCCTATGATAAAATTACCGTTTATCGTTCGAAAGCAGAAGCAGAAATGGAACTAGAATTTATCGATTTGTCTATCTGATAGTCCTCCAATATTATAAATTCATATTGAACTAAAGGTGAGCAAATCTAAAAAAAGGTAGGCAAGAATTTTGGCTAAAATGAAACGAAAAGTTTATAAATATAATCAAGATGACATTTTAGAAATATTAACGGAGCATCTTGCCGAAGAAGGTGGCTTTGAGACCTTTCAATCTAAGGCAATATTTTTAGGTACTCCAGGTAAAGATTTAAGGCTAATTACAGTTGTAGGCGAATTAGATGATGATGATATAAACGAAATTGACTTGGACGAAATAGACAAGAGTATGGATTACAATGGTTCCCATTCAGACTTGGATGAGAGTTTTTATCTTAACCCTAATGATAAGAAGTAGATTATTCTTATTAAACGAACGGGGGGGTTTCTGAAAATTGTAGAAACGCCTTTTTGCAATATTTACTCGGTACTTTCCGTAGTAATGTTAATACTTCCACCACTTGTAACTTTGTTCATTCCTACCAGTTCCACAACTAGATGGTGATGAAGGAAAGGTTCATCTATTTTCCAAGTTAAAGAATACTTTTGAGTCTCATCAAACTTTTTACTCTTGTCTTCATTAATATCATAACCTATTAGTTTTCTTTCCCACCATGTCTCAGTACCAGTAGGGATTAGCCAAAATAGAACAGTTTCTGTATTCTGAGCCTCCACAAAGAATGTTATTTCCTTTGTTCCCTTTGATATAGTAATCCAATTATTCTTTTCAGAAATATTTGTATAAACACTTGTTATGACGTTAGGTGAAGGAACTACTACATTGTTGTTAACGGTTAGAATACTAAAAATAAGATTTAAGGAAATTAGAGTTTTAAGAATTATCATAATACCACCTCAGTGGTATTATTCTCTGGATTTAAATTACTATGAGTTATTACATTAACGGTGAGCGATTGTTCAATAAGAGAATTTGCTTCCCACTTAGGAGTCAGTGTTCTATATATATGATGTAATTATTTACGATCTTTTTTAGTAACTAAATAAGACAAACCTTCGACTAACTTGTATAAAGAACACCGAGGAGAGTCCAAGAATGAAAAAAATTAGTTTAGTCCTATCATTACTTCTATTAGCACTTATTTTATTTGGATGTAACAAAGAAATGAAAAACGAAACTATCATTGATGATAATGGCGAAAAAGAAATTGTTGAAGTAATCGGATTTGTCAATGATATTCAGTTAGATGAAAAAGGCTATGTTAAAGAAATTTTCTTAATTACAAGTATTGATTCATGGAGTGAAATGACTAAAAAAAAGCAAGAAGAGTTAGGTTTGGACCCAACAGCAGAAGAAACCATGATTGTTTCTTTCTCAGAACATAAAAATATAGACATCAAATTAGGTAATAAAGTTAAGGTTAGTATTGTTAACAGGCTAGAGGAGTCAGCTCCTCCATTAGCTACTGGAATTGATGTGGAGGTTGTTAATTAAACACACATTATAAAATGTTTATTGAAGTAACGGGGGCTAATCTTCAAGAAGGAGATTGGCTTTTTCTTATTGAAGTATAGAGCAGATATATACAGTATGGTTTTTGACCGTATTTAACGTAAGTAAAGATACAAAAACAGCCTGTTTTCTATCTTTATTTACTTGTTATATTCAGTAAATAATTATAGTTTTCAACGTAAACAACGATAGGACTTTACTTGGAGGGGTGGGTATGATAGGCTCGCTTGCCTGATGAAACCTTAGCTTCAGCCTTTCAAGATAGATCATACCCACAGAGGCTCCAAGTCAAGTCCTTAACACTTATCTATGCATACATATAAACAAAGATAAAAGGTGCATCACATCAATATTTTCTTGCCGATACTGTATATATCTTCCCTTTAGTTGAATAAAAAAAGTAGGGTTAGATAATTTTAATTGGAAAATTCGCTTAAGTTTGGAACGTCTAATCGTTTCAATCGTATTAAAGTAAAGAAGCCGTTTAGTTAGAGTTTAATTTCTTGGGAGGGGGAGAAATATGATAGGCGAAATCATTATGGTAATAATTTTTATGATTCCTCTTTATGCATTCTTTATTTGGACATATAGTTGTCCTGAAGATAGTTTTCTATTTGGAAAACGGTGGCAGTACCAAGACGAACCTGAGGTTTCTCCAAAAGTTGTCCGTTATATGAAATTTGCATCAATTGTCGGTATGGTTGGTACACCTATCGTTATTTTTAGTTACCTTTTAAAACAGTCTGTTTTCGTTCTTACTTTAATGGCGTTTGTGATTGTCTTTGTTGTTGGTGCGGCAATAATATTTACAAGTGAAAGTAAATAGTAAATAAAACACTTATTTATTATTGTACGAACGGGGGCTTTTATGTAACAAGCAGAAACGTTTATTTCACTATTGAAGCAGATTGACTCAATATCACGGTATAGCTATCAGTAGTTGGACATACCTTTTACTGAGGAGGTGTGTCGAGTGAAGCTGTTAGGTGTTGATTTGAAATCAAGGTGGTATGTAACTGTTTTAACTTTATTTTACATTTCCTTGGTGTTGTTTGTTAGCTTTGTAGGCGTTGGTTTATTTTTTCCAGATAGACTTGATGGGAGATATACTGGAGCGTCGCATAATTTTGTCCCTTTATCTACCATTGGAACTTATCTAATTAACATTCAGAATTATAATTTTGATACTTGGTTTTATAACACATTCGGTACTGTATTACTTTTTGTCCCAATAGGAATATTAATTCTACTTCTTTTCTCGAAATTAAAGGCAGGCATAGCATTAGTAGTTATATTGATATTTAGCCTTTTTATTGAAACGGTACAGTATATTACTAAATTAGGTGTATTTGATGTGGATGATATTATATTAAATACATCAGGTGTACTTTTAGGTATCTTGATTTGTAGTTTCCTTAAAAAGAGGAAAAAGTTGTTAAACTAAAGGGTGGCTATTCTTTAACAAGAGTAGTCATTTCTTGTGCTAAATAGCAGTATAGATTTAACAAGCGTTTCACTTCTGTTCTTACCACTAATACTTATTAATTTTAATGAGAGGATGAGTTGAACTGGAAATAGAAATGTTCTACATAGTTAATAAATGGTTTATTATACTACTTTTAGTAATTATGTTTATAAGAGTAGCGTGTGTGACTTTCTTAAAACGACATCAACACTATGAATTAATTACGATAAATCAACGAGTTTCCCTATAAGCATGGCAGACCATGTATCACGAAATATGGCAAGTCGATTAAGTGCAACAAACCGTGGAGTGAAGTACGCACCAAGTCAACGTTCTGATAAGAAAAATATTTATGTAGTTGACCCAACATACAATAAAGCGTGGGCAATTTTACCGGAAGTATTATTTATTGACAATGCTACAGATCGTGCAAAACTTCAAAACTCAACGTATTTACAAGCTGCTGCTGAAGGAATTGCAAATGGGTTAACAGCTTTGCTGCTACATTAAGGAAACAAAAGAAGGGTTAGGGAATTGTCCCCCTAGCCTTTTTTGGTATAATCCTAGTAAGGAAGCGGGGTGAAAAGGTGAAAAAATTATGGATTATCGTAACACTTTTGGCCTTAGTGGGATGTACTGAAAAAGAAGTTGTTTCTGGTACGAAAACACATCAAAAAGTTGATAATCAACAACTTGAAGAATTAAAAAAAGAAAATGAATCCCTTCAAAAACAACTCAATGAAAGGCCTAACCTCACCTCACATCAACTCAGAGAAACGATGAATTTAGCATTAAAGACATTAGACGCAATGGTTAATAAAGATTACACCTACTTAGAATCAATCTCAGATTCACTTGTAACAATTGATAAATCTACAAACACTTTCCACTTCGAGAACAGTCATAGTCAACAATTCTTAGAAAAATTTGATTATAGTAAACTTGAATATCGTTTTCATAATCTAGACAATAATAAAATTACGGTTGGTTTTGCACTTAACAATGGGGAGGTTTTATTTACGTTTAAAGAAGTAAATGGGCAATTTTTCTTAGTTTCCTTTATAACGAACTAATAATCTATTAAAGCAAAAAAAGTTCATTAGTCCCCTACAGACTAATGAACTTTTAAATTTAATGGTTTTAATATTTCTTTTACTCTTCTTATATCTTCTGTACAACTCACACTTGTATCACCAACTGAAAAGTGAAAGTGTGTAATAACTTCGTTATCGCTAGATGACTATAACACCTAATAGGTTATTAACTTCATAACCACAATACCTAATGTTTATACATTCTTCCTGTAAAATTAAAACTTTGTTTATAAAGAGTGGTTTACCATGTTAGTTCCGTATATCAAGCTCTTGTAAAACATCGCCAATCTTTTTGTCATTAATGACAAGATATGTAAAGCGATCAAAATCTGTTTTTTCTTTATTGATAAATACTAATTTTGCACCAATTAAAGGAAGTTGATTTGCTGGTAGTACACTTAAAGATGAGAACCAAAACAATGATAGCTTTCCCTTTCTTAGATTCCTCTAAAGCAAAACGAAAAGATATTTATGGTAACATTTCACTGAAAAATATTGGGGATTTGTCTTATTTTTAGGGCCAGATTGGAGAGTAATTATTCTATTACGCAGTAGACTAGATACACGCAACATTGAGAATTGTTTTTGTTTAAATAAAGAGAAAAGGTACCCTATATAAGGTACCTTTTGTTGCTTTAATAAATTTTTAAAAGTATTTACTATAAAATTCTTTTCTCAATTTTCCACTCAACTGAGCATATATACGAGAAGTTTCACTCTTTTCGTGTCCAAGTAAACTTTGAATAACATCAAGAGGTGCGCCATTGTTAAGAAGGTGTGTTGCATAGCTGTGTCTGAGCTGATGAGGATGTATTGTCTTATCTATACCGGCTCTTTTGGATATTCTTTTAATGACATACCTCATTTGAGCAATACTCATACGGTGAGGAACTCGTTCGGTTACGAATATAGCTTTATCTTGATCCATTCGCTCTTGAATATAACGTTTGAGCCAGATGTCACACCGGATATTAAAATATACCTCACGTTCTTTATCTCCTTTGCCTCTTACAATAGCTGAACGGTTAGACCAATTAATACAGTTCTTATTTAATGAAACAATCTCTCCAATACGACAACCAGTTGAAAACATGAACTCAAATAAGGCTTTTTCCATTGGTGTGTGACAGGCTTCTCTCAAATGTTCAATTTCCCGTTCAGTTAAGAACTTGGGGATTCGCTTCCCCACTTTTGGTTCCTTGATTTTAGCTGCTGGATTTACAGGTATATGCCCTTCTTCATGTAGCCAGCGAAAGAACGAACGTATAAAACGAACACGGTGAGCAAGGCTAGATGGTTTTAAGCCTTCACTTGATGAAGCTAAGTAATCTTTAATTCCCTGTGTTGTAATTGATTCGGTATTAATATCTTTAAAGTGACGGACTAAGAGGTTCGTTTGGAGTCGGTAGGCATTAAGAGTATGAGGTGAAAATCCTTCAATTCGCTTTTCAGCTTTGTAAGCATCCCAAGCATTTGTTAGTAACACGTTACAATCCCTCCATTTAATTAACTTGTTTTAGAGGAATTATTGCCATTATTGTGGAAGTTAAGAACAATCAATCGTAATTATCTGGTATGATTTTGTTATGAAGATCCGTAAGAATGTGAAAGTTTTCACTTAAACTAACGGAGCATTTAATTGAATAAGGAACCAGGAACCAAAAGATATTGGATATTTATGTTAAAATTATTGGAGATTGTGAAAGGATGTACTTTTTGATAATGTTTAGTTAATAGGAATGGGATTTCTCAAGCATATGCAAAGTTTACGATGAATAAGTAGATGAAAAGAGAGGTTACATCATGTCAGTCAGTTTTTCACAAATGGTTATTCTTTTTATTCTGATCGGTGTTCCATTGCTCTTACCACTTCTCACTAAAAAATGGACATGGTTTATTACAATGATTATAGGGTATGCTGCTTATATTCTTTATGGAATCTATCTTCACTTTACCTCTGATATTACAGAGTACGGTACTGGCTATGGCATATTTATTGTTCCTTACGTAATAGGAATATCGATTTTAGGTGCATTTTTACATAGTTCCTTTACCCAAAACCAAAAGAGCATTAGAGCTAGAGAGTAATGTCGAATAAATTGTGTGCGCTCCATTCTCTGTAATATGAGATGGGGCGTTTTGTTTTTCACCGAATGGTTTTGTCCTAAGCAGTATTCACTTTACTATTTCTATCTCCAAAATTGAATTAGGCTACAAAAAACGATCGGATATTTATCTTAAAATTATTGGGGGTTGTGAAAAGATGTACTTAAACTAACGGTGAGCTTTACTTTAACATTTTAGTACGTCTAGTTTAAACTGAGTAGAATAACTTGTATAGGATTTCTTTAGGAATATTTCTACACCATGAGTTTCATATTGCATTACCCAGTTTCTAATTACACTGTCGGATGTTTTGAAGATATTGGCAATTGGAAGGTAACTCTCTTTACCTTCTAAATAGCGTTGAACCGCATCTAGTTTTTCTTTAGGAGTAAATTTAGCCATAGAAAAACTGCACCTCCAATTGTTAGTTTTTATGTCTAACAATCGGGGTGCAGTTCAAATTCCAAGCGTTTTTTTGTTAGCTATTTCTACTGCTAAAATTGCTGTGATTTGGTATATTATTTCACCTGTTTTTTTACGTTTTCCCCACAGTAACGGAACCGTTTAATAAATTTATAGTTACTCTATTTTTTATAGCTTTTTATTGCCATGCTTAATCTTGATACACCTTCTTCAATTTTCTCTACTGATAATCCTCCATAACCCAAAACAATTTTATGAATGTGTAAGCCTTTAATGGTTGAGTAGTTCTCTACCGGATATATTTGTATCGAGAATTTTTTAATCCAATCCAATAATTCGTTATTAAAATCTACAGAGGGAATCTCTACTACTAAATGCATGCCAGCAGCATGCCCTAATATCTGTGAATCAGGTAATTGATTCTTTAAGCTAGATACTAGTGCTTCACGTCTTTGTTTATATATTCTTTTCATTTTTCGAACATGTCGATCTAAGAAACCTTCCTTAATAAAACGAGTCAGTATTACTTGTTCCAAGGAGGGATGATGTCGATCGGTATACCATTTTAACTTCTTGCACTCTTCAATCAGCGGTGTTGGAAGAACTACATATCCAATCCTAAGAGCGGGAGAAAGAATCTTACTAAATGTTCCTACATAAAGTACTCTCTCAGGATCAAGGCCTTGAACAGAGTGGACAGGTGTTCCTTCATAAGTAAACTCACTATCATAATCATCTTCAACAATGTAACAATTGAACTTACGAGCATACTCAATTAATTGAATTCTTCGTTGAATTGTTAATGTTCCACCAAGCGGAAATTGATGAGATGGTAGAATGAAAATAAATCTGGGTGGCTTATCCTCTGAAAGGTAATCTGGTTGGATTCCTTTATCGTCAACAGGAATAGGGCTTATGGTTGCTCCACCGTAAGAGAATATGTTTCTCATTTCATCGGTAACAGGATCCTCTACAGCAACTATATTGTTTTCTTTTAATAACATTTCTGTAATTAACGAGAGTGCTTGTGTAGCGCCAGAGGTGATGATTATTTGAGAAGGATCACTTATAACGCCTCTAGAACGTAAAAGATATCTAGACAGTTCTTCCTTTAACTCACATAACCCCTCTGGTGAATGGTAACCAAAAAGGTGGTCAGGTGCTTCGTAGCATACCTCCTTTGCTAATCTTCCCCATACCTTCCGGGGGAAGTGGTCCATAGCTGGAGTTGCCGCTCTAAAATCAATGACATCTGTATAACCCGTATTTTGATTATTAATTATTGGCATCGATTCATTGCTAGTAGGTTTAATAAGGGAAGATCCTGGTGCAACATATGTACCTGACCTTGATCTGACAATCAGATATCCTTCATCAACCAATTGATTGTATACTTCTAGAATAATGTTTCGTGACACACCAATCGAAGTCGAAAGTTCCCTAGATGATGGTAATTTACTACCCTGAGGTAAATCACCATTTAAGATAGAGTTCCTTGATTGCTCATAGATTTGTTGTGTTAATGTTTTTTGAATCGACCGGTCAATCTGAAACCACATGGTTCGCTTCTCCTATTCTTCTAAACTGGTACTATAAAAATAGATTATTTCTGGCGCTTTATATGGCCAGTATATCATGCTACTTTAAATTTAAATATCAGAGGAGGGAATTCAATTGAAAACAATCGGGTTAATCGGCGGACTAAGTTGGGAGTCAACAAGTGTCTATTACTCTTATATTAATCGTTATGTACAAGAAAAATTAGGAGGTATTCACTCGGCCAAGTGTTTAATCTATTCATTTGATTTCGAAGAGATTGCTGCTTTGCAACGTCAGGGTGAATGGCAAAAAGCGACTGAAAAAATGATTGAAGCTGCCACATGTCTAGAAAATGGAGGTGCAGAACTAATCGTAATCTGTACAAATACGATGCATCTCATGGCAGAAGAAGTAAAAAATGCATGTACGGTCCCTCTTGTTCACATAGTAGATTGTTTAGTTGAAGATATCTTACATCTAGGTCAAAAGAAGGTTGGATTACTAGGAACTAAGTTTACAATGGAACAACCATTCTATAGAGATCTTCTCATTAAACAAGGAATAGAGGTCATAACTCCAGGTGAAGAAGAAAGAAATATAATTCATGACATTATTTTTAATGAATTATGTAAAGGTGTTATTAATAAAAGTTCTAAATCTTATTATTTATCAGTCATAAATAATCTAGTTGAAAATGGGGCTGAGGGGATTATCCTAGGATGTACAGAGATACCACTATTAATTACACAGAATGATACACACATTCCATTATTTGATACAACCTTTATCCATGCTAGAAAAGCAGCTGCGCTTGCATTAAATGCTGTTAGGGTATAATTGAAAGGATTGTTAACAAAAAAGGAGTAAGCTTATGAAAACAAAATTAATTTTGATTGAAGGGTTACCTGGGTTTGGAAAGTCTACGACAGCCAAGTTAGTCCATGAACTACTCTTGGAAATGAAAGTGGATGCTGAGTTGTTTTTTGAAGGGAATTTAGATCATCCTGCTGATTATGATGGAGTAGCATATTATACTAAACAGGAGTTTGAAGAGCTTCTATCTTGTCATGAAAATTTTAAAGAACTTTTTTTAAGTTGGGTAATTAAAAAAGAGAATGGCTATTTTCTTCCGTATCAAAAAATTAAAAATGATGTTGGTGAAAGCATTCCTACAAATCTATATAACGAAATCTATCAAAGGGATATCTATGAATTACCTCTGGAACAGAACATCGAAGTAATCATAGAAAACTGGAAATCCTTTGCTCAGAATGCTGAAAGTGGAAATAAAGTATATATATTTGAATGTTGCTTTATCCAAAATCCACTGACAGTTGGTATGGTAAAGTATAATGCTAAAAAAGAAACAATTGTTAATTACGTTATGGGGTTAGCGCAAAGCGTTGAGGGTTTGAATCCAATCCTTCTCTATGTAGATCAAGCAGACCTAGACTATTCTTTCAAGAAGGCTGTTCAAGAAAGGCCAAAAGAGTGGTTTGAAGGGTTTGTAAATTACTATACAAAACAAGGCTATGGAAAAGAAAACGAACTTGAAGGATTAGAAGGAACACTATCAGTCCTAAAAGCGAGAAAAGAAGTTGAGATGGATGTGTTCTCTCAATTGGATATGAAAAAACATATTATCTTAAATGATTACAAACAAGAAGAATATAAGAATAAGTTAAAAGAAATACTAACCTCTGAAATTATCTAACTCAAAATCTATCAACGATACTGTAACTTAGTATCGTTTTTCTTTTTTGCGTAATGTAAGATATTAGTAATAAATATAAAGCAGTTACGGATTGGAGAAAATAAATGAAAAGGTTATTAGTTCTTTTTATTTGTATTATTAGTTATCTATCTTTTTTCTTCATATCAACTATAAATAATCAAACGATAGATAACAACTTAGTTTTCACGGATGTTAGTGGGTTAATGCCAGTTAAGGTAAAGAAGATTGTTCAAGAAAACAAGACAGAGGAACTCGTTTCAATCATTAAAGAGGCAATAGAGAAAGATTTAAAGATTTCAATTGCTGGGACAAGACATAGTATGGGTGGTCATACCTATTATAAAGATGCAATCGTAATAGATATGACAAACTATAATCAAATCCTGGATTTTAATCCAGTAGAAAAAACAATAACTGTACAAAGTGGAGCTACATGGAATGATATTCAAAACCATATAAATCCACATGGCTTAGCTGTAAAAGTCATGCAATCTCAAAATATTTTTACAATCGGCGGTTCTATCAGTGCAAATGCGCATGGTAGAGATATACGTTACGGTTCTCTTATAGATACAGTTAGGTCATTTCGCTTATTAACTGCTGAAGGAGAAATTATTAATGTAAGTCGTGATGAAAATAATGAGCTTTTTCCACTTGTTATTGGGGGATATGGGCTTTTCGGTGTTATTCTAGATGTTGAATTAGAGCTCACTAATGATGAATTGTACGAAATGAAAACAGTATCCATTGATTATAAGGAATATGCTTCTTATTTTACAAAAGAAGTTAAAAGAGATCCGCGTGTTCGTATGCACCTTGCAAGGATATCAACTGCACCCGAGAATTTTTTAACAGATATGTATGTAACGAATTATGTCCTTTCTAATGAAGAGCTCAAGGACCATTCCGACCTAAAAGTGGACCGCTTTACATGGCTAACTAAGTTTACGTTAGGATTATCTCGCCAATATGATTGGGGAAAGGATTTGTTTTGGACCTTACAACAGTCCTATTTTCATAACACTACTGGTTCTCTTATTTCCCGTAATAATGTTATGCGGTCAGAATCTAAGTTCTTAGAATATGAAAATAGTAAGAACACCGATGTGCTTCAAGAGTATTTTGTTCCAATTGATCATTTTCCACAGTTTATAGATGAATTGAGAACAGTGTTAGCTAATGAGGAATTGAATCTTGTCAACATAACAATTAGGTATGTATCCAAGGATGAGAATGCGGTCCTCTCTTATGCAAAGGAAGATATGTTTGCAATTGTACTTTTAATTAACCAAGGTTTTGGTGAGAGTGATCAACAAGAAACGAAAGAGATTGTACAGAAAATGATAGATGTTACGTTAGCACATGATGGGAGTTATTATTTACCCTATATGCCTTACCCAACTAAAGAACAGATGATAAGAGCCTATCCAAGGACAGAAGAGTTTTTTCAAAAAAAGCAATTCTATGATTCTGAGGAAAGATTTATGAATTACTTTTACGAAAGGTACAAATAGACATGGAAAATCATTTAAAGCTAAAATGGTTAATTATTACCCAAAGTTCAGTATTTTTTGCTAGTAGTCTTATTTTTCCATTCTATATTCTTTTCATAAATAATATTGGTTCAAACTATAGTCAGTTCGGTCTATCATACGGTTTGTTTGGTTTGAGTGCGGCTCTTGTCCACCCAATTGCTGGCCGAATATCCAGTAGATTTGATAATAATTATTTTTTACTCGTTAACTCGTGGGGAATGGCACTTGTTCTTCTCTACTATCCTCACATAAGTAGTATCGAACAGGTTTACATTCTACAGTTACTGCTAGGCATTTTTGGAGGCTTGCAAAAGCATGGAGAAAAGACGTTAATTGCCAGCCTCACCGACGGTGCAAAACGAGGTATAAATATTGGGAATTATCATTTCTGGACTTCAATCTTTTCCGCAATAGCAATTTTTATTGGAGGCATTTTAGCAGACTTCTTTACCATTCATATTATATTTTACAGTAGTTCCATTATCTATTTTATTAGTGGAGTACTTATATACAAGGCGAATATGTTAAACTAAAGGAATGTTAAAGCCTAATGTTTAGAGTAGTTGTTATTCGCTAGAATTCACGTAGACTCCTGCGGGAGAAGCGCGTCAATGGGAGACCCCACAGGCGAAGCCGAGGAGGCTCCCGGACCGCCCGCGGAAAGCGAAGTGAATTCTAGCGAATAACCCCCTTGTATTCTTTAAGACCAGTTAATTTTAAAACTATCCGGGTAAAAAAGGGTTGTAATTACTTAGTTTCTCGGTTAAAATAACAAAAATCAAGTAAATTTTATATGTTAAAAAGTTATGATGGGAAAACAGTAGTGACTTATCTCCCTGTTTTAGAGAGCTGATGGTTGGTGCAAATCAGTACAAAGATAAGAACGAATTACCTCCCTGAACTTTCTTTGCGAACCTTATAATTTTCAAGAGTCCTTCTTGAACAGCAAGAACTAGCAGAGAACGGCTGAACCGTTATTCGATCTCGAGTGGAAGAATTAAATTCTTCAACAAGGGTGGTACCGCGTAATCCACGTCCCTTTTTTTAGGGGCGTGTTTTTTTATTTTTTAGAGGAAAAGGAGGATTTATAATGAGTGATTTATTTGATCAGTTAACAAGTGAACAACGTACAGAAGTAGAGAGGCAGCTTGCGACCTATAGTAATGGAGTATCAGAGATAATTCCATTAGATGAACTGAAGATCAAAATCGCAAAATCAATTTTAAAAGGGAAGCCTTTAAAGATTAAGCTTGGATTAGATCCTTCCGCACCAGATGTTCACTTAGGGCATACAGTTGTGTTAAATAAGCTTAAGCAATTTCAAGAAAATGGGCATGTCATTCAATTAATTATAGGTGATTTTACAGGTAAAATAGGTGATCCTACAGGAAAGTCTGTTGCAAGAAGGCAGCTAACAAATGAAGAAGTACAGCATAATGCGAAGACCTATTTTGAACAGTTTAGCAAAGTGCTCGATATGGAAAAGGTTGAGCTATATTACAACTCTAAATGGTTATCTGAGCTTAACTTGGAGGATGTTATTAACCTATCTGCAAGTATTACGGTAGCAAGGCTACTTGAACGAAATGACTTTTCGGAACGACTTTCCACAGGAAAACCAATTTCTTTACATGAATTTTTCTATCCATTAATGCAGGGGTATGATTCAGTCATGCTTGAAAGTGATGTAGAGCTCGGCGGTACAGATCAACATTTTAATGTCTTGATGGGAAGACATCTACAAGAACACTATGGTAAAGAAAAACAGATTGTGATTCTCCTACCATTGCTAGAGGGGCTCGATGGGGTAGACAAAATGTCTAAATCAAAACACAATTACATTGGGGTTGATGAAGAGCCGAACCAAATGTATGGGAAAACGATGTCCATTCCAGATGAATTAATTACGAAATACTTCAACTTAATATCAGACTTATCAGTTGAAGAGAAGAACAAAATCTCTGAGGGACTTTCTGACGGAACACTCCATCCAAGAGATGCTAAAATGCTATTAGGCAAGACAATTGTAAGAATGTATCATAGTGAAGAAGCGGCCCAAAAGGCAGAGGAGCATTTTAAAACAGTGTTCCAGAAGGGGTCTTTACCAGAAGACATTCCTGTTGTTGAATGGAAGGGTGACCCTGAAGTAGGAATTCTCGATTTACTTGTTGAGTTAAAGTTACAAAGTTCAAAAAGTGAAGCGCGTAGAATGATTCAAAATGGTGGCGTTCGTTTGAATGAAGAAAAAATAAGTGATGTAAATTTACAAGTAGCAATTAAGGACGGTTTAGTCTTACAAGTAGGAAAACGAAAGTTTGTTAAACTAACAAAATAAGTAAAGCGATCCTTCTATACTAGGAGGATCGCTTTTAACTATTCCATTTTGTTTAGAAGAGGAGCAACAATATCAATTCGATTTGTCCATATTCCACCGAAGTATTGTTCAGGTAGTCGTTCAAGATCCTCTTTTTGATCAAAGCCTTCTGAGAATCCACCGTCTCCAGCAACTACTATAACTCTTGTGCCCTCATTTTCCATACGTGATACAAACTTATGAGGCCATCCCCATATCCATGGCGCAATATTTTCAGGTAAATGCAACTGTGTATTTTTGCAATTAGAAGGCACAATTCCAGTCCAGCCTGTTGCAAAATATGGTATTAAGCAATCCTTCATTGTTGCTTTAGACATAACACGAAGTGCAGGCATTTGTTGTTTTAATATCGCAATTGGATTATCTCCACCATAGACTGACAACAATGATAACTGCTCTGGTGAAAGGTCTGCAAGGTACTGAGCAAGCTGTAGTCCTTCATTCGGGTCATTACTCTTTATATGAATTAAGAAAGATTGATCAGGAAAGTAGCTTAATACTTCATCTAAAGAGGGCATTAACCCCTGCCCTTTACCTCGAAAGGGATAGGTTTTTCCATTATCAGCCGTATACCCATATCCGATATCAAGTGACTTTAGTTCTGCCATCGTATGTTCCCTAGTTACACCCGTTCCATTTGTTCGACAATCGAGTGTCCAGTCGTGGAAAACAGCAAATTGACCATCACTAGTTGGTTGAATATCTAGTTCAACAATATCAGCCCCTGCATCAAAGGCAGCCTCCATTGATGTAATTGTATTTTCAAGATAGTGGTGTTCAGGTGAATAAATTCGTGCAGCTGTGCAAGTATCATTTTTAATATCATCAAATGAGAAAGTTTGAGCTAAACCACGGTGTGCCAGTAATAGTGGGTCACTAGTTTCATGATTTACAAAGATTGAACTATTGTTTATGTATATAAAAATAAATAACAACAAGGCAATTCGGAAGGATTTGCTTCTTCCAATTTTTTTTAGAATGTTCATAATTCCTCCATTGTATAATGTCTCTTTAAATCCAAAACTAATCATGTACTCTATAAGTCTATAAGGTTATTTACGTTTTCTCAATAATTATGACATAATAAATAAATGATAAGTTAATGATAAAAAGTAGGAGAGTAAATTATGGTATTGTCATCATTACTTCTAGTTGAACGTGGTGCACCGTTTAATAGTGGAGATGTGATTAAAATCTCTAATAGTATGATACTAGGAAGAGAAGGGGTTGGTTGGGTACCAGATGTTGTTTTTAACAATGCCTTTATTTCTAGAAAACATGTAAGGATTTTTAAGGGGGATAATGGTTTTTACGTTGAGGATCTAGATAGTAAACATGGGACCTATTTGAATAATGAACGATTAAATTCATACCGGCCTAGTTTATTAAAGCCAAATGATCGCATTTCACTAGCCAATGAAATGGTAGTTCTCTCATTTTCAAATCATAGTATTGAAGAGACATTGGATTTATCACCTTTTATTAACATTTCTGAAGAGGTTAAAAATACTGTTAGTATGATAGATTCGGATAAACTAACTATTACAATCAATCATATTCCGTATTCATTATCTGATAAAGAATTTAAATTTCTAGAACTTCTAGTTGAAAATCAAGAAGAGTTTGTATCAAAAGAGGAGATAAAACGACGTGTTTGGCCAGAGAGGTTTATTACAACTGAAAAGGTTCCAGATGTAAGCTCTGAAGAAATAAATGCGATTGTATATCGAATTCGCAAAAAAAAGATAGAGCATATGAGTATTGAAACAGTAAGAGGAAAGGGATATATTTTAGGGTTCAAACGATAGAAAAAAGAGAGTCATAGAAAGTAAGACCTTCCTCCCTGAATCATAATAAAAAAGCAGGTGCAAGATGCACACTGCTTTTTGTTCGTTAATATTATACTAATGGTCCACCAAGCTCTTCGATTTCTTTCGGAACATTGGAGAACTTTTTAAAGTTTTGGCGGAATTTTGCTGCAAGCTCTTTAGCTTTTACATTGTATGCATCTTGATCAGCCCACGTTTTTGCAGGTTGAAGCACTTCATCAGGAACACCTGGTACATGAAGAGGGATTTCTAAACCGAAGATCTCACCTTTTACGGATTCAGCATTCGTTAGTTCACCTTCAAGTGCTGCTTGAACCATTGCACGTGTATAAGCTAATTTCATTCTGTTCCCTACTCCGTATTCTCCACCAGTCCAACCAGTGTTTACTAAGAATACTTGAACATCATGCTCATCAATTTTCTTACCTAACATTTCTGCATAAACAGTTGCCGGTAGAGGTAAGAATGGTGAACCAAAGCAAGTTGAGAACGTTGCTTGTGGAGAGGTAATTCCTCTTTCTGTACCAGCTAGCTTACTAGTATATCCACTAAGGAAATGGTACATTGCTTGTTCTTTAGTTAACTTACTGATTGGAGGTAATACTCCAAAAGCATCTGCTGTTAAAAATACAATTGTGTTAGGGTGACCCGCGATACTTGGATCAACAATATTATCGATTGCTTGAATTGGATATGCTGCACGAGTATTCTCTGTTAACGAAGAGTCATCATAATCAGCAACTCTAGTATTAGGATCGATTACTACATTCTCTAATACAGAACCGAAGCGAATCGCATCAAAAATTTGAGGCTCTTTCTCATAAGAAAGGTTGATACATTTCGCATAACATCCACCTTCGATATTGAAAACGCCTGAATTAGACCAACCATGCTCATCATCCCCGATTAAGCGACGGTTAGGGTCTGCAGAAAGAGTTGTTTTACCTGTTCCTGATAATCCGAAGAACAAAGCAACATCCCCTTCTTGGCCTACGTTTGCTGAACAGTGCATTGGTAGAATCCCTGCTTCAGGTAACATGTAGTTCATTACAGAGAAAATAGATTTTTTCATTTCTCCAGCATATTCAGTACCACCGATTAATACCGTTCTACGTTCAAAAGAAATGATAATGAACGTTTCAGAAGCAGTTCCATCTTCTTTAGGGTCCGCTAGAAAAGTAGGTGCTGAGATTACAGTAAACTCTGTTTCATGTGTTGCAAGCTCCTCAGCTGATGGACGAATGAATAACTGGTGTGCAAATAGATTATGCCAAGCATATTCGTTGACTACCTTAATTGGCATTTGGTATTTTTTATCAGCACCAGCAAAACCATCAAACACAAATATTTCGTTTTGTTGTTTTAAATGGTTAATTACTTTTTTATATAATTTATCAAATGATTCTTCTGAGATTGGAGTATTAACTGAACCCCAGTCAATTTTATTTTTATTAGAAGCTTCTTCAACGATATATTTATCTTTAGGCGATCTTCCTGTATACTTCCCTGTTGTTGCACGAACCGCACCAGTTGAAGTTAAGATCCCTTCATTTCTATTAAGAACTTTTTCTACTAAGCCTGACACAGATAAGTTGTGGAGAACATTGTTCCCATTAAGTAATTCCGTTAATAATTCACTTGAAACACCAACTGAATTCATGTGCAAAACCTTCCTTTATATAAATTGTTATATGTTTTCAACGTTAATCCCATAATTAGTATAACACATTAATCTAATTAGTCTATACTATTTCTGATATTTTACGTCTTAACTTTCATAAATGTACCATTTTTTTTGAAATTAGCTAAAAATAGTGCAGGGACATGTTGCTAACCCTCTCTATGATAAAATAAAACAGAATAAGAGGCACTAAAAATATGAAATAAAATAACTTTTTTAGATATTGATACAATAGTTGGATTCGGACTTGTTTGGCAAAGTGTTAGCACAACCTGTCCGAATCCCAGAGGATTCAAACCCGTTTAGCAAAGTAATAATGGAATATTTATCATTTAGATAAGAATTTTGTCAATTTATGTTGACACTACCAATAAGACTACGTTATTATAGGTCATTGAACGGATACTCTCTTATCCCGAGCTGGTGGAGGGACAGGCCCTATGAAACCCAGCAACCATTACTAAATTTTTTTGAATTATGTGAGATGATATTCTCGCATATTTAGTGATAAGGTGCTAACCTGATGCAAGGTAACTGACCTTGATCGATAAGAGTGAAAGGCTTGAGATTAAAAAATTCTACCTTTCCTCAAAATAGGGAAAGGTTTTTTTATTTGTTGGGAACGAAACAGATTAGTTATACATACGGTGAATTATTTTTAAAACAAGGAACAACTTCTCAACGTATAACTGGATAAAACAGGTTTAACTAATCAATAATAAGGGAATGAGTACCGTATCTTACAAACAATACACGATTGAATATCGTGGTATTAAAAGGAGGAAGCTTTTGAATGTCTAAAAAGCGCCGTTTATTTACTTCAGAATCTGTTACTGAGGGTCACCCAGATAAGATTTGTGACCAAATCTCAGATTCAATTTTAGATGCAATTTTAACAAATGATCCGAATGCACGTGTTGCTTGTGAAACGTCAGTAACAACTGGTCTAGTACTTGTTGCAGGTGAAATCACAACTTCCACTTATGTTGATATCCCAAAAATCGTTCGTGATACGATTAAAAATATTGGTTATACTCGTGCGAAATATGGTTTTGACTATGAGACTTGTGCAGTATTAACTTCTATTGATGAGCAATCTGCGGATATAGCGATGGGTGTTGATAAGGCTCTAGAAGCTCGTGAAGGTCAAATGACAGATGAGCAGATTGATGCAATTGGTGCAGGTGACCAAGGATTAATGTTTGGTTTTGCTTGTAATGAAACAAAAGAACTAATGCCACTTCCAATTTCTCTAGCACATAAACTTGCTCGTCGTTTAACTAAAGTTCGTAAGGATGACATTCTTCCTTATTTACGTCCAGATGGTAAAACACAAGTAACAGTTGAGTATGATGAAAATGACAAACCAGTTCGTATCGATACAATTGTTATTTCAACTCAACATCACCCTGAAATTACATTAGAGCAAATCCAACGTAATTTGAAGGAACACGTAATTTTACCAGTAGTACCAAAAGAGTTAATTGATGAGGATACTAAATATTTCATTAACCCAACAGGTCGTTTCGTTATTGGGGGACCACAAGGGGATGCAGGTTTAACTGGTCGTAAAATCATCGTTGATACATATGGTGGTTATGCTCGTCACGGTGGTGGAGCGTTCTCTGGTAAGGATGCAACAAAGGTGGACCGTTCAGCAGCATATGCAGCACGTTATGTTGCGAAGAATATCGTAGCTGCTGGTTTAGCTGATAAAGTTGAAGTTCAATTAGCATATGCAATTGGTGTTGCGAAACCAGTATCCATTGCAGTAGATACTTTTGGAACAGGTAAGGTTTCAGAAGATGTGCTAGTTGACGTAGTTAGCAATAACTTCGACCTACGCCCAGCAGGCATTATTAAAATGCTAGACCTTCGTCGCCCTATCTATAAGCAAACTGCAGCATACGGTCACTTTGGTCGAACAGATGTAGATCTTCCATGGGAGCGTACGGATAAAGCAGAGGCTTTAAAAGAACAAGCTTTAGGACAATAATAAGTAAACATTCAACAGCAGGTGATATTCCACGAATATTGCCTGTTTTTTTATTTTTGAAAGTATCTCCATTCAATACCAGATTGTATTATTGGTGGTCTATATATAAAATAAATGTAACAATTCATCATTTATTGTCGTCTAATCAGCAGAGGAAATAGACTCTTGTAATTAAGATTTTTCATTGAAAGTGTAGGTGACTAGAATGTGCGGTTTTATAGGATGTATGCATAAAAAGGGCAACTCTAATGAATACATTGATAAATTCAAAAGTATGAACAGAATAATAACTCATCGTGGTCCAGATGATGAGGGATATTATTCTGATGATATGATACAGTTTGGCTTTAGACGTTTAAGTATTATTGATCTTGAATCAGGGCATCAACCGTTAACTTATGAAAATGATAGGTATTGGATTATTTTTAACGGAGAAATTTATAATTACCTTGAGCTAAGAAATGAATTATTACTAGATGGTATGGAATTTGCGACAAACTGTGATACAGAAGTAATTGTCGCTCTGTATAGTAAAATTAAAGAAAAAGCAGTATCACGTTTACGCGGTATGTTTGCTTTTGTAATCTGGGATAAGAAAAACAAAGAGGTTTTTGGTGCACGAGACCAATTCGGTATCAAACCATTTTATTATATGGAAGATGATTCAAAAGTTTTATTTGCTTCAGAGAAGAAAAGTATCTTATTGGCGTTTGAAAACGACATTATCAATTATGACTCCTTACAGCATTATTTAACATATCAGTTCGTACCAGAGCCAGAAACAATGTCAATTGGAATTAAAAGACTAGAGCCAGGTCATTATTTTACGAAGAAATTAAATGAAGACATGAAGATTGAACAGTATTGGAAGGCAAACTTTAAACCAATAAAGTTAGAAGAAGAAACACTAGTTACTGAAATTAGGGATGCACTATATGATTCAGTTAAAATTCATATGAGAAGTGATGTTCCTGTTGGAGCATTTCTATCTGGTGGAATAGACTCTTCGATCATTGTATCATTGGCAAAACAATTTAATCCTACTATTAAAACATTCTCAGTAGGGTTTGAGACGAATGGCTATAGCGAAATTGATGTTGCGAAAGAAACAGCAAGTAAGCTCGGGGTGGAGAATTTTAGTTCTATAATTTCTCCAGAGGAGTTTATGGCTGAATTACCTAAGATCATGTGGCATATGGATGACCCTCTGGCAGATCCAGCAGCAATTCCTCTTTATTTTGTCGCAAAAGAAGCAAGGAAGCATGTAACTGTTGTTCTGTCAGGAGAAGGTGCTGACGAACTATTTGGTGGGTATAACATTTATCGTGAACCGCAAGCATTAGAGATATTTGATACGCTACCCCAAACCGGTAAAACAATGCTAAGAAAAATAGCACATCTACTACCAGAAGGCGTTAGAGGTAAAAGCTTTATTGAGCGTGGCTGCACACCTATGGAAAAACGTTATATTGGAAATGCAAAAATGTTTACAGAAGTTGAAAAGCAATTGTTATTAACAAGCTATAAGGAAGGGTTAGATTATACCCAAATTACCGCTCCATTTTATCAGGAGACAACACATTATGAGCCTGTAAATAGAATGCAATATATTGATATTCACACGTGGTTGCGCGGAGATATTCTACTTAAAGCAGATAAAATGACAATGGCTCATTCATTGGAACTGCGTGTACCGTTTTTAGATAAAGTAGTTTTTGATGTAGCCCACAAAATTGGACCGGAATTTAAGACTGCAAATAAAACAACTAAATATATTTTACGTAAAGCGGTGGAAGGAATTGTCCCAGATCATGTGTTAAACCGTAAGAAATTAGGGTTTCCAGTTCCGATTAGACATTGGCTAAAAAATGAAATGTATGATTGGGCTGTTTCTATTATAAATACAAGTGACACTGGTCACCTGTTTAATAAAAATGTAGTCTTACAATTGTTGGATGATCATTGTAAAGGTAAAGCGGATAATAGTCGGAAATTATGGACTGTGTTAGTGTTTATGGTTTGGCATCAAGTGTTTATTGAAAAGGAATACCAGCTCAAGGAGATTAGTAGTGAAGTTTCAAGCTTCTCTTAGATAAAATGAGATAGAACAAGCGATACTTATTCAGTCAAATAAGTAATCGCTTGTTTTCCCATTTGTTCCCAAGATGCTATAAATTCTGCTTTTGGTATTTTTTTGTTTTTAACCTTTGACAAGGGGTCATTAAAGTAAATATATTGCTCATCAAAACCTGTAACTAATACTGAGTGTTCATGATAGGTTATATTAATAATCCCGGTTGGTGTTTTCCATGTTTCAAAAGATGATTTTGGCAGCTTATTGTAGGTTGCGTTCGTGATAACCCAAACAGGAGATCCGTTTGACAGATACTTATATACGTGTGAGAAATCTTCTCCTGTTAAATCAATGATCCTAGCTGCTAAAAATTGATTAGCTAAATCTGCAATTGGACCATGATACACCCCAAGACCTTTATTTCTTTTTGTATACATATCACCTACAAAGCCGTTATATGGATTGCCAAAGTGGACAATGCCGTTATGTTTTTTATAAGGTGTAGGGTCTTTTTTTACAGCTTTTGCGAGAGTAAGCTTATCAACCATTACACCAGCATGTTGCAGGAGCATGGCTAAACTTGTTACCTCACAGCCTCTAGGTAGTTCAGGATATTGTGAAATTAAAGGTGCATCTAAAATTACTTTTTTAGTGGTGTTAGTTGTAAGAGTTATGTTATAGGCAGCGGTGTTATTGTTAGGTAATAACACTATAAGAAAAGTACATAATAGTAAAATGCGATTTCTGAGTTTAGGGTGAGTAAGAATTTTAGGTATCATTTATACTAGCTCCAATCTTGAAAGCTTTTTATTAGGATACCATTCCTACTGTAGTCAAAATCAGAAAAGTGTTTCCAATGGAAACACTTCTTAGGAGTATATCTTCAGCTATTATTTCTGAAGACTTTTATAGTATTGACCTTTTTCAACATACTCCCTACGAATACGAGCCATGTCTGCTATATCATCTTCATTAAGTTCACGAATCACCTTTGCAGGTCGACCAAAGGCTAATGTATTTGGTGGGATTTTCTTACCTTGAGGAACAAGACTTCCAGCTCCAATAAATGCACCTTCACCGATTTCAGCACCATCCAGAACAATTGATCCCATTCCGATTAATGCCCCTTTTCTAACTATAGAGCTATGTAAAATTACTTGATGTCCGACTGTTACATCATCTTCAATGATAAGAGGATTATTTGGACTTTGATGTAAAATAGAATTATCTTGAATATTAACTCTGCTACCAATAATCGTTGGTGCAACATCACCTCTTATTACACTGTTGAACCAAATACTACTTTCTTCACCAATTTTAACATCACCTGTTACTGTCACATAATCCGCAATAAAAGCAGATGAAGCAATTTCAGGCATGATTCCCTTATAAGGATAGATCATAATTCTTTCGTTCCTTTCATAATTTCCTATTTTGTAGTAAGTTTAGTGTAACAAATTTTTCTGTAAAGGGTAATTCAAAATCAAAAAGACGAGGTGTTTTGATGAAGGTACCATCTAATTCTGTAAGTTTAATGGCAAAGGTATATAAAGATGTACTACCTGAAGTTCATAAACATTTGTCATATTGGCGAGAAAAAGCAAATCAAATACCAGATCCTGAGCTTAGAACTCAGGCATTAGCTAGTATAAATACAAAAACCTTTCATTGTGAAGGTGGAGCCATCTTAGCACTTCTTGCGCACGAACATAAAAATGAGTGTATTCGATTTATTGTGGCTTATCAAACAATAAGTGATTATTTAGACAATCTTTGTGATCGAAGTACATCGTTAGATCCTATTGACTTTAGAGCATTACATGACTCCATGCCGGACGCCTTAACTTTGGATAGTCCAGTAAAAAATTATTATCGTCATCGCCCTGAACAAGAGGATGGTGGCTATTTAAATAGCTTGGTGCAAACTTGTCAAGAGGTCCTGGGAAAGCTTAAGCACTTTGAGATTATTAATGAGCACCTACAAGAATTAGCCCTATATTATTGTGATTTACAAGTACATAAGCATGTTCGAGTTGAGGAGAGAGTACCTAGATTAGAGAAATGGTTTACTGAGTATCAACCTCACTTACCTGAGATGAAGTGGTATGAGTTTTCTGCTTGTTCAGGCTCCACACTTGGAATCTTTTGCTTGGTATCCTATGCATTTCAATCAAGCTTTAATCAGGAGATAGCAAATAAAATTAGAGATGGTTACTTCCCTTACATACAAGGATTACACATTCTTTTAGATTATTTTATTGATCAGGATGAAGATCGAAAAGGTGGGGATTTAAACTTTTGTTTTTATTACCCGAAGCAAAGTGAATTAGTTGCTCGCCTTCAGCATTTTGTAGAAGAAGCTGATCAGAATATTACCGGAATACCTGATGAACATTTTCATCGTATGATAAATAGAGGGTTGTTAGGGATCTATTTATCAGATGAGAAGGTTAGAAAACAAAAAGAAGTTCATAGGATTGCAAAGAAGATCATACAGCTCGGGGGGAAAACGTCACTTTTCTTTTATCTAAATGGACGACTATATCGTTCAATGCAAAAGGTAACGAATGCTCTAAAAGGCTCAAAGAAGGAAATAGCAATGTAAAAAAGAGTGCTACGGTGTGTCCATGGCACTCTTTATCTTTTTTCAATTGCTATGATGAATGGTGGATTATTTGCTTGGTTTATAAAGCGGTATTCTAAAACATGGGCAGATTGTTGATCAATTCCTGAGACGTATTCAAGTATTTCATCACGTTCGACAGCACCTTGCTCATGTCCGTGGTAAATAACAAGTACAATGATTCCTTCTACTTCCATAATAGAAAGTAACTGCTCGATGGCGGCAATTGTTGAAGTTGGTTTTGTCACAATCTCCTTATTGCCACCAGGGAGATAACCTAAATTAAAAATTGCACCATTGACCTTTCCATGGATAGACGTAGGGATTGATTCTTGTAATTCACCATGACTTTTTTCAAATAAGGTAACACGGTCCAGCAGATTATTTTCATTTAACCTACTACTTGTGTTCCTAATAGCATCGCTTTGAATATCAAAAGCATAAACATGTCCATTTTCACCAACAAGTTTGGCTAAAAGTAAGGTGTCATGGCCATTTCCCATGGTAGCATCTACAGCAATACCCCCTTCAGGTATGGCAGTATCTAATAATCTTCGGGCAAAAGGTAAAATACGTTCTAACTTCATTTGACTTCAACTGCTTTTTTATAGTATTTCCCCTGATAACTGTCTCGACGAAGAAGTTCTGCATCAATTGCGTTTAATACCTGCCACTTGTTCACACTCCACATTGGACCAACCATAATTTCAATTGGGCCATCACCAGTTATGCGGTGAATAATCATTTCCGGTGGTAAAATTTCTAATTGATCACATACTAAGTTTACGTAGTCTTCAAAGGTTAAAAATTCAAGTAAGCCTTTTTCATATTGTTTTACCATAGGAGTTCCCTTTAGTAAATGAAGTAAGTGTATTTTAATTCCTTGCACATCAAGATCAGCAACTGCACGAGCTGTTTCCATCATCATATCAGTAGTCTCAAGTGGTAAACCATTTATAATATGAGAACAAATACGGATATTATGCTTTCTCAACTTATTAACACCTTCAATATAACATTCCATATCATGTGCTCGATTAACTAATAAAGCCGTACGCTCATGAACAGTCTGTAATCCAAGTTCAACCCAAAGGTATGTGCGCTTATTAAGATCAGCCAGATACTCTACAACCTCATCTGGAAGACAATCGGGCCGTGTAGCAATTGAAATGCCAACCACCCCTTCTTGTTCAAGGATCGGTTCGAATGTTTGGCGTAGAATCTCTACCGGTGCATGGGTATTGGTAAAGGCTTGAAAGTATGCCATATACTTTCCATCTTTCCACTTAGAATGCATTTTATCTTTTATCGTGTGGAATTGAACGAGAATATCATCGGCTCGATCCCCTGCAAAATCCCCTGAACCGGAGACACTACAAAAAGTGCATCCACCATGAGCAACAGTCCCATCACGATTCGGGCAATCGAAACCACCGTCTATTGCAACTTTAAATACTTTTTGACCAAAAAATTCACGTAAATGATAGTTCCATGTGTGGAACCGTTTATTATCTGAAGAATATCTGAACGGGTTTACTTGCTTCAAAGCCAGTACCTCCTAAATTAAATACATTTAACTATACTATTTTATCACGGGCCACTAGGCTACTCAAATGCAAATAATACAAGAGAATCTCAACATAAATAAAGGAATTTTTTTAGCGCATTAAAGTGTTGGGGGTCAGGCCCCATAAGACATAATTTGTTCTTGTATTGTGCAAACTACAGGTTGAGGAAGCTAGTCGCTTCTATAGTTTTTAGTAAGGGGGGATTTGAATGGCTACACGCCAATCAGTTGAAGCGTTTCTCCAAAGATGTGAGGATACGATTAGAACGAGCAAGGAGCAAATGACGATTGCAAGGAAGCAAGAGCATTATAATATTACTGAATATACAGATGCTATGGAGCAACTTGAAGATTGTACAAATGACCTGGCTCATCTAGCCTTGAGTTGCAATGGGCAGCAGCGTGAAATGCTTCACCGTATGAGACTGCAACTTCAGCAAATTCAAAATGATATGACTCTTGATGAAAATCTTTTAAATGAATATCACTAGGGGGTCAAATAATGAAAAAGCGTTCAAAGCAAAATAACCCTGAGCAAAAAACAAAAAATGGAATTAATAGTAATGACATAGAGGTTGGTCAAGATTTTGATCCTAAAAAGGTTGCGAAGCAAAAGTATCTTGAAAAAGGCCAACCTATAAAATCAAAACAAAGAACTGAAAACTAACTTTAATTACAAGGACAGCCATACATTGGGTATGGCTGTTTTTTATTGAGTATTTTGAATATTTTGCAGGTTCATTTTCATATTGATATTTAACCTGGAAAGGAATAGAATTATTTTGGAAATCGAAACATAACAACTTTTAGGAGGATTCTAATGCCCCGATCTCTTTGGTTATTAGTGATAGGCATGATTATTAATGTGACGGGGTCTTCCTTCTTATGGCCTTTAAATACGATTTACATTCATGATCATCTTGGGAAATCTTTGTCTGTAGCTGGTTTAGTATTAATGCTTAATTCAGCTGCGAGTGTGATTGGAAATCTGTTTGGTGGTGCACTGTTTGATAGAGTGGGAGGATATAAGTCTATATTAACAGGTATTGTTATATCCTTAATGGCTGTAATCGGTCTGGTATTTAACAATGATTGGCCGTATTATGTAGTTTTTTTAACAATCGTTGGGTTTGGGTCAGGTATCGTTTTTCCAGCGATGTATGCAATGGCAGGGTCAGTTTGGCCTGAAGGTGGAAGAAGAGCCTTTAACGCAGTATATGTTGCTCAAAATGTCGGAGTAGCAGTTGGGGCAGGACTGGGTGGTTTAGTGGCATCGTTCTCTTTTACTTATATATTCACGGCAAATGCAGCCTTAATTCTTGTTTACTTTTTTATTGCACTATTTGGATATCGTCGTATTAGTATAGATAAAGCTGAACAAAGCTCGATTCTAGAGCAGCCTCAAGTGGTGAAAAATAGAACGAAGCTGAATGCTTTATTAGTTATGACCATAGGGTATTTAATATGCTGGTTGGCATATGTTCAGTGGCAAACAACAATTGCTTCACACACTCAAGATCTAGGAATTAGCTTAAAACAATATAGCCTTTTATGGACAATTAATGGGGCATTAATTGTATTAGGGCAACCCCTCATTTCTTTAGTGGTCCGAAAATTTGCAAAAACCTTAAAAACCCAAATTATTATCGGGTTAGTCATTTTCATAGGCTCTTTTGCTATCGTTGCTAAAGCTGAAATGTTTTCTGCTTTTGTTGTAGCTATGATTATTCTTACGATAGGTGAGATGTTTGTGTGGCCGGCTGTACCGACTATTGCCAACGAACTGGCACCTAAAGGGAGAGAAGGTTTTTATCAGGGGATTGTTAATAGTACTGCTACCGGTGGGAGAATGTTAGGGCCTATCTTCGGTGGTATAATAGTAGATTTATATAATATCGAACTACTATTTATCATTCTGATGATGTTATTAATACTATCAATTATTCCAACCGCTTTATATGACCAGAAACTAAAGAAAAAAAGTCAGGATACTTCAGTGGTTGTAAGTTCTCATACTTAAAATAGAACGACGGGGACAGATGTTTCTCGTCGTTTTTTTATTTCTATAATTTTTAAAATATTAGTGATACTATAGAAACTAGTAAAAATAGTAGTAGGTGATGTCATGTTTAACGAAATAGATGCTCAATATAAAAATGATATATTAGAAACGATTATTGACAGTGCTTATGAATGGATTGTTGTCGTTAACAAAGATGGATTTATCGTATATATGAATAAAAAATATTGCGAGTTCCTTGAAATAAACCGTAATGAAGCAATTGGTAAGCATGTAACGACTGTCATTGAAAATTCGAGAATGCATCTTGTTGCAAAGTCAGGAAAAGAGGAAATAGCTGACCTTCAATATATTAAGGGAAATTATATGATTGCTAACAGGATTCCCATTTACTCAAATGGTAAGGTGATAGGTGCACTTGGTACAGTCATTTTCCGAGATACAAAAGAATGGGATAAAATGAGCAGTCATATAAAGAGCCTGATGCCACAACTTCAAACGTATTTGCAAGATTGGCAAGAGCACAATGGTGCAAAGTATACACTGCAAGATATTAAAGCGGTTTCAAAGCAAATAACAGAGCTAAAAGAGAAAGTGAAAAATGTTGCTTCTGGTAATACATCTATCTTGATTAGAGGCGAGAGTGGGACTGGTAAAGAGCTTTTCGCTCATAGTATTCACCAGTTAAGTTCACGAAGTAACAAACCATTTATCAAAGTAAATTGTGGAGCCATACCAGAACACTTACTTGAATCTGAACTCTTTGGTTATGAAGAAGGCGCTTTCACCGGTGCTAAAAAAGGCGGAAAAAAAGGGAAGTTTTTATTGGCTCACGGAGGAACCATCTTCCTTGATGAAATTGGAGATATGCCATTAAATATGCAAGTAAAACTTCTTAGAGTCTTACAGGAAAAGGAGGTAGAGCCAGTTGGTTCTATGACACCAATTCCTGTGGATGTTAGAGTGATTGCAGCAACGAATAGGCCATTAGAAAAAATGATACAAGAAAACCGTTTTAGAGAGGACTTGTTTTATCGAATTAACGTTATTCCATTTAAAGTCCCTCCTCTTCGTGAACGTGTAGAGGATATTGGTCACTTAACCGAATTTTTCTTAAAAAAGATTACGAAACGTTCTGGGAAAAGGATATCAATGATTGAGGAAGATGTTCTAAACCTGTTATATAAACATTCATGGCCAGGCAATCTCCGGGAGCTTGAAAATGTGATTGAGGCAGCGATTCACTTAACGGATGGAGAGAAGATAACAATCACTTCTTTACCGGAATATTTTATAGGAGATCCAAAGCTTCTCATCGGACAGAGATCATTAAAAGAGATCCTAGACGAAACCGAAAAAAGAATTATCGAAAAATCCCTAGAACAATTTGGACAAGATAAACTACAAGCGGCCAAGTCTTTAGGGATTAGTAAATCTAGTATGTATGAAAAAATTAAGAAATATGGCTTAGAGTAAAGTATTCCAGAAGTTCGGAAACTGTTCCAGATTTCTGGAATTTTCATTTTAGTGCTTAGGTAAGCGTTTTCATAACATTTTACCTTACGTTATTCCGGAATTCCGGAAAAATAACAATCTCAATTCAGTGAAAAGTGAAATAAATGTGAACAATAAGCGTTTTTGAAAAGTTGGCACGGTACTTGCAATATAAAGTTGAATGACCTTAAAGAAAGGAGGAGGAAAAAATGAAACCTGTATTTACTTCATTTGTGGAGGCTGTAAAGGATATCCAAGATGGCTCTACACTTATGGTTGGAGGCTTCGGTTTGGTAGGTATTCCTGAAAATCTAATTTTGGCTTTAGTTGAAACAGGCGTTAAGGATCTAACTGTTATTTCAAATAACTGTGGGGTTGATGATTGGGGCTTAGGCTTATTGCTGAAAAATAGACAAATCAAAAAGATGATAGGTTCTTATGTTGGTGAAAACAAAGAATTCGAAAGACAGGTTCTTGCAGGTGAACTAGAAGTAGAGCTCATACCACAAGGTACGCTAGCTGAACGGATTCGCGCAGGTGGGGCAGGTATCCCTGCTTTTTATACACCAGCGGGCGTAGGCACTCCTGTTGCCGAAGGAAAAGAAGTTAGAGAGTTTAATGGAAAAGAGTTTATTTTAGAAAAGGCCCTAGTTGCTGATTTTAGTTTGGTTAGAGCTAGTAAGGCAGATAAAATGGGTAACCTAATCTACAATAATACAGCTAGAAACTTTAATCCAATGATTGCTGCAGCGGGGAAAGTTACTATTGCTGAAGTTGAAGAGCTTTTTGAAATTGGAGAATTAAATCCTAATGAAATTCATACTCCTAGCATCTACATCCAACGTTTAATTGTAGGCAAGCAAGAAAAACGAATTGAAAGACTAACAGTTTCATAGAAAGGAGGAGTACTTTTGACACAGTTAGATAAATTGGCCATTCGTGAAAAAATTGCCAGAAGAGCTGAACAAGAAATTGAAAGCGGTTTCTATGTAAACCTAGGAATAGGTATGCCAACACTAGTTGCGAATTACATTCAAAGCAATAAGCAAGTTGTTCTGCAATCTGAAAATGGGTTGTTAGGAATTGGACCTTATCCGTCTAAGGAAGAGGTTGACCCTGATTTAATTAATGCTGGGAAAGAGACTGTTACAGCAATTAAGGGAGCTTCTTATTTTGATAGTGCCGAATCCTTTGGAATGATTCGAGGTGGGCATGTTGATATTGCTATATTAGGTGGAATGGAAGTTTCAAAGTCTGGAGATCTCGCAAACTGGATGATTCCCGGAAAAATGATCAAAGGCATGGGTGGAGCAATGGACCTCGTACATGGTGCGAGAAAAATTATTGTCATTATGGATCATGTTAGCAAAAATGGAGATCCAAAGATTGTTAATGAATGTAGCCTACCTTTAACAGGAAAGAACGTTGTCAATCGAATTATTACGGATCGTGCTGTACTTGATGTAACAGAAAAAGGACTACAACTAGTTGAAGTCTTCGAGGGTTATACAATTGAGGATATTCAACAATCAACTGAACCAGAGTTAATTATTGAGGATGTAAAAGTTTATTAAGAAAATTTATGAAAGATAGGGGGAAAAATAAATGCTTAGTATGATAGGTCTTATTGGTGGTTTAGCACTTTTAATTTATTTAACAATGAAGGGCATGAATTTATTAGTAGCAGGTCCTCTTTGCGCATTATTCGTTGCAGTATTAAGTGGATTACCATTGTTTCCACAGTTAGCTCCAGATGGTGGAGCAAATCTAGTAACAAACTATATGACTGGTTTTTCAGGATTTGTTGCTTCTTGGTATTTAATGTTCTTACTAGGTTCTATCTTCGGGAAAGTTATGGAAGATAGTGGAGCAGCAGATAGTGTATCTAAATGGGTTGTTGATAAACTAGGTATGAAGCAAGCTGTATTAGCGGTTGTTGCTGCCTGTGCAATTTTAACATATGGTGGAGTTAGTTTATTCGTTGTAGCTTTCTCAGTTTATCCAATGGCATTAAGTTTATTTAAACAAGCAGACCTTCCACGTCGCTTTATTCCTGCTGCATTAGCATTTGGTTCAGTAACATTTACGATGACTTCAGCAGGTTCACCTGAAATTCAAAACTGGATTCCTATTGAGTACTTAGGAACAACTCCTTATGCTGGTTGGGAAGTTAGTTTAATTGTTGCGGTGTTTATGGCAGTATTCGGCTACTGGTGGTTAAAACGTATGATCACGAAAGCAGTTTCAAATGGAGAAAGATTTGTTGCTCGTAAAAATGATCCAGTAGTTGCAAACAAGGAATTACCTAATCCAATTGTTGGATTAATACCACTTTTAGTTGTACTTATTATTTCATTTGTTTTCCATGATTCATTAAAACAATCTGCGTTAATTATTGCCCTTTTAGGTGGGGTAATTGCAACATACTTATTAAATAGAAAGTATTTCACATCGTTCTGGAATGCAGTTTCTGACGGTACAATGGGAGCTTTAGTTGCAATTGGGAATACTGCAGCTGTAGTTGGATTTGGAGGAGTTGCTAAAGCAGTACCTGCATTCGGGGTTGCGGTTGATGCAATGACAAGTATTCCAGGTAGTCCATTAATTGGTGGAGCTATTGCGGTAAGTGTAATTGCTGGTATGACAGGATCTGCGTCAGGAGGGCAAGCAATAGCGTTACCATTACTAGCACCACATTATATGGATTTAGGTGTAAATACAGAAGCACTTCATAGAACGGTAGCTATTTCTTCAGGTGCATTAGATTCTTTACCACATAATGGCTATGTTGTAACAACGGTTCGTGCTATTTGTGGTGAGACTCATAAAGATGCATATGGTGCAGTTGGAATTGTGACAGTAATTGTACCGTTACTTGGTGTAGCACTTGCTATTGCATTATTCTCGATTGGCTTAGGCATTTAATTTAACAGGGAAGGACGGTTGTAACGTGGTTGATAAAAAGGTAGTTTTCATAACAGGTGCAGCAAGAGGGATTGGTCTTGAAATTGGCAGAACGTTTGCTGAAAATGGGGCAAAGGTGGCACTCTCAGATTTAGATGAAGCAGGGGTAAAAGAGGCAGCACAGGCCTTAACAGAGAAAGGCTATGATGTAATAGGAATTAAATGCAACGTAACTGATGAAAATGAGATGAAACAGGCTCTTGACCAAGCCGTAAATCATTTTGGAAGAATTGACTGTTTGATTAATAACGCAGGACTTCAACACGTTGCAAACATTGAAGATTTCCCTTCAGAAAAATTTGAGCAACTGATTTCGATAATGCTTACTGCACCATTTAAGGCCATTAAGCATGTATTTCCAATCATGAAAAAACAACAATTTGGTAGGGTGATTAACATGGCATCCATCAATGGATTGGTTGGATTTGCAGGTAAAGCTGCCTATAACAGTGCAAAGCATGGGGTTATAGGATTAACAAAGGTTGCCGCATTAGAGGGAGCAGCACATGGTATTACAGTAAACGCTGTATGTCCTGGATATGTAGACACACCACTTGTTCGTAATCAATTAAGTGATCTAGCAAAGACAAGAAATGTACCTTTAGAAAGTGTATTAGAAGAAGTTATTTATCCTTTAGTACCACAAAAAAGATTACTTCAAGTTGAAGAAATCGCAAGTTATGTTATGTTCTTAGCTAGTGATCATGCAAAAGGCATTACAGGGCAAGCATGTGTAATTGATGGTGGATATACCGCTCAATAAGAGAAAAACCTGTAAGGATTATTTTCCTTACAGGTTTTTCTCTATTAATTTACTATCCTGTAACTGAATATTGCTGGTGAAGGTTTAAAAATACATCTTCTAAACTAGTGCACTCGTTAGCCTTATAAATCTCCTCAAGACTTCCATTACCACAAATTTTTCCATTGAACAAAATAAAGATGCGATCTGAAACGTCAATAATGTCTCTCATAATATGGCTACTTAGGATAATTGTTTTTCCATCGTTTTTAAGTTCTTTAATGATATCCTTAAGTTTGATGACCCAGTAGGGATCTAATCCATTTGTAGGTTCATCGAGTATATAAAGTTCAACGTCAGCTAGTAGGCACTGGGCTAGATTTACTCTTTGCGTCATACCTTTAGAAAAAGAAGAAACCCTATGGTTACGCTCATTCCAGAGACCTACTCTTTTGATGACCTCTTCAATTTTTTCCCGATGTACATTCAGAAATGAAGCATAGTAAGAAAGGATCTCAAACAAAGTGAGCTCTTTTGGGAAATTCATATTGTCTGGCATAAATCCAAAACACTTTTTCTTACTTGTGTGAAAGGTTACAGTACCCGAAGATTGTCTTTCAAGACCAGTTATCATTCGAATTAAGGTACTTTTTCCTGCACCATTCCCACCACAAAGTACGATACACTCCCCTTGATATACTTTGAGGTTAGTTGCATAAAGAGCAGTTTTTGAGCTATATACTTTTGATAACTGATTGATTTCGAGGACCGTTCTTTTGCTCATGTTATGCCCTCCTTTTAATTAGAAGATTAGATAAAAGAATCGATAATCCTATAATGATTACTAATGAACAAGCAAGATACAACGATAATTCTCCACTTCTACTCCATTCATTCAAGATTAAATACTCAGGTCCAAAAGTATAGGCAGCATTTAATTTAGAAATGGACCAGATACGTATTGATTCGATTGGATTTGCAAGTATTAATATAAACAATCCCTTCAGTTTGTAGGAATAGGGTATATATTCAATAAGGGTAAAAATAATAAATTCATAGATAAAAACGAAGAATGACCAAAAGAATAGAGAATAGGCCAATCCTTGCATTCTGGTAGTACAAAAAGAACCAATCATTAAAGATATTGAAGAAAATACAAGTATGAGAAGTATATTCAGGAGAAGAAAGGTCTGTAACAAGGATGTCTCAGTAGATCCTCCAAGCACAGAGCATAAGAGCCCAAATAGACCAAATGAAAGTCCAGTTGCTGCAACTAGTGCAAAGGAGAGTGCCGATAACTTACTTAGTAAATATAAAATATAAGGTGTGTGGTAAGTCTTATATAAATCCATTCGTCCACTTTCTTTATCAGAGATAATAGAGGTGGTCCCGATAATCAAACACAGAATTGGAATGAGCCAAAGAGACAAGTTGATTAATAATGAAATTGTTCTGTTATAACTTGATGTCAATAACTCATTTGGTGCCAATTCCTTCGTCTCAATCTCCTTTAGTCCATAGATAGAGGGATCCACTGTACCTGTTTCAATAGAAATCCCAGATTCTGCACCGTAAATAGTCGCTGAAGGGTCTGCTTTAACAGAAGTTATACCATAGAAGTAAAAGATAGCTGCTAAAAAAAAGAATAGTACTGAAATGCTCATTAGCCACTTACTTCTGAGAGATAGTCTTAATTCATATAAAAGCATAGAATGACGCAACGTTTTTTTCATAACTAATAACACCACCTACTTTAATGTCCATGGTTAGGTCCCTTTTTCTTTATATCTTTAATAGATAAATCAAGTAATTCTTCATGACTATACATCATCCCACCATGCTGATTTTTATAGCTAGTGGCTTCATCTTCAGATTTAAAGGCAATAAACCCATAGCTCATTGGTGTATGATGAGCAGGATTATGGATAAAAGTACTATTTTTAAAATCAATCCATTCCCCAGAAATATGGTCATGCACAAATGCGTTGTCATTATTGCTAGGATTAAGTTGCATGTATTCAACTAAACAGCCTATATCATCAAATTTCTTAGGTGTTCCATCCTTTTGAATGAGTTGTGCTGAGGCTTGCAGATCCATTATTCCCATGTGACATGTGTCGCAACTATCAACATTCAAAGAAACTGATACTGGCTTTGCGATACTGTTTGAGCATGCTGATATAAATAAAAGAGTTACCACTAACGAGACGAGCTTCCTCATTTTGATTTCTCCCTTCTTGAAATGGCGAATATAAAAATACTAATCACTAAAAAAATTAAAAAGAAAAAAGCCCTGTTATAATCAATTGCATGTATATCACTCCCAATCTGAGGCTGTAGACTGGATTGGTTGATTTTTATTGGTGCAGGTTTGGTCAAAGGATAATGGTCAATGACAAATTGCTCTGATGGGACTGGGGTGTATTTCTCAATTGTATTCCAAAGTCTAACAGCAGGGCTTTGATGAAATATCTGCAGTAGCGGCTCATTATTACTAATATGGTAGAAAACATCCCCACTTTTATAGGCATAGTCAACAATGTCATCTTTATTAAGATTTACAGTTTTTTGATCATCCCAAAAGTTCCCGTAACCATCTCGGCTAAAGAGATTTTTGTTACTAGAAACAGAAATAACCTGAGTTGTATTTTTTCTGAAATCATTTAAGTAGATTAGATTTGTATCTGAAGCCGTTGCTAACTCTAAACCAATATCATTCTCTAAAAATATATTGAATTCAATTCTATTTCTCTTTGCATTTTCTAAAAATATGCCTTTAAAATTGTCTTTCATAAGATTTGCTGTAATAACCGAATCAAACGTATCAAATATAAACATTCCAGCTCCATCAATCGTTGTGTTCGAATGAAACATATTTTCAAGAATATGAATTTCGTAACTTTGCATAATCATTAATCCATTATGACTATGAGATATTTCATTGCTTGCGATAACAACATTTCTTGAATCCATGGTATGAACACCATATCTAGCATTTTTGATTTTATTTTTATAAACCTCACAAAAATCCGAGTAAGACACATAAATCCCATCTTGTAAGTCATATAGCACATTTTCTCTAATTATTGTGTAAGGTGCTTCAACTAGATACACTCCAAATCCATTATGGTTTGATTCGTTATGAAAACTAGTAATCTTGTTACTAATAACACTGTTACCATAACCATCTACGATGTATACCCCATGGAATACATCCTCAATTGTATTGTTAGTTATGTTGTTATTATTAGAAGTTATATAAATACCTGCGTTTTGGGATCCACCACCACGAATGGTCATATTTTCGATTGTGACGTTATCTGCATTGATTGTAAGTACGAAACCTTCTGGATTGCCTTGGATAATCACATGTTCGTTTCCAGATATTTTAATAGATTTGTTGACTGAAAAATTACCATGGTATTCACCAGCCTCTAAGATTATTGAGTCACCATCGCTGACTCTATCTAATATCTGTTTGAATTCTTTGCTGGATTTGACGATAAACTCCTCTGCAGATATAGAATTGGCTCCTAAAAGTAGAAACAAGAAAAGGAAAGTACCAATTCGAACAAACATGAGTATACCTCCTCTAAAAAAATATCCCCCAGGTAACTGGGGGAAGTTTTAAATAACAATTTGTAGATTAATGTCCTCCAACAGCTTTACCATCGTCTTTGCCGTCTTCAGTTACTTTTAACATTGCGACTGCACCTTTTTGAGCATGATTAAATTGGTGAGTAACAATTGGGTAGTTCCCTACTTCTGTTACTGTAAATTCAACTACAGCTCCACCACTTGCAGGTAACATAACTGTTTGTAGGCCTTGCATATGGTTATATGGGTTTCCATCGATATATACATCGTCAAATACAGTTCCAACTACGTGGAAAGAGCTTACTTCACTTGGACCAACGTTATTCACATAAATTCTAATGCGGTCACCGACTTTAGCTAATAAAGGTTCATCCTTTAAAGAGAAAGTGTCTCCGTTTGTATTGCGGTCGCCTTCTTTAAGAGCTTTTGTTGAGAATACAACTTGACTTGGTTCACCGTTCATAAAATCTTCAATATCATTATATTTGTACCATTCATTTTGAATTAGGACGAATTCACGATCTATTTCAGCATCGTTTGGATAACCATCTTTTGGCATTACGATAATTGTACCGTGCATACCGTTTGCTATATGTGAAAGTACTGGAGCTGTACCACAGTGATACATGAATACACCTGGTTTATTTGCAGGGTATCTGAAAGTTCCAGTTTCATCAGGTTCAACATTTGCAAATCCTTTTGAAGGAGCTGCGTGAACCGCGTGGAAATCCATGCTATGTGGAATTGCTGGGTCCATATTTTTTAAGGTGAAGTTAATGACATCGCCTTCTTTAACTACTACTACAGGTCCTGGGGCTTCTCCGTTAAAAGTCCAAGCTTTATAATTGTAATCTGGGCTAATTTCAATGTCAGTAATTTGAGAAGTCATTTCAACATTTACTTCATTTTCTCCAATTCTCTCGATTTTTACTGGAATTGGCTCTTGGTTTAGATCTTTATGTGGTGCAATAACTTCTACTTCATTGGTAGGAGCAGCAGCTTCAACTACCCCGTCTTCCTGTGGACTATCATTAGTAGCACTTGAATTACATCCAGCTAACACAACCGTTGAAGATAAAGCTAAAATGAATAACATTTTAAATCGACTGTTCATACGATTACCCCCAAAAAATTTATTTAGTAATTGTTGTTTACACCTTTATAATAAAGCGTTTACTTTACTAATTTTGTGACTCAGGCCACAAAAAAGGGTTACTTTATGTACAGTTTGTGAATTGATGAACATATAAATAATGTATGAATAGTAGAATCGAAAATATTAAATAGTGATCTTTTTGAGGGGGTATTCAACAATATTGTCTGTTAAGAGTGGATTGGAGCGGAAGGCACTTGACTCCTGCGGGAGATAGAGGAAAGGTCGAGACCCCGCAGACGGAACGGCGAGGAGGCTCGACTTCCTCCCCGATGGGAATCCGCCCATGAAAAAGCCGGCAGTTGGGCTTTTTCATGATTCCCCGCGGAAAGCAAGTGCCTGCAGCACAAAGGAACGGACATTGTTCAAATTAGAAAACATTAACGCTTACCAATTTTTATAAAATAAGCCTATTTTTATAAATGGTCTTGCAGTTCTTTACCAAATTATATACAATACTCAATATACTTAAGAAAATACAGTAATAACCGAGAAAAGGAATAGTAATGAATCGAACATGTTCAGAGAGTTGACGGGTGGTGCAAGTCAATCATTGTTAGTTCATGAACTCGCCTTTGAGTTGCAGGTGCGAACGAAAGCCATGTTGCTTTCCAAGTAGTATTTGTCGTTTTGTCCGCGTTAAGGAATAATGAAGTGAGTGACGTACGTACACTAATTTGGGTGGTACCGCGGGAGTTATACATATAACCTCTCGTCCCTTTTATGGGATGAGAGGTTTTTTTATGTTCAAAAACGTACACAATGGTAAAAAAGTAAGTTGTGATACAGAGGAGGAAGGTTTATATGAGTTTCAATCATCGTGAGATTGAAAAGAAATGGCAAACGCACTGGGAAAGTAATAAGACATTTAAAACGAATGAAGAAGTTGAAAAGAGGAAGTTTTACGCATTAGACATGTTTCCTTATCCTTCAGGAGCAGGACTTCATGTAGGACACCCGGAGGGCTATACTGCTACTGACATCTTATCAAGAATGAAGCGTATGCAAGGCTATAATGTATTACATCCAATGGGTTGGGATGCCTTTGGACTTCCAGCAGAACAGTATGCATTAGATACAGGAAATGACCCAGCGGAATTCACAGAACAAAACATTAATACATTCCGTCGTCAAATCAAGGAATTAGGCTTTTCTTATGATTGGGATCGCGAAGTTAATACCACAGATCCAGAGTATTATAAGTGGACACAATGGATATTCATAAAACTTTATGAAAAAGGCTTAGCTTACATTGATGAAGTTGCAGTTAACTGGTGTCCTGCATTAGGAACAGTGTTAGCGAACGAAGAAGTGATTGATGGAAAAAGTGAGCGAGGAGGCCATCCTGTTGAGCGACGTCCAATGAAGCAGTGGATGCTTAAAATTACAGAATATGGTGATCGTTTATTAGAAGACTTAGAAGAATTAGATTGGCCTGAAAGCTTAAAAGAAATGCAACGTAACTGGATTGGTCGTTCCGAGGGTGCACATGTAACGTTTGAAATTGATGGTCATGATGAAACTTTCACTGTATTCACGACTAGACCAGACACTTTATTTGGAGCGACGTATGCTGTTTTAGCACCGGAGCATGCTTTTGTTAGTAAAATAACGACGGCTGAGCAAAAGGAAGCTGTAGAATCCTATTTAGATAAAGTAAAAATGAAGAGTGACCTAGAAAGAACAGACTTAGCAAAAGATAAAACTGGTGTATTCACTGGGGCGTACGCAATTAACCCTGTGAATGGTGAAAAGATGCCAATTTGGATTGCTGATTATGTGTTAGCAACTTACGGAACAGGTGCTATTATGGCAGTTCCAGGACATGATGAGCGTGATCATGAATTTGCAATGAAGTTCGACCTACAAATAAAAGAAGTTGTTGCTGGTGGAGATGTTACGAAAGAAGCTTACACAAACGAAGGCGAGCACGTTAACTCTGAATTCGTAAATGGCTTAGGAAAAGAAGAAGCGATTACAAAGATGATTTCTTGGTTAGAGGAGAATGGAAAAGGTGAGAAAAAGGTTACGTATCGTTTACGTGACTGGTTATTCAGCCGTCAACGTTATTGGGGAGAGCCTATTCCAATCATACATTGGGAAGATGGCACAATGACTGCGGTACCTGAAGACCAACTTCCATTAACTTTACCTAAAACAACAGAAATTCGCCCATCTGGAACTGGAGAATCTCCTCTTGCGAATATCTCTGATTGGGTAAATGTTGTAGATGAAGCAACTGGTAAAAAGGGACGTCGTGAAACAAATACGATGCCTCAATGGGCAGGTAGTTGCTGGTACTACTTACGCTATATTGATCCAACCAACAGTGAACAACTAGCAGACCCAGAAAAATTAAAGCGCTGGTTACCAGTTGATATCTATATTGGAGGAGCAGAGCATGCAGTTCTTCATTTATTATATGCTCGCTTCTGGCACAAAGTATTATATGATATTGGAGTCGTTTCAACGAAGGAGCCATTCCAAAAGTTATTTAATCAAGGTATGATCCTTGGAGAAAATAATGAAAAAATGAGTAAATCAAAAGGAAATGTTGTAAATCCGGATGATATTATTATTAGCCATGGTGCTGACACATTACGCTTATACGAAATGTTCATGGGGCCATTAGATGCTTCAATTGCTTGGTCTGAAAAAGGCTTGGACGGCTCACGTAGATTCTTAGATCGTGTATGGCGCTTGTTGGTAGAAGAAAACGGCCAAATGACTGAGAAGATTTCTGGTGATGACCAAGGTCATGCTTTAGAGCGTGTGTATCACCAGACGGTTAAAAAGGTAACTGAAGATTATGAGGGATTACGTTTCAATACGGCTATTTCCCAACTAATGGTCTTCATTAATGAAGCCTATAAAGCGACAACTTTACCTAAAAATTATATTGAAGGCTTTGTAAAATTACTTTCTCCAGTTGCTCCACATCTTGCAGAAGAGTTATGGGAGAAACTTGGTTATACAAATACAGTCTCTTATGAGGCATGGCCAGCTTTTGATGAAGCAAAGTTAGTGGAAGATGAAATTGAAATAGTCATTCAAGTGAATGGTAAAGTTAAAGCGAAGCTAAACGTACCTACTGATGCAACACGTGAAAAGTTAGAAGAGATTGCAATGGCTGATGAATTGGTGAAAGAGCAAATCGAAGGTAAAACGATTCGAAAAGTAATCGCCGTACCAGGTAAATTAGTTAACATCGTAGCTAACTAGAAGAAACGCACTAGGTTCATTTTTGAACCTGTGCGTTTTTATTTTCATTTTGCTATAATATCACTAGTTGAAGGAAAGGAATGGATTTTAATGTCTGAAATTGAAATTATTACTACTGAAGAACTTATGCAAAAGCTTGAACAAGGCGAGAAGTTAGAATTAGTCGATGTACGTGAAGATGAAGAAGTTGCAGAAGGAATGGTACCAGGTGCTAAGCACATTAAAATGGGAGATATTCCAGCAAATCTTGATTACTTCACCAAAGATAAAGAATATATATTTATTTGCCGTTCAGGTCGCCGTAGTGAAAATGTATGCTACTATCTAAACGAACAAGGCTTCAAAGTTCGTAATCTGGTTGGCGGCATGCTTGAGTGGACAGGCGAAACTAAATAAAGAGGCATATGTTAAAACTCTCCTAGTAGTCACAGGAGAGTTTTTGTTATAGAATTGAGTATCTTTAACATGAAAAATAGGAGATAACCTCATGTATCAAACACATAATTTGAAAGAAAAAATAAAACTAATTTTCATAATGTTAATTCCTATACTGATTACACAACTTGGTATGTTTTCTATGGTGTTTTTTAACACAATAATGTCAGGTAAATACAACCCAGCTGATTTGGCTGGAGTAGCCATTGGTTCTTCTATTTGGAATCCAATTTTCACAGGATTAAGTGGAATCTTACTTGCAGTATCACCTATAGCTGCCCAGCGTTTTGGTGAGAAGAGAGATAAAGAAGTAACTAGTGTAGTAGTAAATGGCATTAATCTAGCTTTTATCATCGGAATAATCGTTATTTTTGTTGGTGCTATTATCCTAAATCCTATTTTAGACGCTATGAATTTAGCTCCTAGTGTCCACAAAACAGCTCATGATTATTTATTTGGATTAAGTTTTGGAATTATCCCTTTGTTTGTTTTTAATGTATTACGATCATTTATCTATGCTTTAGGGATCACAAGAATTGTGATGATTATCTTGTTAAGCTCTCTACCAGTGAACTTCTTTTTAAACTATGTATTAATTTATGGACACTGGGGATTTCCTGAACTTGGTGGAGCTGGAGCGGGATTTGCTACTTCTTTGACATATTGGGTAATTGCAGGGCTTACAGCATTTATTATTAAAACGAAAACGCCTTTTTCAACCTACTCTGTATTTACAAACTATAAATCTATATCACTTGAAGAGAGTAAAGAAATCCTAAGAATAGGAGTACCGATGGGCTTATCAACTTTTTTTGAAACAAGCATGTTTGCTGTAGTCACAATATTGATAAGCAAATTTGCGATTACAACAATTGCTGCCTATCAAACTGCTTTAAATGTAGTTTCCTTCCTTTATATGATACCAGTAAGTATTTCAATGGCCTTAACAGTTTTAGTTGGATTTGAAGTTGGGGCAAAACGATATAAAGATGCAAAGGTTTATAGTTGGCTTGGCATAGGTTTATCTATGATAATTGCATTAGTAACGGGATTGTTAGTTGTCCTGTTTAGATATGATGTTGCGGGCCTTTATTCGAATGACCCGGAAGTTATTGTGTTAACTGCTCACTTTTTGATATATGCTTTATTTTTCCAATTGGCAGATGCTATCCAAGCAACTGCTCTTGCAGCCCTCAGAGGCTATAAGGATGTAAATGTAGCTTTCGTAATGACACTTATAGCCTATTGGCTAATTTGCTTACCACTAGGTTATTATTTGGCTAATTTTACGAATTTAGGTGCTCCTGGATACTGGATCGGCTTAACAGCAGGATTGCTTGCAGCGGGAATAGGTTTATCGTTTAGACTAATTCAAATACAAAGGAAATATGAGTTTCAAATTCCTGTTTCGAAAATAACCCCTAGCCTTCACTAGGGGTTATTTTAATTATTAAAGTTTAAATTCTGTTGTGTTATTGATCGTGAAGAAGAACAGACGATATTTCTCCCATTCTGTTTAGCGTGATAGAGTGCATCGTCGGCTTCTTGGAAAAGTGTGTAAGGTTTCTCTAAGTCATCATAATAAGCAGCAATACCTACAGAAACAGTAAGATTTATTTGTTTGTTCTCAGAAAGATAAAATGGTTGCTCTTCTACTTTTTTGCGAATTCGTTCTGCAATTTCCTTTGCTTTTTCATAATTACAATTGGGTAGAATAATTGAAAATTCTTCTCCACCGTTTCTTGATAAAATATCTTCTTCACGGGTTAAACTCTTTAGTAGATTTGCGAGCTGTTTTAATACTTTATCACCTGCCAAATGGCCGTGTGTATCGTTAATTTGCTTAAAGTGATCAACATCTAAAATACAAATTGAACAGTCACCTTTTGTTTCCATCGTTTTTGTCAAAATGGAATTGTAATAATAATCAAACGATCGAACATTAAACAGTCCAGTTAATGAGTCCCTTTGAGAGCTTTCTTTATATTTAATATATAGTTCGCTGTTTAATCTGATGTAGTTTACAAAATGGTAAATTAATGTTCCACCGACCATAGTTGATATTACATGGTAAAAGGCATAGTCTAACACTTCATTAAAGTCATCAACAACAATATATAATGCCAAGGAAAAGATCGTTTGACTATAAACCAGTAGAAGCATCCACTTTATCCAAGGAGTGAGTTTGAGTCTTGTAGATATAAAACTAGCACCAAAGGCAATTGTAAACATCATAAATAAAGAAACGACTGAAGAGAAGTTATATGCAATTAGGAATCTACCTATTGAAATAACAATTACTGATACTAGAGTCGGTATAAAGCCACCAAAGAATGCAACTAAAATCACCGGAATATGCCTTAAGTCTAAAATAGTAATATTATTTACTTGTATACTGTAGTGCATCAAAATAATTCCTAATAAACCTGCGATTAAGCCATCTAGTATTTTAATCCTTAATGGAGAGTTCATAGTAAGTCGATTATGTCTAAATAGCTGATGCCATATAAAAGTGAAGGACATTAAAATAGATATATTAATAACTAAATCACTAAGCATTCAATAAAACCTTCCTTAAACTACATTCTATCTTTATATATTCCATTATTTAGTATGGATGTCCTTCTAAATTATACAAATGTTTTTATGAAAAAGAAATTATAAAATTGAAAGATGAAGTCTCTTATGTTAAATAGAGTTAAAGAGAACTAAAAATAATCTTAATCATCTTTAGGGAACTAAGTGGCTCGGTTTAAATTAATAACAGCACTAAGTGACTAGGCTCACTTAGTATGCCTCTTTATATTGTTAGAATATTGATAAATTTCCAAAAGGGGTGTTATTTATTACTATTAAACGAGTAGTCTTACTTTCAATCATTGTAACGTACATACTAATTGTATTTGGAGGATATGTTGCTTCATCCGAGTCAGGAATGGGCTGTGGCCCAGAGTGGCCATTATGTAATGGTGAGGTGATTCCAGAATTAAAAGGCGATACCCTAATTGAGTTTGCCCATCGTGTCATAGGTTTATTTCTTGTATTAATTGCTGTTATCTTATATAGACTAATTCGCAAATTGAATACTGATCGTTTGCGGGCTGCGGGTAATTGGATGATAGGTATACTTACATTTCAAGTTCTTGCAGGTGCTGTAGTAGTCATTTTGGACTTACCAACGATTGTTGTTACTACCCATCTTCTAACGGCTATGCTTTTTATGTTTAGCTTGCTATGGATTTATCGAATTAACCAAAGAAGTGGGACGTTTGAAAACATTACACACCAAAAAACAATGATTCATAGTCTAAACCTAGTATTGGTTTTAGTGTTAGTGACAATTGGATTAGGAGCTTATATAAAACATATGCATTATGGGTTAGCGTGTGAATGGTTTGCTTGTGAAGATTCGTGGCTGCCTACTACCGGTCCGCAACTATTTCAAACGTTACATAGATGGGTTGCATTTATTACTGTAGCTTACATACTACTATTAACAGGTTATTCATATTGGAGAAAATGGGGGAGAGTGTTACAGAGCCGTTTATTTATAGCTTCATTCATTATTCTCATTCAATTACTAAGCGGTGTATTCACAGTTATTACGAATATTAGTATTCCTTGGGCAGTTATTCATTTGGCACTTGGTACAGTGTTGTTTATGGTCGTAGCAGATACTAGAGTTTCATTAGGAGTCGCTATTACCGGAAAGAAGAGTGATTTTTTGTCTAATTATAGTGGAAGGAGAATTAATAAGTAGGTGGAATACAATAATCTTTTAAGAGGCTGGGACATAACATAAGTCTTTAACTAAAATTTCGAACAAAGCAATAGTTTAGCGGATGAAATATACGTAGACTCCTGCGGGATGAAAAGCAATGGCTAGACCCCGCAGTGCTTAGCACGAGGAGGCTTGCCTGCTTCCCGCGGAAAGCGAAGTATATTTCAGGAGCGGTGTAACTATTCCTACAACCATTGTTCGGTTCCTATTTAGTTAAACTACTTTTGTCCCAGCCTTTTCTTCTTCCATAAACTACTAGATAACTAAAAACCCTTATAAATCAACAAGTACGCTACTAGCAAACTTGATTGATTCATAGAGAAAGAGATAGAATAGATATAGATTAAATGGAATCGATTTTCCAGAAAAACAAGCTAACATTACTTTGTTAGTTTGTAATAATAGGAGGAATTTGCTTGAGTTTATCATTTTCGTTTATTCATGCAGCTGATATTCATCTTGATAGTCCGTTATCAGGGCTAGAACAGTATGAAGGGGCTCCTGTTGATAAAATTAGAAGTGCCACTCGAGAGGCATTTAAAAATTTAATAGATACAGCAATTAATAATCAAGTGTCCTTTATTATTATCGCTGGTGATTTATATGATGGTGATTGGAAGGACTATAACACAGGACTATTCTTTGCTAACCAGATGGTTCGTTTACAAAAGGAAAAAATTAAGGTTTATCTTATCCGTGGTAATCATGATGCTGCAAGTCTCATTACTAGGGAATTAAAGCTTCCGGATAACGTTTTTGAGTTTTCTGTAAAAGAAGCAGAATCATATATTGATGATGATCTTAGGGTTGCTATTCATGGACAAGGTTTTGCGTCTCGTGCTGTTGAGGAAAATCTAGTGAAAAAGTATCCTAGACGACATGATGATTATTTAAATATCGGTATTTTACACACGAGTGCTACTGGAAGAGAAGGTCATGAAACATATGCCCCTTGTTCAGTAGAGGATATGAAGGGGCTAGGTTATGATTATTGGGCCCTTGGTCATATTCATTTAAGAGAACTGTTGCATGAAAGCGATCCTGTAATCTTATTTCCAGGTAATATTCAAGGAAGACATATCAAAGAAACAGGAAATAAAGGTTGCACAATTGTAAAAGTTGAAGAAGGAGTGATAGATTCATTAGATCACATATCACTTGATGTATTGCGTTGGGAGCTTTGTGAGGTTGATGCAAGTGAAGTTGAGAGTATGGATGAGTTAATGAATTTGGCACGTGAGGTATTAGAGATAAAGTATCAACAAGTTGATGGACGGTTCCTTGCTATTAGATTTAGAATTTATGGAACTAGTAAAATTCATCAAGAGTTACTAATATCTAAGGAACATTTAATAAACAATTTACGTTCAATTGCTCTGGATGTAGGTTTAGGCGATATTTGGGTTGAAAAAGTTAGGATTGAGACAACAAGATCAATAAATATCGACGAACTAAAGACACAAAATACACCTTTAGCAGTTATTTTAGAATTTATTAAAGAAGCTAGAAACAATGAAAGTATGTTAGAAGATTTGCTATCGGAATTTCAAGATATTGGGCAGACACTTCCATATGAACTACGAAATAGTGAAGAAGGCTTTAATTTTAATGATAGTGACAATATTAAAATGAGAATCGAAGATGTTGAAGATTTAATTCTTTACTATTTAACAAAGACAGGAGTGGAAGTGAGATGAGATTTGATTACTTAAATTTGCGAGCATTTGGTCATTTCACTGATTATGAACTACTTTTTGATCAAATGAAGAACTTCCACTTGATATATGGACCAAATGAAGCTGGTAAAAGTACTACATTAAGATCAATAACCCACTTTCTGTATGGCTTTCCACAACAAACGAATGATTCCTTTCTCCATAGCAATACAAAGCTTCGCATCGAGGGTCAATTAAAAAAATCATCGGGTGAAATCTTACAATTTGTTCGAAGAAAAGGAATCAAAAACACAACTCTAGATGTTGATGGTGCTTCTTTAGATGAAAATATGGTTAACCACTTTTTACAAGGAATCAGTGAAGAGCATTTCTTAAATATGTTCGCTCTTGATCATGTGCGTCTACGTGAAGGTGGAGAGAGCTTATTGCAAAGTGGAGGAAACCTAGGTGAAAGCTTATTTTCAGCTGCATCAGGAATTAACATACTCCGAAAGGTTTTTGAAGACCTAGACAAAAAGTCAGGTGACTTATACAAAAAACGTGGTTCAACCCCTGAAATTAATAAACTCCTAAAAGAAGAAAAAGAACTTAAAAAACAAATATCAGAGTATCAACTAAAAGTACAGGCATGGAAAGACCTTGAAAGAAGATACTCGGATGGTAAAAAGCAGATTGACAGCATTAGTAAAGAGGTTAGAGAACTACGTGGAAAACAAGACAAATTACAGCGATTGAAATTAACACTACCCAAAATCGCTAAACGGGAAAATTTACGACAAAAGCTAAAAGAACTTGGCGAATTACCGACTATGCCTGAAAACTCCGCAGAGATACGTATAGATAGTCAGCAAAAACTAAATTTAGCTAGCCTAGATAAAAAGAAGGCTGAAAATGAACAGCGAGATCTTCAGTTAGATATGGAAAAAATCACTATTCCGGCTGGCATATTGGAGCAAGCAGCAAGCATCAATTCTCTTTACCGTGAAATGCAGTCTTATCAAAATCAGGTAAATCAGGTTCCGAGACTAGAAGGTGAAATAGGAATTCTTGAGGAAAGAGTATTAGCTATAATGAAGGAAATAGATCCTTCGAATGCTGAACTAGAATATATTGATACATTTCGTATAACTTCAGAAAAAAAAGAAACCATTCGTGAGCTTTGTAAAGAAAAGCCGCTTCTGGATCAAACACTTCAGGAATACACCAAAGAGCGAAGTGAAATTGAAGAAGAACTGGTAAACAAAAGAAGTGAATTAGACTCTCTCCCAGAATTGCCCGATACGGAAGAACTTGAAGACGTGATTGATCAAGTGAAACGTGCTGGAGATATCGAAGAAGCTATTACACAATTAATTTCAGAATTTAACCAAAAGGAACTGCTAATTGAGGAAGAAGTTAAATTGTTACCGCAATGGAGTGGTAGTTACCAGGAACTAATGAATCTTGAAGTAGCTATCCTAGCGGAAACGATAAAAAAGTACGAGGTGGAACAAACACGATTAATAAAAATGCTGGATCACGTTAAGAGCCAACTTTCAACACAGAAAGAACTGATTGAAGGACACGAAGAAAAAATCAGAGAGCTAGAAGCGTTGGCAGAAATTCCATCAGAAGAAACCTTAGTTAATGCTCGAACTTACCGCGATCAGGAATGGCAGTCAATTTGTAGTAAGCTTAAAAACTGGAATACGAATACCTCAACACAAATTTCATTTTGGGAAGAGTCAAGTGAAAGTACGTTTGAAAAGAGTATGAAAAATGCTGATAGTATAGCAGATAAAATGAGGTTTGAAGCAGCAAAGGTAGGAGAAAAAAATAAGAGATTATCAGATATTGATAGTTGTAAAAAGAAGGTTCAAGAAATAGAACTTGAAGAGAAGAGACTGCATGATAAAATTGTAGAATGGGAAACGGCTTGGGGAGAACTATGGAAGCCTACAACCATTACACCTTTAACTCCTGCAGAAATGAAGGAATGGATAAGTAAGTTTGATTTTATTAAAGTACTTGTCAAAGAAAATGAGAAAGTCAAAAAGTCAATCAGAGAGCTAGAAAGTAAGAAAGAGCAATTAAAAAATACACTAAAGGTATCAGTATCTACGTTTACTAAAGTATCTTCGGAAAAATCCCTAACTGAAATACTAAGTATTGCCGAAAGACAATATAAGAGTATTTTAGAAGTTGAAGCGAAAAGAAATAGGCTACTAGAAGGAATATCTGAGATAAACAGAAGGCTCAATACGAATGAACAGAAAGTAAATGAGTTAAAAAGAAGAATAAGCGATTGGAATAAAGATTGGGCAGAGGTTATCCTAGATACAAACATTTCTTCTACTACCTCTGTAAAAGTTGCTGAAAGACTACTTAGTAAATATGAGGATTGCTCTAAGACTTATGAGGAGTTTAAGAAGGTTGAAAAGGACCTAAAAGCTGTTAAGATACAAATCTCACAATTTGAGAATAGTGTATCCTCCCTTTTACATTTAGTTGATATTAAAATGGAACTTGAAAATACCGATCTAATTGTTAATCATTTATATGCAGCTCTTCAAAAAGCTCAGACTGATCGTACTGAACATACAAACCTAGAAAAACAAATAAAGAAGCTTCGTGATATTATTAGAAATGCTGAAGAAGAAATAGAAAATGCGAATTCAGTAATAAATGGGCTACTGCGTATGGCAGATTGTCAAGAAGTCCACGAGCTAGAAAATCTTGAGAAAAGGTTTCAGTTAAAGCAGAACTACATGAAGGATATTCGAACCATTGAGGAGGAGCTTTTGCTAAATGGGAACGGTTTATCACTTCATGACGTTCTTGAAGAGGCCAAAGATGCAGACCATGATCAACTAGGAATTCAAATTGAGGAAATTATGAGTAAACTCGAGGAAATCGAACCATTACGCTCTCAAATGGAACAGAACTATGGCGTTGTAAAGAAAGAGTATGAAGAAAAAGTCCAAGGAAACAGCACATCTTCCGTTACTGCAGAACAAAATAAATCAAGTTTGCTTACTAAACTTGCTAATGTTACAGATCAATACGTTAATCTAAAGCTTGCATCTTTACTATTACAAAGGGGTATAGAGCATTATAGAAATCAAAATCAAGATCCTATTTTAAACAGAGCGAGTGAGCTGTTTGCTAGATTAACCTTACAATCATTTAGTGGTTTACAAGTTGATTATGACGAGAAGGATCAGCCTGTACTAATGGGGATTAGATCTAATGGTGACAAGGTACCTGTTGAGGGAATGAGTGATGGTTCAACAGATCAACTCTACTTGGCACTTCGCATAGCTAGTATTGAGAAATATGCATCAGAAAATGAGCCGATGCCTTTTATTGTGGATGATATTCTTGTCCACTTTGATGATATTCGTGCTAAAGAAACTTTAAAAATCTTATTAGAACTTTCAAATCAAACGCAAATTATCTTCTTCACTCACCATTCTAGACTGGTGGAAATTATGAATGAAATTGCTTTAGATTCAGAATATCAATTAAAAGAAATCAACGGTAAGGAAGCATTGACCGTCTAATTAAGTTAATAGCATAGAAGACGAAATCATATATGATTTCGTCTTTTGTATTTTTTGGAAAAAATATTATTCAGTACCTTGCATTATTCACTAGTGTATTGTAAGATGTAAATTGAGGTAAATAAATGGTTTAATTTGGATAACTATTAGATAATATCTAGTACTGAATAATGATTTGTAGGGGGAGTAAATTTGAATGTCCAATTTAAAAAAGGAGCCTTGGAATTATGTGTGTTGATTCTAATTTCTAAAAGAGACCAGTATGGTTATGAATTGGCTCAAAATATATCAAGTAAAATTGAAGTGGCAGAAGGAACCTTATATCCATTATTGCGGAGGTTAACAAAGGATGAGTATGTGACTACTTATTTAGCTGAATCGTCTGAAGGACCTCCAAGGAAATATTATTCTTTAACGGATAAAGGAAAGGGTTATATGAAATTATTAGTTGAGGAATGGCGACAATTTGCAGGTGCTGTAAATGAATTTATTGAGGAGGGCCACCAACATGGAGAAGAATAGGTTTATAAATGAGCTTAATAGGCTTTTAGAGAAGGTACCAGAGCATGATCGAAGAGAGATGCTGTATGACTATGAAGAGCACTTTTCTATTGGGCTTGCTGAAGGTAGAAGTGAAGATGAGTTAATTCTAGAATTAGGTGATCCTACAATAATTGCTAGGGACTTACTAGCCGATTATCGTGTAACAAAAGCTGAGAACGATAAGTCGATACCTAACATGTTCAATGCAATTGTCGCAGCTGTTAGTCTTAGTTTCTTTAATCTAGTATTTATTCTTGGGCCTGTTCTAGGAGTATTTGGAGTATATGTTGGACTGTGCGTAACTGCAATTGCCTTTACATTATCACCGTTAGCTATTTTTCCTTCAATCTTCTTTAATGGATTTGAGGGTTTGCCATTTACGTTTTTTGTATCGTTAACACTATGTAGTTTAGGTGTTTTATTAAGTGTAGGTATGATCTATGTTGGAAGATATTTTTACAATTTAATTTTACGCTACATCAAATTTAATATTCGCGTTATAAAGGGAGGAAAAGCAGCATGAAAAAGGTTGTACTGGGTGCGTTAGTACTATTAATTGTTGGTTTAGTTGGGTCTGTAGCAACTGCGAGTTTTTCTGATGTATTTTCCGTCAACACAGTTGAAGTATATGAAGAGAAAACAGTAAAGGCAAATTCAGTTGAGACAATTGACGTTAATTTATCTTCAACAGATTTACACTTTGAACCAATTAGTGGTGATGACATAATTGTAGAACTAAGTGGGAGTGTAAGTAAGAAGATTAAAGACCAATATGAACTTGTTGTTGACCAAAAAGGAGATAGGTTAGAAGTTTCCTTAGACAAGTTAGATGTTATGTTCTATGTTGGGGTTACCAGGATAGATCTTAACTTAACACTTAAACTCCCTGAAAAAATCTATCATTCTATTCTTATTGAGGCATCATCAGCTGATGTTGAAATGAGGGATCTCCGTTTAAGTGAAGTTAGGACGAAGGTAAGTTCAGGAGATGTTAGGTTCGAAAATATTTCAACGGAAGAAATTGTATTAGAAACTTCAAGTGGTGATATACAAATCATAAAATCTAAAGCTGACCTCTTCAATCTTGCTGCTTCTAGTGGGGATGTCATTATGGAAGATTTAAAAGGCGATATCACAGTTAATACAAATTCAGGTAGTATAAGCTTAGAAAATGAAGAAGTAAGTGGAAATATGGATTTTACTGCAACGAGTGGTGATGTAAATGTACATTTTAAAAGCAAACCAACTGCAATCTCACTAGATTTTAAAGGTACCTCAGGTGAAGGAAATGTTAGTGTAGAAGGGTTCAATTATAGTGAAAAATCAGAGGAAAGAATTATTGGGAACATAGGTAACGCTAGTCATGAATTGAAGGTTAGAACAACATCTGGTGACTTTTCTTTAAATTAAAAGGGAAAAAGATTCGAACGGTCCGAGAACAGTGAAAGAGAGTTTTCAATTCTGGAATCAAAGTCAGAAAGAGGCATGGATTCGGACTTCAACTCAATCAAGTAAGGAAACGAAGTCTGAATAAGGCATGGATTCAGACTTCAACTCGACCAAACAAGGAAATGAAGTCTGAATAAGTCATGGATTCAGACTTCAACTCGACCAAGCAAGGAAACGAAGTCTGGATAAGGCGTGGATTCGGACTTCCACACGACCCAGGAGGAAACGAAGTCTAATAAGAGACTACTACTCAATTAATTCACTTTTTCCCTGGTCTCAAACGGTCACTAATAAACATAGTGGCCGTTTTCTATTACACTAAAAAAGATTTTGTTATGAAGTTTATATTAACTGAATACACATGTAACAAGCTACATCTTAGAAATTACATATATGGTGGTGGAAGAAAATGATAGTAAAAAAGCAATTCCTTATTCATGCTAATAGAAATGATGTTTGGGAAGTTTTTATGAATCCTGAAAAGTTAGCAACATGTGTTCCGGGATGTAAAGAAATAAAAGTTGTGTCCCCAACAAGATACGATGCAGTTGTGGAATTAAAGGCACAGTTAATGAAGTTAAAATTTCAAGCAACGGGAGAGTTGAAAAATACGATTGAAAAGGAGCAGCTTACAGTAGAGATGACTGGAAAGCCACTTGCAATGGTAGGGCTCTTTCAAAATACAATGACAGTTCATCTCTCAGATGCAGAGTCTGGTGCTACTATGGTGGATTATGAGATGGATATACAGGTATCAGGAAAACTAGCAACGATGGGATCAAAACTTATGAAGGGTTCACTTTCAAAATCAGCCGGTGAATTTGCCGAAAACGTAAAGAGTCTATTTCAGCACTCATAAATGAAAAGGGCCTTAACTCGGATGCATAAAAGCATTGTGTTTAGGCCCTTCTTTTTATTTTCTTTTCCTTAGTCTAAACTTTCTAGTTGGTAATTTGAATCTTCGCCTTGGAAACTTTATTTCTTTTTCTTTTACAAAACGAAGCAATATAAATAAGATGTAAATTCCTAATGCTACATAAAAGAAGATAGGAACATTTTTTGACTTAGTGATTAAGAAAGTCATATAGAGCAAAAATGGCGTAACCAAAAAGCTATATTTTGGTAAAGGAATATCTTTGAAGCTCGGGATTTTAAACGAGCTTGCCATTAATATACAAAGGGTGAAATAAATAACTGCAAAGACAGGAACGGGAATAGAATTATGGAAAAGAACTAAAAAAGCCACTAATCCACCTGCAAATGTAATGGGAACACCTTTAAAATAGTTTAAAGACACAGGGGATGATGTTAAATTAAATCTGGCTAATCGATAGGCACCAAAAAGCGGAAACACTCCAGCAATAACCATCCCAGCCATTCCATAGTCTACAAAATATGTATAAATGGCCAAAAAGGCTGGAGCAATACCAAATGACACTATATCAGCTAATGAGTCCAATTCCTTCCCAAAATCATTTGAAACTCCAAGTATTCGAGCAGCTCTTCCGTCAAGAGCATCTAACATCATTGCTATAAAAATTAAAATCGTAGCATTTCGAATGTCTTGATTTATGATATAACCTAAGGAAAGAAAACCACAAAATAAATTACCAAACGTCAAGGCATTTGGTATATATCTTTTTGACATACGCACACATCCTTATATCTCTTGAACTAAATATATCACATTTTCAAACGGAATAGCACATGACACCAATTTTTTATAAATCCATCTTTCCTTTTAGTAATAAGTCTATCTAATAAACTGATTTTAATTCTTTTTAGGCGAATTGGAGCATTGTGAGGTATACTCAAAACAGCTTATGGTACTATATGGATAATCCATAGGGTGCAAGCATAATCATAATTCTTATACTTAACGAACACATATAAGACTATACAAGATATGAACAAAATGAATTTTTTATACTATCGCTCAAAAGAGATTATTATCAGTAAAGATGTAGGGAGGTATTTCGATTGTCTCATAAAAAAACGATAGAAGAGCTTGAGAAAAAAGTAGATGCACTTCAACTGGAAGCTCACGAACTTAAAATGATGATTTTGGAGTTGAAAAGGGGAGGTCCTGAAACACTACCTAAAAAAATAACCGATTCAATCCAAGCTACGACTAACTATAAGGAAGATACCCCTATCAAGCAAAAAATAACCATAAAAGAAAGAGAACCTATTGATTGGGAACGACAAATAGGTCAAATTTGGTTACCAAGAATTTTTATATTTGTTTTATTATTAGGAATTATTTGGGCGTTTAAGGCGGCATCAGATTATGGCTATTTAAATGATCCTGTAAAAATTACTATTGGCTATATATCTGCAGCAGTATTACTATACATAGGTCAACGACAAATAAGGAGTAACAGGATTGCGTTAGGACAGGTTCTATTGGGAGGAAGTATCGTCCTCTTATTAATCGTTACTTTTGCTATGCATGTTCTCTATAATATGGTCCCTTTACTCGTTGCACTCGTATTAAACTTAATTTGGATTGGGATGGGATTATACTTCTCACACCGTTTTAAATCACAGCCGCTTGCAGTACTTACAGGTATTGGAGGGTACCTTATTCCCTTCTTACTTGAAAATAATGATCCAAATATACTAAATTTAGTGATCTTTGAAACCATTTTTTACTGTCTATTACTTTTATTTGCTCTGAAAAAGCAATTTAAAATTCTTTATCTCGTTTCTTTTTTCATGTTACATGTCACTTTATTAGCCTCGGTAGTGATAACAGGCTCTGGACAGGAAAGGATATTTGGGATAGCTGTACTGATTCAACATGGATTGTTAGTAGCTACTTTCTTTTTAAAACAGGACTTCATAAAGTATCAAATAAGTGTTCTTTATACTAGCTTTATATTGACAATGTCTTGGGTTGGTTTTTCCTTTCCAGAGACTCAGTATGAGATGATTGTGCTCTTAACTTTTGCAGCTTACTCATTGTTATCAATCATCTTTTGGAATAAAGATAAACAACGGGTCCCTATCGCTCTTTCAATATCAACATTAGCTTTATTATTATTTTTAGTAAGTAAGTTTAATGAAGAAAATGTGTTGGGGTTAATCGTTCTACAAGGATTATTGTCAATCTATATTGGGATACTTGCGTCCTCTAAACTTCAGCAGGCTGTTGGTGCAAGCATTTATTTGTTAAGTGGATTCATTATTATCAGTACTGATTTCTATTCAATTGCCTCTATTGACTTTTTAAACTGGGTACTATTTCTTGGAACACTAATTGTTGTGTTAAGGATGCTACCTTTAACCGAAGCAATCAAGAAGAATGAAATAACAAAAGTAAGGCAAATCATCCATATTGTGTTTATGATTTTATTGCTTCCATTTATTACACATACGGTCCAAGCTTTAACACATGAATTTACCCTTAATATAAAATATATGGCTGTTTCATCTTCATGGGGGATTTATGCTTTTATTGGAGTAATCTTAGGTTCAATCAAGAACTACAAGCCTTTAAGAGTCTTTGGGTTGATTCTTTTATTTATAACTTTAGCTAAACTGTTTTTGGTCGACTTAACTTATGTTTCAATCTTTATAAGGGCTGTCTTATTTATAGGGCTTGGAATAATTGGAATCATAGGATCAAGAATCTTCTATAAAAATGAATCTAAATAAACCAAAAGGTGTCAGGTTTTCCTGACACCTTTTGGTTTATCCCAATATTGCTAATTCACTTGTCAATTCAATAAGAAAGTGCTTTAATAGTTAAAAGCGGTAAAGTGAGGAGGTAGTATTCATGGAAGGTAATGTATTAGTGATCGGCCTTGGTTTAATTGGAGGCTCAATCGCATTAGCTATGAAGGATGAATATAATTGTAAATTAATAGGCTATGACCTAAACCAAGATAGATTAAGGCTTGCTAAATCTCTAAATGTAATTGATGATAGTGTATTTTCGATAGAAGAAGGAGCCGAAATTGCAGATCTTATTATTATTGCGGTTCCTGTTACGGAGACAATAGCTGTTTTACGACAATTAGCAAAGATACAAATGAAAAGCGGAGCACTAATAACCGATGTTGGAAGTACGAAAAAGGTTATTGTAGATGAGGCTTGTAGTGTACTACCAGATTATGTCGATTTCGTAGGTGGGCATCCTATGGCAGGTTCACATAAAAGTGGGGTAGAAGCAGCAAAGAAGGATTTATTTGAAAATGCTTTTTATGTACTAACTCCGACATCTAAAACATCCGAATCGGCAATTTCAACTCTAGAGAAGTGGTTAGCTTGTACTAGGTCAACAATTGTAAAAATGAGTGCAGAGGAGCATGATCATGTAGCTGGGGTAGTTTCTCATTTTCCTCATATCATTGCATCAAGCCTCGTAGAACATGCAGAAATTTACCATCAGGAAACACCTATTATTCAAGATTTGGCTGCTGGTGGCTTTAAGGATATCACTAGAATCGCATCATCTAATCCAAAAATGTGGAGTGATATTTTACTACACAATCGAGAAGGTATTTTGCAACAGTTTGAAGTTTGGATGAAGCAGATGAATAGAATACAAGAAAGCATTCGTAATTCATCTAGAGATGAAATCTTTCACTTCTTTGAGCATGCAAAAGAATTTCGGGACGAATTTTCTACACGTAAAGGAAGAGCTCTTGCCACTTACTTTGACTTATTCATTGATATTCCCGATAGCCCAGGGGTGCTCGCAGAAATTACAAATATCTTGGCAAAAAACGAAATCAATATAACAAATATCGAGATAATTGAAAGCCGCGAAGATATTTATGGGGTATTACGAGTTAGCTTCAGAAATGAAAGTGATCGTGTCCGAGCAAATAAGTTAATCTCTCCAATCTATGAAACTTATATTCTTCAATAATAAAAAATAAAACCCATTGGTCTTTGTAAGATAGAAGTCCAAAATGGGTTTTATTTTTTTGTTATGTCCAAAAAAGGTAAGGTTAATTTAAATTAGAGGTCATGACTAGCCTATTAATTTGCATATTATAGTAATGATTACTAGTCCACATGCAATATTCCATTAATGAGGAGCCTTTTATATGGGAAAACGAAAAAAGCGATTTGGTTATGTTTTTATTTTGATGATAACTATGATATTCCTATCTCCATTACAAATTAGTGGAGAAACAGATCCGCGTATTCCAAAGAATAAAATTGTAGCCCTCGTTTACGATGATTCTGGGAGCATGTGGGTACAGTCCGACCAGAAAGGGCAAGAGTATGCAATTGATAACTGGAAGTATGGAAATTATGCTCTCCAAAGCTTTATGGCAATGCTTGATAACAAAGATAAGTTAGATGTGGTTTATATGAGCCATCCTCATTTTGCAGAAGCAATTGAACTAGATCAACGTCTCAGGCAGAGAGAGATTGAACATGTAAGGTCATGGGAAGGTAAAAGTAATACACCCCTTATCTCAATTCATACAGCGATAGACCAGCTAGAAAAAGGAATAGAGACAGAAGCTCGAGCTGATTTTTGGTTAATTGTGTTGACTGATGGGATTTTTAATGAATTAAACTACTTAGATCCAAATTTAACTAAACAAACTATTAATCAAAGTAAGCAGAGACTGTTTGATGAATTAAAACAATTGAAAATTAAAATGGAGGAAAAAGGTGCAACTCTCCAAACTGCCCTCATTCCGATTGAATCGTATTTAAAGGCAGATGAAGAGTTAATAATGGCTGACTTTAAACGAGAATGGATAGAAAGCACAGGAGGTGTGGTGCTTGAAAGTGATGGGCAGCTAGACATTATACATCGTATAAACGAGGTAGCTGCACTTATGACAAATCGTGATTCAGGTGATGAACAGCTTTTTCAATTAAATCCAGTGGTTGAAGCAAATCAGTTAACGTTACAATCTCCTTTCCCACTGAGGAGAATTACCATAATGGAACAAACGACAGATGAGAAAGCATCTTTTTCTATGAAAGAATTTATCATAAATAATGAATCAATAAAGGAAGGAATCGAAGGACCCTATACAATTGCTACACCACATGATCCATTTCAATTAAATCCACCAATTAGAGGGACATTAACTCATTTCAAAAATGAAGTTAACAATTCAATCATCCCAGAAGGGACCTATAAAATCGTTTTTAATGAACCACTAACTGATGAACAGGTTAAGAATATGCAAATCCTTGCTGAACCAGCAATTGACTTTAGTATAGATTTCAGCAAGAAGAATGAGGATGGTAGTTTAACAGACGATTCATCTGCCTTTTTTGCTGGAAGTGATATGCAGATAGGAGTAACTCTTATAAAAAGTGAGAGTAACCCAACTGAGATTAACCTTCGTGAGTTAAAGGTAGGAAATCTCTTTGAAGTTGTTGCAACGATTGATGATAAGCAAGTGCCATTAACGTATGACCAAGAACTAAATAAATTTATTGGGGATTTTAGCTTAGTTGAAAAAGAGTCTATTCCGGTAAATGTGAAAGTTATTATAAAGGGCTTTTATCAGAAGGAGAAAGAAGCTTCTCTTAAGGGATATCCCATAAGATCAATGGAACTTGTAGCTAATTCCAAGGATTGGGAAGCTCGTCTTGGAGATTTAGACAAGGCTGAATCGTTTAAAATTACACCTTATGTAAATGGGAAAGAAATGACGGAACAAGAACTAACAGAAATTTTTCACACTGTAAAAATCGACTTACCAAGTGACCTTGAGTTTAGTGTTAGTCAAAAAGGAAATCAAATATTAGTTGATTTTCATGATAAGTGGCCAGTGTTTTTATCTTCTGTCGGAGACATTCCATTAGGTGTTAGCCTTTTAGGGAAGTATCCCAGGGAAATGGCAGAGTCTACTTTTACGATACACGTGCAGGACATTCACTGGCTAGAAAAGTATGGAGCTTTTTTACTTACGGGATTAATTTTAATTCTGCTAGCAATATATATTTTTGGAATAATTGTTAAGCCAAGATTTGATTACAATAGGATAGCTATAGAATTTAAACAAAGTAAAAGACGGGATAAAATACGAGACAAAAAAGGAAACACTGAGCATTTTCACGGAAGCTGGTTCAAGCGATGGCTCATCCCTTTTGTTGCTGAGAAGAAAACGATTAATGATTTGACGTTTAAAGCCCATTCTAAAAAAGACCGGGTATTACTTGCGAAAGAGTGTCAGGACGAAAATATGATTGTTCGGCAAGAGAAACTAGTAGAGCGGAGTAATTTGGAAGACATTCTGATTTTTAATAATGATGAAATAAAAATAGAGAGAGGGAATAGAAATATTGCCTATATCTTTAAATCACATTTGTGAGGCTGAAGTAAAAAGGGGGAAAGAGAATGACTTTTAATGTACCCACGATACTAATTGGATTAGGTGGGATTGGAAATCAAATTGTTGATATGGTCTATGGAAGCATTCCAAAAGAGAGTCGAGGGCGTATCGCAGTACATGCGTTTGATACAGATGTAAATAGTATTACTCAATTAGATCACTTAAAAAACCATGTAACACAAACAAGCTCAAAGCATTCAGTTGGAGAATATTTATTATCCAATGAAGACTTATTGCAATGGTTTCCAAATAATGCTCATTTAAAAAGAAAAACAATGACTGATGGGGCAGGTCAGGTAAGAGCCGTTTCACGCCTAGCTTTTCGTTCAAGTATGGCAGAAGGAAAGCTGAATGCAATGTGGGATGGAATAGAAAGCATCTTTCCAGTAGATAGTGATGCAAATAAATATGGGGTAAGGGTTATTATTATTAGTTCATTGGTAGGGGGAACAGGTTCAGGAATCTTCTTACAAATTGCCCTTTATTTACGAGAGATGTTAGAAAGAAAACTAGGCACCGATAGTGTCCTTCTCCGAGGAGCATTCTTATTACCCGATATATTTGTTAGAAGTAATACATTGGACCGCACCGAATGGGAGGCCGTTCAAGCTAATGGGTATGCAAGTTTAAAGGAGTTAAATGCAATCACATTAAGTGCTTCAGGTTATAGTAAGCAAAACGTGACGATTGAGCTTGAATACAGGCCAAATCAAGTTGATTTAGAAGGTCGTACAACACATGCTATAACGAACAAGCACTTACCTTATGATTTTTGCTTTCTATATGACTATGAAAATACAAAGGGTCAACATTTGACGAATGTATCTGAATACCTAGACCAAGTTTCTCGTTCGGTCTACCTTCAGTTATTCAGTCCAATATCTGCAAAAAGTTTTTCTCAAGAAGATAACCAAATTAGAGGGCTTGTTGAATCCTATGGTACGGCCAGATATTGTGGGGCTGGAGTTGCATCCCTTACTTATCCATATGAAGACATTGTTAATTACTGTGCATTGAAATGGTCAATTAATGGTCTAGATGATTCATGGTTATTACTTGACCAATTATATTCGGAAGATAAGAAACGCTATGAAAACGACTTAAGAAATGGTATTAACTCGGATATGCCAGAGTTAAGAAAACGCTATGTTACCTACTTTAATCAGCTAGCGAATGACCCTGAAAAGCCAGATCCATTTTTCCGCCAGCTTGATTTACAAGTACATGAACTAGAAGATAAAGGGAAAAAAGGTGCACCTAAGGCTGAATCATTTATTGATGCTATTGAAGAGTATGTAAAAGGCGTTATTAATGATGATATAGAGCTTAAGGAAGATTATGAAGACGAATGTCGCATAGATGAAGGTGCTCTTAAGGTAAAAGATCAGGCAAAAAAAGAGGTTGGTAGAATTGAAGCTGCACTCGAAGATTATGCAATTGAAATTAATAAAAAAATAAATGAATACAGTCAATTTATTGTTCATCAAATTATTGACGCAGATGTACATGCCAAAAATGGAGCAGAAGGACATTCTTATCGATTAAATACATGGATGTTAAGAAAAGACCAACCACTTCATCCGGTTGCAGCTCGTTATGTATTATATAGTATTCATAATGAGTTACTAGAAGCCATTGCATCGCTAAAAGAAGAAAATCGACTGATGAAAGAACAAATTGATCGTTATGAAGAGGCATATGATTTGGATCGTAACGATGATGAAGTGGACGATGCAGTCCGTCGAGTTGACCTTGCATTGGGTCAAGGTTTCATTACGAGTGTATTCAGAAGTCATTTTAAAGACTTTATCCAAGAATATCAGCATAAAGCGGGTCGTCAGCTTAGTACACTTAATAAATTTAAAGTATCAAAGCTGTTGGAGGTTGTCTATTCATCTATAAATCAATCAATAAGAGATATGCTTTCAAATTGGGAACGCTTCTTTGACAATCTAAAGGAAACAAGAGATACATTATCGTCTGAAATTAATCAATTATCCACAAAATATGAAGGCATTAGTAATCCTACTAAAATCTACGTGCTTGCTAACAAGAAAATGTTAGATCAAACGTGGGAACGTATTCGTCAAACAGTCGATAACGGTCTATTGCCAAACGATATAGCTGGAAAAATTTATTTAAGCCTTTATCGTCAATTTATTGAAAGAAAAAATAGTCGAGGGGCAGAAGAATATTTTCAAGAGATTAAGGTAGAAACATTTTACAGAGATAATGTATTAGCATTTTGTAAAAATGAATTAATGACAAAGCACCATGATAAGCTTGATATTACCATTTTACAGGCACTTAGACTTGAAGCGTCTAGGTTAGGATTAGAACCAGAATCTTATATTTTTCACAAAATTAAAAGCCTAGATGAATTGGCTCAACCTTTTATTCCTTTGACAAACAGTTTTAGAGAAATAAAGATTTGGGGATTGCATGTAGAAAGTGATATGCAACTTTCCGAGCAATTAAGAAACCGTTTGTTTAACGAAAAGGAAATTGTAGATGCCGCTTTTAAAAGAAATGAGATTATTTGTTATCGTGCACATTATGGATTGTCAGTAAGTGATTTTTCTAAGTTTGCTTCAAATAATAGAAATAATCGACCTGGTGTTTACTACGAGGCGTATCACCGTCTAATTAGCCGATTGAATGAAGATGAAAATAGAACGATTACACCACACCTAGATCGTCGCTGGCATTTGCCTGCTTATATGCCAGATTTAAATCCTGAACAAGCAGAGCTAGAGACGAATCGGACAGATCGTGCTTTATTAGTAGGTCTAATTAATGGATGGTTACAGCTAGTTAACTCTGATGGCAGTAAAGTGTACCAATATAGTGGGAATCAAGGTACAAAATTAATATTAAAATCAAACGAAAAAGTGTATGAGGAGATTTATCTACTACATGACGCACTTCCACATAATCCGGTAATCTATGATGAAATCCTCGAGAGATTTGCAGAAAAGCAGGAACTGCAGATAAGAAATAATAGAGAGATAGAGGAACATGATTTTATTAAGGGTTCATTAGAAGTCTCAAAATTAAATAAGGATGGTATTTTAAATATCCTAGATGTTGTTCTTTCATATGATCAAAATCATTATACAGATATCGCACTAACAGAAAAGGCAGATCGTTTAAGACAGTGCTTGTTAAATGAAATTGTAGACTACTATAGTAAGGTGTATCGACCTGACTCAGCTAAAAGAGAGGCTGCTAATTTTATTAAAAAATTGTGGGATCTATCCTTAATAAGAATGCAAACACATATTGAATCTGAAGAATATAACAAATGGTTAAATGATATCAATAATAAATTATACACACTAAGACAAGATAAAGTTCTTGGGTAGTGTGGAAATAAGGGATGGTGTGGTTTGCATACAATCGTAATCCGAATTGGTAAAAAGTATGAGGATTGGCATTTAATCGAGCCATTATTTTATAAGCTTGAAGAAAGAAAGAAACTAATCTTTTTCTGGGAGGAGGAGGCTTCGGCCTCTAAACCTCTCTTTTTAACATTAGTAGATAGAATTATTGAGCATATAGAGAGACACAAAGTCCTAAATTGGCAGCTATTCTTTTTGACTAGTTCAAATGACGAAAGATCAAGGCAATACCGCTTTGCTACCCAGTTAGTTGACTTGAAAAAGAATTTATTAATGCCACTTAAGGCAAAAGGATTTCACCCACAGAATGTTGTTATGCACATGATTGATATTATTCAGAGAAATCCTGATTACTCTCCTCCTCAAGAAATTTTAAAAATGTATTGGGAACTTGATAATCATGGCTATAGAATATCCGATTGTCATACACAAGGTAATACATTTATGTGGGAAGAGATTAAGGCTCTTGATGAAAAGTGGGGCGAAAAGGTATCTCTTCAAGATGCGGGCATATTGGATAAGCCGAATAGTGAATTTATACAAAATCTTTCCTCAAAGTGTGATCGTGTTGTTATCCATCTAACCGAATTAATTGAAAGAAAAAAATCACAGCTTGACCAAAAAGATCTTGGAGGTGACGATTGGTTATCAACTGATCAACTTAATGCTGTGCTGATGGATTTTACATCTAAGTTAAAGAAGTTATGTACCCCTCCTTTAACTCCTTTACTTACTAGTTTTAAACCTTCCTTGGAGCTCGCCAACATTTTGAAATATCATGTTGGACTTGTAAGTGAAATGGAAGAGATTCGGATGGTTAGACAGGAAATTTATATGGGGTCTCACCGGGAGAGGTTAAAGGGGTATATTGAGCTTGCCTACTTTCTAATAACCATTTCTCATCATCCAAAGTTAATTGATCGTATTGATAAGGGAAGTTCAAGTGCCATTCAAGTGACATTGAATGAAGAAGGGCTTGAACAGTTACTATCTAATTATTATTTTTCCTTAGTTTCTATGAAGAAAAAAATAGAAGATCGTTTAATTGTAGAAAATCAATTTCATACCAATCGATTAAGGGAAGAGGATTTTAAAAATTATGTTGGAACTAAAAGTATAAAAGCAATAAATGATTTTGAAACAGCTAGTATTCCGTTCAATCAGGCGACATTCTATGATACTTTGGAAAATGAAATGTATCAGGTAGATAAAACATTAGAAAATCGTGAAAAAGAGCTAATATCGGCATCTAAAGAAGCCATTCGAAACCTAGCCATATTAAAAAGAAATAAACAATTTATCTTAGAAGAAGAAAAGGTAGAAATTAATGAATACCTTGAGGAACTTAAAAATGATATAAGTGAAACGCAACATAAAGTGATTAGTTCTGCTCCGTCATTATCAAAAGCACTTGAGAGGTGGAGAATCTATACAAAGGAAGCGAAAGATAAGATGCATCACCAACTTCAACGCCTTCCTTCTGTTCAACAAGTCGGCATGGCATTTCTTTTTATCTATGTAACTTTACTTTTACCGTTTCTACTCACAATCGATTCTCATTTGATTACAAAAACATGGGAGCAATACTATTATTATTTGTTATTCCCTGTTGGTCTTTTGTTTTTACTATTAATACCTTTCCTATATGCTCGGAAGTTATCAATGCAACCCCTACTTGAGCTTAAAGAGCGTTCTGAACAAATGGCACTCGAAATGTATCAGATTCAAGAGGAATCACAGCACAAATATAACGCTTATATTAATCAGTTATATAGACTTTTTTCACTAAAGAAATATTATCAAAAAGTAGATGAAGAGGGAGAGGAGAAAAAAGCATTGAATATTTTACTTCGTTACCATCAAGTAAAGCTAGAAGAATATGTTCAAAGTACAATTCGACTTCTTCGTATCCTGCAAATAAACGTTGAAACTAAAAATAGTAATACAGAGCCCTATAACTATGAAATGAAAGAAGAATTGGATGTTATGCGCAATCCAGTGTACACACCTTTTAGTGAGCAAAGCCCTCTAAACGAAAGCGGAAATGGAATAAATGTGTTAATAGGAAGTGCTAAAGAACAATATGAATCCATGTATTTCGATGAACTAGAAAAAATTAGAATTCTAGATGATAAGGTATATAAAGTATGAGTTCACTATATGTAATTTTGGGATTTATTACAGCAGGCACAATTCTTCTGAATATATTGTTTTTGTTGAACGTAAAAAAAGAATTTAGGTATAAACAAGCAACTCTTCCGCTACTTGCTTTAGTAACCAGTTTCGTTTTCATTCTTATAGATGGATGGATATTATCTAAATTACAGCAAACGATTCTTCAACAATTCACAGGTAGTTTCACCTATCAGATGATTCTATTAAACATAACCTTTTTGATTCTATTTTTGTTCATAAAGTGTAGCTGGAGAGTCGTTGCAGGTTTACAGCAATTAGCTGCAGACGGCCCGGGGAATACGGTATCGATATTTTCAAAAGTAGGAAAAGTTTTTTTACTGGTTATTCCCGTTGAAGTTATAAATAAATGGAACAGGAAACTAAGAGATCAACAATCGGTTTCGATTGTTTATACGAAAAAAAGAGGTAAAGTATTCCTTAAAAATGAATGGTCTAACTTCTCCATTTATTTTCGAATGGCTAGCATCATCCCAATCGGATTCTTTTTACTATTAGTGATAGCACATGAATTTTCCAATAATTTGCTTCTCTATTTACCTTATTATCCTGTATTATCGTTGGTGGTATTGATGGAATTTGCCTGGTTTTTTGATGGGAAAAGGCTTCCTTACACTACAGGAAGTATTGATGGTAAAGATGCCATTGCTACTAAGCTAACAACCTTTGAAAATTTATTTGAGGAATATTCTGAGCTTTGGAAAGAACGAGTGATCACAAAAGGAAAAATGAACGAAAACCAATACTTTCCTAAGAGGGTTGATCACTTTTCATATGAAAAAGTATCAAGTGAACCGGACATTCAATTAATGGTGAATGCCATTTGCGCTGATTTAAAAAAGGATAAAATTGTAATAAATGAGAGCTATACAAAGGTTTTAATGAATTTGCTTGAAGAGAAGGATGTTCTTATTGAGGATCCTTTATATGAAGACTTTTCATCCTATTTCTTTCCAGCACTGTACCACCTATTGTCTAAAAATAAAAAAATGATTGTATTAGCTCATAATCGTCAAAGTGCAAGTGAGTCAGTTGAATGGATGAGGAAAGGGTTAACAAAGGTGAGTGGAATTAAGTATTTATGGAAAATAAGTACCTTTCATGACGCCTTAGAACAGAATACAAATCCGGATCTACTCGTTGTTTCACCAGATACATTAAATGAAAAGAGCTTTCTTCATTACCTTAATCAATTTGAGAAAACAAAATCACTCGAAGCAATTATATTACTACAAGCTGAGCGTATTATTCCTAATTATTCAATGATCCTTCATACATTTAATTTAAATGTACTAGAGTTAATAAAGAAAAAACCACAGTACATTATTTTCTCAGATTGGTTTGAGGGGCTGGAGCACACAATTCGAAATGTGTTTTACTGTGAACCTAAAGATATCCTAACTACTTCTCCTCACAGTCAAAAAACTCACTATATCATTTGGAAGACAGAGGGGGAGCAGTGGTATCAACAAAAAATACTACCGAAGCTATCTCATCGTATGATAGAGACAGAAGTAGTCCTAGCCATACCTGCTTTAAAGGCTGGAATTAATCCTGTCCACTTTTTAAATCAAAGTAAGACCAATATTGATGAGGGAATTCAAGATATTGTTGATTCAAAGTCCTTTCTATACTCCATGGGCTTACCACTTGAAACCATTGATCATTTTGGTCAATTAGTTAAAGTACATGACGGAAAACTTTCGATGGATAACTCTAATTTCACATTTCTTCTGGTGAGGGATCGTAATTATAACCTGATAAACACATTAAAGCAGTGGAATAGCACTGCAAAGACTGCATCTTTTATCCATGTCGTCAGTGAACCGTACCTTTTACGTGAATACTTGGCAGCACAGTTTGATTTCTTTGTGGATAATCAACGGATGATTTCACAGCTAGCTCCAAGGATTTCAGATACACAGTGGAGTGTGGCTTACTTCTTACTAGAAAGGCTATGTCACACCTTTTTGGATGAAAAGTTGATAGTAAGGTATCTGTCAGATGCTAATATTGGGGAGTTTAGCTCAACAATTGAAGGGATAGATTCTCTATTTATGAAAGTATTTGGCAAACAAATAGACTATTGGTCAAATATAGAATCAAAGGAAGCCGTAAAGTTTGACCGTCAAAAGAAGGATTTTATAAAAGTCATTCAATATCGGTTGCCTTTTTCGTTAAGAGAACAGATATTACCGAAGTGGTATCGTTTTATTGAAATTAGGCACAACGGCAAAGCCATAGGAGAGGTGTTTGAAGGGCATATTTATCAACAATACTTACCTGGCCAACTTCATTCTTTTAACGGAGAGCCTTATAGAATTCGTAAAATCGATACTGAGGCCGGATATGTCGAGGTCTCTTTTGAATCAATATATGACCAAGAATACTATCTTCCAGTCAACCACTATTCGATTACTTCGATGAAAAATGGAGGAAATCATTCGTTTAAAAAGATCGCATTTGCTCAATTAGAAATGAGTATGCATATGTATCAAGCGAATATTTCCATTACTACGAGTGGGTACCATGAAATAAGTCAACCAGGTAGTTTGAAATCAAATAAGCATCATTCGTTTACTGAATCAAAAGAGGAAATAGTCAGGAGCTATGAAAATGGTAGTTTACTATTAATTAAAATTCGCTCAAGGCAGGAGAAATCGTTAAAACATGAGCAAATTGCATTTACATTTTCTATTTTGCTTAATGAGTTGTTTGTTACTCTTTTTCCAACAGGTCATCAATTTGTAAAGGCATTTACTACATTTGACATTTCAAATGATGATAATAAGGACATCTTATTTAAACAAATAGCAAGTATGCAGTCTACTTTTGAAATAAATGACTCCGTCGATGATGAGAGTATCAGAATATATATAATAGAAGACTCACCAATTCACTTGGGGCTCCTTGAAAGCATTAGAGAAAATTGGGAACATATCTTTAATATTTTAAATGATTATTTGTATTGGTTTATTTATGAAAGTGATAAGGAACAATCTTACTTAAAGTTTGGCTATGAGTCGATATCTACAGAGTTGTTGGTAGAAGATTGTGTATACATTCTTGACAACCTACTAACCAAGAAAAAACTACGTGAAATAAGAGCTGAATTCTATAATAGGACGTCAGAAAATGATTATGATTTGGTACCTATTACTACCCGTGAAGAGTGCTGTGTCTTCTGTGGTAAAGTGTTCCCGGCTGCACAGTTTATCGAATTAGATGATGGTAGAGAAAGATGCTATACGTGTAATCTAACAGCAATTGATAAAGTAACAGAAGTTGAACCATTATATAAGCAAGTAAGAGAGTTATTTAAGGAAAAGTACAAAGTTGATTTACGTTATGATATAGAACTAAGGGTACTCAATACAGAGACCATTCATAAAATGAGTGGGATTCCATACATCAAACAGCCTGGAAACCCTCGAATAACAGGTAAAGCTTTACTAGAATTTAATGAAAAGATGATTGTAATTATTGAAAATGGGTCACCAAAGACGATAACCCTAGCTACACTTGCTCATGAATTAACCCATATTTGGCAGTATGATAACTTAAATGTTGATGAGCTGTCTATTGAAGAGCTAGAAGGGTTTGCCACGTGGGTAGAAATTCACCTTTTAGAAAGTTTAGGCGAACTTCCTTATGCTGATTTGTTAAGGAGAGACTTAGAAATTAGAGACGATGAGTATGGGAATGGTTACAAACTAATATTGGAAAGGCTAGAAGAACACCCAATTGCTTCAACACCATTTGACTTGTTTGTAGGGGAAATGGTGTTTGAGTAATGAGAGTTATATTCTCGTAATTTAAAATTTAAAAAACACTTATTCGACTGGAGAATAAGTGTTTTTTGTTATTGTGGCTTCCTGATATATTTGATAAGTAAGTAACACTATATTATAATTTATTATAAACTTTATAGTCAGTTTTTTATTGAAAGAGAGGGTGGATGACATGGCTCCTAAAATCTCTGAAGAGGCAAAAGAGGAAAAAAGAGTAGCTTTATTAAATTCTGCATTAGAATGTTTCTCAAAAAAGGGTTACTATGCTACGTCTGTCGATGATGTCGTAACGTACTCCAAGTTGAGTAAGGGATCTTTTTATAATTACTTTAAAAGTAAAGAGGAGATCTTTATCAGCTTAATGCAATATCAGACTGAAAAATCCTTAAAGGCATTAACTAAAAAGTTAAATGAGATCTCAAGTCCCACTGAAAAAATAAAATATATGATAAATTTAGATCTTCCTATGAATCTTAACAAAAAGAAATTAATGAGAGTTCATCTTGAATTCTGGATGTATTCAGCAGACAACCCAGAAATCAAAGAGATAATGGTAAATAGGTTCAACCATATTATTGACAATACAAAAGCTATCCTAAAAGAAGGCAAAGATAAAGGTGAATTCAGAGAAGACCTAGATATTGACAATGCTGCCTCTATGTTCTGGGGATTACACGACGGCATTTGGATTCACACATTAGTATTAGAGGGCAAGGAAGAATTCGAAGCAAAAATAAAGGAAATTGAAACAACATTCTTACGATATATTAAATAATAGATATATAATGAAATGAATTTAATTATGCTCTTTTTACAAAGAATGTGCTCCTAAACATTGTTAAAACTAAGAGTGGATTGGAGCGGAAGTCACTTGACTCCTGCGGGAAGTGAGGGAAGTGCGAGACCCCACAGGTGCGAAGTGCCGAGGAGGCTTGCATCCCTCCCCGCGGAAAGCAAGTGACTGTAGCGCAAAGGAACGGTCTTTGTTCAAATTAAAAAGCTATAATCTTTAAAAAATGAGCATTGAATAAAAACAGGTGAGATATTCTTACCTGTTTTTATTTTTCAAATATATAGTTGAATGTAAAAGGATTAAGTTATTCTAGTATTATATCGGTTTGCTTGTTGTGAATTAAAAGAGTTGATTTAATAGTATGCAAAATAAGAAATTACAGAATATTCCACGTATAATGCTTTTCCTTGAATAACTTTAATTGATAATAGTATAATGACTTCTGTAGTTAATTTTGGGATAAATAGGAAAAGGGGAAAATTATATGAAAAAGTATCTACTATTAGTAATAATATCTATGATTCTATTAGTTCTTGCTGCTTGTAACACAGAAACATCAAGCGGTTCAGAAGTTAAGGTAGAACCAGAGACTGACATAACAAAAGAAGAAATCGTTAAGCAAACTCGTTCTGCAATGTTTAACCTTGAGTCAACGATTATTAAAAAAGTTCGTGAGATGGATAATCTGCTATATGCTCATATGGATGAAACAGTTACAGAAAAACCAGCAGATAGTGCTAGTGTAATTGGTGCAAACTTTGAAAGTGAGCTAAATGCATTAGAAATTCCAGCAGAATTAAAAGAACATGAGGAAACAATTAAAACTGCACTTGCTAAGCTTGGAGAGGCTTACAACAAAGAAGGTGCTGCAATTGAAGCTGGAGAAACAGTATTCTCTGAGTCAGAAAAACTAGTTCAAGAATATATTGACGCTATGAAACAAGTAAGTGAAGCAATTGATATGGTACCAGCTAATTATAACCTAGTATTTTAATCACACGAAAAAACGCTGCTTATGCAGCGTTTTTTATTTAGAGAGGCTTTGTTTACATTAGGTAATTTATAAACATAGATGCTAAACCAAAGTATATAAGAAGAGATACAATATCATTTATAGTAGTAATAAGTGGTCCAGATGCAACAGCAGGATCAATCTTTAAACGATATAGAAGCAATGGGATAATAGTTCCTGCCAAAGTTCCAATGATTAGTGTCAAGACTAAAGAGCTTCCAACAACTAGCCCCAAAACAGCACTTCCTTGCCAAACAAGTGCTATAATTGCAATTAATACCCCACATATTACACCAATAATTAATCCTACGTTCAGTTCGCGGAATATTAACCGAACTGCCACATTTTTATCTACATCTTTCGTAATCAACCCTCTAACAACAACAGCTAGGGACTGAGTACCTGTATTTCCTGTCATCCCTGCAATCATTGGCATAAAAAAGGCAAGTGCCACTACTTTTGAGAGTGTTTCCTCAAACTGACTGATAATTGTCCCAGATACAATTCCAATAAATAAGAGCAAAATTAACCAAGGTAACCGACGATAAGCAGCTACATATGCCTTTGTATCAAAATCAATTGCCTTACCAGACGCTGACAGCTTTTCGATATCTTCGGTTGCTTCACTTATCACAACGTCGATAATATCATCAACAGTGACGATTCCTACTAACACTTCATTTTCAACGACAGGTATTGCCAAGAAGTCATAACGTTCAATGATTTGAGCAACTTCCTCTTGGTCGGTATCTGCAGTTACTGAAATTACTCTTTTATACATAATATCTTCAATCTTTTCGTGTAAATCAGCAATAATTAAGTCACGATAGGAAACGACACCAACTAGCTTTTTCTCATCATTGATTACATACAGGTAATTAATTGTTTCGGAGAACTCAGCGAATTCCTTTAATTTATTAGCTGCTTCACGAACTGTATAATGCTTTGAAATCCAAACAAAACGATTTGTCATCATACGTCCTGCTGTTTCAGGAGGATAATTCATGATGTTTTGAACAATCTTTGATTCCTCTCGGCCCATCCCGGCTAATAGCTCTTCAATTTTGTCAGGGGATAGGTCTTCAAGAAGAAATGCTAAATCATCATTATCCATTAAATCCATTACATGTCCAGATTTTTCTATCCCTAATTTTGTAAGAACCTCAAATTGGTATTCTTTTTCAAGCTCTTGTATTAAATCAGCAATTTCTTCAGGGTTCATAAAGAGCAAAAATTTAGCGCGATGCTTTTTAGGTAGGCTCTCAAATATTCGAGCTATATCGTAAGGTTGTAATTCATCTAAAAGCAATCGAAAGTCAGCTTTCTTACTATCTTTAAGGGATTTTATTATACCAAGAGTAAGTTTATCTTGGTCTTCAAGGCCTATACTACTCATGATTTGCCCCCTGTCTATTTAAATTAAGCATTAGCTTGTAGAGTTTTAATAATGCACGTGAAATCGTAAGTGTTTACCATATTAAAACGTTAGTCTTTCGTCATAATGCTAGTATATAATATGAAGTATTCTAATTATAGGGGTGAAAGAAACTGGAACCAGTCACATTTTCATTACGTCAAGTTATATTACTTATTATGGTAACTTTATCTGGTGTAATTCTTTCCGTGAGTATACATATTCCATTGGTGATTGGATTTTTACCAGGCTTTCTTTTTTTGGTCTTTTTACTAAATAGTAAGGGAGTTTCTCTTTCGAAAATCTTTTCAATTAGCATAAAAGGAATTAAGAAAACAAGTGGCGTTATCTATATTTTGCTACTTGTAGGGTTTCTATTGCCTTCTTGGTATTTGTCTGGGACAATTGAACAACTTGTCACGGTTTCATTAAATTTAATAGCACCAGCTTATTTTTTGATGCTTTCTTTTATCGTTGCGAGTGTTTTTTCAATGTTACTGGGAACCTCAGTCGGAACATTAAGTGCAGTTGGGATTCCTATTATGAGTACGGGTATATCAATTGGTCATCAACCAGAGATCATTGCAGGGGCGTTAATTGCTGGTGCATTTGTTGGAGATCGTACTTCACCTTTTTCTAGTGCTCATCAACTTTTGGCACACACATTGGAGATTTCAGTAAAAGAACAGTTTAAAGCAATGCTTCCGACTACTTTAATAAGCATCGTACTTGGAATTGTATTTTTTAGTTTACTAGATGCTCATTATAAAGGGGAATTGCTTGGTGCTACAAATGTGGAAGATTTTAAACAGATATCTTTAATTACCTTTATTCCCCCGATGGTCCTTATTGGCATCGTTCTTGTTCGAGTAAAGATTCTTTATGCTTTTATTTTAAGCATAAGCAGTGCATGTTTAATAGCTTTATATAAACTAACTACAATAAATCATTTATCTCATGCTTTATTTTTCGGTGTTGAAGGTATAGGTGGCGGCTTAATTAATATGTATTTGCTGTTATTATTTCTTGGTTTAGCCGGTGCTTATAATGGATTATTAGAAGAATATAAGATTATTCAGAGCTTTCTAGACGAGTGGTTAGCAACTTCCTTTTCACTCTTTGCAGATACGATAAAAACGATGATGGCCACAACTCTTATTGCGATGATAGCTGCAAATCAAACTTTACCGATTATACTAACAGGTCGTTCCTTTATATCCCATTGGAAATTTAGATATTCAAAAGCTGAACTTTCAAGGGTGATGGGTGATTCTACCATGTTAGTTCCAGGGATGCTACCTTGGAGTGTGTTAGCAATCATGTGTAGTACAATTGTTGGAGTGCCTTTGCTTTCTTATTTACCTTATGCCATCTTTTTATGGCTACTACCACTACTGACCATAGGTATTTCATTTGTAAAAGCAAGCAAGGTTTCAAAGAGTAGTGAGACAGTAAACTATTAGTATATAAAATTCTCTTCACTAGGTTATATTTTTGGGTTTAGACAATAATGTAATACTAGAGAGGTGGAGTGTATGGGCTATAGAGTTAAAGTATTTGATGAAGAGCATGAGGAAGATTTAGAGGTTGCTTTGAATCGTTTTCTTGAAAAAATAGATGAGAGACAGTTAATAGATATTAAGTATCAAGTAGCGATTACGTGTAATGCTGGAGAGGAACAAATTTATTGTTTTTCAGCGATGGTATTATATAGAGCCTAGTATGTGTTCTAGGTCTATGTAAAAAAGTAAAAAGGTATGTAAAAGTATATGGTTTGTTATTCGCTAGAATCCACTCGCTTTCCGCGGGCAGTCCGGGAGCCTCCTCGGCGCGATTGCGCCTGCGGGGTCTCCCGTTGACGTGCTACTCCCGCAGGAGTCTCGTGGATTCTAGCAAATAACCTAACTCTATACATAGGTTTAATGACACTTGTTGACCATTTTAAACTTATTTTTACACAATCATATTTGAAGGTCGTTTTGAGTACTTTCCTGCATTTACTCCTGCTAGTCGGCCAGTTACGAGGGCAGATGTGATATTGTAGCCACCTGTGTAACCATGTATATCAAGGATTTCACCACAAAAGTAAAGTCCATTCATAAATTTTGAGGACATTTCCTTTGGATGAATTTCCTTTACGGAGACTCCGCCCCCCGTTACAAATGCTTTCTCAATCGGTAATGTGCCATTAACATCAAACTGGAACTGTTTACAATCTTTTGCAAATGACCGAATGCTTTCGTGCGAAAGATTCGCTGATGAGACTTGAAGGTCTATTTGGTTTTTCTCTAATAGAAAGAGTAAATAGCGCTCTGGTAAAAAACCTTTTAAAATGTTTTTTATTGCTTTTTTCGGCTCAGCCTTTGTTTCCTTTAGTACAAATTGGAATATTTCTTCTTCATTCATGGAAGGTAGTGCATCTATACTAACTGTTACCTTGTCCACATTAAATTTCTTCATGGTTTTAACTACATATTGACTACAACGTAAAACCGCAGGTCCAGAAATTCCAAAATGAGTAAATAACATATCCATGGTATGGGTAATTACTATCTTTCCTTTTGGGTTGAGTACACTTAGAGCCACATCACGAAGTGCCAGCCCTTGTAGAGTCTTGTTTTTTATGAATGGTTCATTTGAAGTAATGGGTACTTCGGTCGGGTACAAGTCAGTAATTGTATGACCAGCCGCCTTTGCCCATGCATAGCCATCACCAGTAGACCCTGTATGGGGCACCGATTTGCCTCCAACAGCAAGAACTAGGCTCTTAGTATCAATTTGTTCACCCGTTTTAAGAATTACGCCAACTACTTTATCTTCATGATAAAGTACTTTTGAAACAGGCGTGTTTGTTCGAATGTGTACTTTATATTTCTTTAATTGCTCTATTAATGCATCAACAACTGATTGAGCTTTATCACTTACCGGAAACATTCTTCCGTGATCTTCTTCTTTTAGTTTGATACCTAGTTTCTCGAAGAAACGGATAATATCTTCATTATTAAAAACGGAAAATGCACTATATAAAAATCGACCATTTCCAGGAATATGTTTTATGATTTCTTCAAGTGGGAGGCGATTTGTGACATTGCAACGTCCTCCACCAGAAATAGCTAATTTTCTTCCCAATTTTTCACCTTTATCTAATAACAGCACTCTTGCCCCTTGTTCCCCTGCTGCAATGGCTGCCATTAAACCGGAAGGGCCACCGCCAACTACAATAACATCATACTTCATACAGTTCACCACTTTTCTAAAAACTTCTAAGGTTAAAGATACCACTTTTTAAGAAGAAATAGAAATAACCGTAAAGTAATTACTTCGACCTCAACTAGTGATATGATACACTATATTTGATTTAAATGAATGTAAAGTTATAATCCATAGATAGAATTGAGGGATCATGTTGAATAGAGAATACAAACCAACAATTTCAGAAGGGCATTATCCAGAGGATGGGGGTTGGACGCAAGATGAAAATGGCAATGTGTTACTGTTGTCAATACCAACTAGCTCAGAATTCCTTACTGAAAAGGTTTCAACATTTGACTATGCATGGCTTTATTCGAGTGAACTAGATGCATATATATTTTGTTTTCGTTTGCCTAGCGGATTGGAATTCGGTGTAATCTTCCATGCGAAGCATGCAGGAAAGTTGTTATTAGAAACACAAGCGTATGAGAACTTCACAATTACAATTACTGATAAACCGTTTAATGAACTAACAGAAGATAGTCACTATCTTTCTTTTCCAAATATCTTTATTAATAGACAGCCCAGTGCTGGATGGTAATTATAAGGAAAAATCTGTTTTTATGGTAAAATAGGTAAGTTGAAAAAAGCTTCCTATCAGAATGGGGATTTTTATGGATTCTAAATTGCTACGAGGCACTTTTATATTAACAATTGGTACATATATATCAAGAATACTAGGGATGATTTATGTTTTTCCGTTTGTAGCTCTTGTTGGATTACAAGGTTCAGCTTTATTTGCATACGGATATGGTCAATATACGATCTTCTTAAGTATTGCTACAATGGGATTTCCAATGGCCGTCTCGAAGTTTGTGGCTAAATATAATGAAATAGGAGATTACCATACAAGTAGACGGATGTTTAAATCTGGTCTTCTTGTTATGGGAATAGCGGGATTTGTTGCGTTTTTAGTTCTGTTTTATCTTGCGCCATATATTGCACCTAGAGTATTAGGTGGTGGTGACGAACATGGTAATAAGATTGAGGATGTAACAATGGTTATTCGCATGGTCAGTGTTGCATTAATCGCTGTCCCGATTATGAGTCTTATCCGCGGTTTCTTCCAAGGAAATCAATCAATGGGCCCAACTGCTGTCTCTCAAGTCGTTGAACAGTTAGTGAGAGTGGTTTTCTTATTATCTGCTACTTATATTGTAATTGAAATGGTAGATGGAAAAATGGCCACAGCTGTTGGTTTTGCTACATTTGCTGCTTTTGTAGGTGCCCTTGGTGGATTGGTAGTATTACTTATCTATTTAAAAATACGAAAACCGTATTTTGATGAATTATTAGGTAAAAGTAAGCCACAAACAGAAATGACAACGAAGCAGATGTATAAAGAGCTTTTATCTTATGCAGGACCCTTTGTGTTTGTTGGACTTGCCATTCCATTGTATACATATGTAGATGTGTTCACCTTTAATAAAGCTATGATTAGTATAGAGATTAACAAAGTAACAGCAGAAGAAATCTTTGGTTTGATTACTTTCTCTATTCCTAAGCTTGTAATGATCCCGGTATCATTAGCAACTGCATTTGGTCTAACACTAATCCCAACAATAACAAGTTCATTTACATCTGGTAATCTACCCTTACTTCGACGTCAGATTGACCAGACCTTTCAAATCATTGTTTTATTAGTTCTACCGGCAGTAGTTGGGTTATCAGTATTAGCTGGTCCTGCATATGCTACCTTCTATCCGACAGAGGGCTTAGGTGGAGAATATGGAGGGTTTTTCTTAGGTTGGTTTGCACCTGTTGCTATTCTTTTTTCTTTCTTTACGGTTACTGCTGCTATCCTGCAAGGGATAAACAAGCAAAAGCTTGCTGTAATTAGTCTTGTTATTGGTTTACTTATTAAACTAATGACGAATGTACCACTTATTTATGTCTTTGAGGGACTAGGTTCTATTCTTTCAACTGCGTTAGGTTTCACAGTTTCAATTGCTTATAGCTTTTGGATGATTGCAAAGCACACACAATATAGTTTTTCTCTTTTTGTACGTAGGTCGGTGCTTATGAGTTTATTTGCCTTATTAATGGCAATTGCTATATTGACCATACAATATTTGTTATCATTTCTAATCAGTTATGAACAAGGAAAAATACAGGCAGCTACAATCTTGATGATAGGTGTTAGTATAGGGGCTGGAATCTATTTGTATTTGGCATACAAATCCCACTTACTAGCAAAACTACTAGGAAAGCGTTTTTCATTTTTAATCAGAAAGAAAAAACAGAAGGCTGTACAATAGACAGCCTTCTACACTACTGGTTATTGTCCATACCCGTCGCCATAGCCACCGCCATAGCCGCCTCCATATCCAAGGCGTCTCTCAATACGGTCAACTCTACGATCTAAATTATCAATTTGTCGTTGTTGTCGTTCTAACTGGCGTTCAAGGCGATCTAAACGTCTTTCTACATTTCCGCCACCACCGTAGCCACCACCAGGATAGCCAGGGAAACCAGGGAGTACAATTTGAGGTGTTTGTCGATAATACATAATTTTTCGCTCCTTTTCCTATATATACGATATTAGTCTATGTATATAGGTCAAATGTGGAGTGAGTAAACAGCCTACTATTTTAAATTGGGCATCTTGGAGGGATTTAATTGTGAGAATAGATAAAATGTTATCAACGGTTGGTTTTGGGAGTCGTAAGGAAGTTAAGGCTCTGCTGAAATCTGGGGCTGTGAAAATAGAAGGACAGATAATAAAAGATTCTGGAAAGCATGTTAATCCAGAAGAACAGACAGTAACTGTTCATGGTGAACCAGTTGTTTATAAAGAGTTTATCTATTTAATGCTTAATAAACCACCTGGTGTTATTTCAGCGACAGAGGATTCAATGCACCAAACAGTGATTGATTTGCTCGAAATGGAAGATGCCATCTATGAACCCTTTCCTGTAGGAAGATTAGATAAGGATACGGAAGGTCTACTGTTATTGACGAATGATGGTCAACTATCTCACCAGCTTCTTTCCCCTAAGAATCATGTACCGAAAACGTATTTTGCAATCATCGAAGGAGAAGTAACGAGTGAGGATGTGGTTAAATTTAAGGAAGGTGTAGTTCTCGAGGATGACTACAAAACACTACCTGCAGATTTGGTTATTTTAAAACAAGGAATCTCATCTGATATTGAAGTAACTATCACAGAAGGAAAATTCCATCAGGTAAAACGGATGTTTGAGGCGGTTGGAAAAAGAGTGGTTTATTTACAAAGAATTAAAATGGGTCCTCTCTCATTAGATGAAACATTAGAATTAGGAGAGTACAGAGAGCTTACAGAAGAAGAAGTTGAATTATTAAAAAATGCAAACGTGAAAAGCGACCAGTAATAGGTCGCTTTTTTTCGGGTCATATTTAGTGATTTAGATTTGTTAACAGTACATTTATGTATATTGTCTAATTCAATTTGAATTGTAATTATTTTAGCTTCCTAAGATGTTAATTTTATTTTCTTTTTTGTTGTCGTCCATTTGCCACGACTTGGACTGCGCACCAAATCGTTATATGCTAACACATTTAAATCGCGCTGGATTGTACGAGGAGTTATACCAAATTCATCAACAAGTTCCTGTGTTGACACAGTTCCTTTCTCATTTATAAACATGTAGACTGATTTGATACGGGTTAGCATCCGGTTTGTTGAATTCTTCAAAAAACCACTCCTTATCATTTTTTCGCATGGCACAACGTTCTTCGATAAGTGTTCGTGATGTAACTTCATCTTCTATTTTACACAATCAAAATGATTATTTCTAGGACAAAACGGAAATTTACAAACTATTTACATAATTACCTATGTCAAAAAGGAACCTATAGGTCATTTATCACCTCACTTAGAAGTTTTACTAATCTATATAGTCCTAATCAGAATAGTATGACTACTTCGCTATATTTTCCAAATATCCTTCATTTTTTTACAAATTTCTCATAGTGAATTGAATCTGTCGTTTACCACATATTAAAAGTAATCTTAATTAGAAAGGGTTTTTTTAAAATGGAAAATACAAAACGACTGGTTCATCCTAAAGAGGATTTCTATTTTATATTTTGCATTTTAATAAGTGTAGGTATTTATATTGCCTTCCTCTTTTCGATCATAGGCCTATTTTTTATTGTATTCTTAGTTTTATTTTCACTTATTTTACATTTCTTAATGATTGGATCTATAAGAAGGAATGCTGTCAAAATTGGTGAAAGTCAATTTCCGTTAGTATATGAGCGAGCAATACAAATTTGTTTAGAAATGAAGCTTGAAAAGGTACCAGATATTTATGTGATGGAGTCAGGAGGACTGTTGAATGCTTTTGCAACCAAGTTTTTTAGAAGGAATATGGTTGTTTTATACTCTGATATCTTTGAATTAATTGAAATGGATGCTGAGGATGAAGTGCATTTTATCCTTGCGCATGAACTTGCACATATCAAGAGGCGTCATATAACCATACAAATGGCCATTCTACCTGCTATGTGGGTTCCTTTTATTGGGGAGGCTTATTCTCGAGCGTGTGAATATACGTGTGATCGTTATGCCGGGTATTACACGAATAAGTTTGAAGCTGCAAAAAATGGGTTAACTATTTTGGCTATAGGTAGAACATTATATAAATCTGTTAATCATGATGCTTATTTAAAACAAGTTAAGGATGAGTCAGGCTTTTTTGTTTGGTTATCGGAGAAAATTTCTACACACCCACACTTACCTAAACGTATTCAAGAAGTCGCAAAATTTATGGATATAGACTTCCCATATTATAAAGAAAGCAAGCGAGGAGTTGTTATTGGAATTGTGGGGCTAACACTTGGTTTTGCTATCTTTGTCGGTGGAAGTTATATTACAATTGACAGAATAATGAATTCCTCTTTATGGACTGATTTCGTTTTAGGTGTAGAAGAAACTACGCCATTAATGGATGCTGCTTATGAGGCAGATTTAGAGAAGGTTCAGGGTTTAATTGACGAAGGAGCAGAGGTTAATGTTAGTGATTCCGAAGGGTCAACTCCTCTCCATTGGACAATTTACGGAATCAACTTTACTTATGAAGAGGGTATCGAAGTAGATGCTAGCCCTAGTATTGAAACGGCAAGGCTGTTGTTAGATGCTGGTGCAGATGTAAATGCAGTTGATATTTATGGTACTACTCCTCTAATGGATGCCGTTAGCTATGATTCTCCTGAGATGGTTGAGCTATTATTAGAATATGGTGCTGATCCACTAATAACAGATGTTAGTGGGACTACAGCGCTAGACTTAGCAAAAGACTATCAGAATCAAGAAATTTTAACATTATTAAATACTGCTACTCAAAAATAACCTCAAATTAGATATAATCTTAATTAGGGCTGTAAAGTTTAATTTTATTACTATAACGCATTAACGTAACGGGGGTCAGGCCCCCGAGTTGGAGGTTTATGATGAGTACGATTAATTGGATGGAAGAAGTCTTAAAGAGGCAAGACGAACTGGTAAAGGATACTCAAGAATTTTTGAGAATCAAGAGTATCCTTGATGAAGAGAATGGTACAGAGGATGCTCCGTTAGGAGAAGGAATTGATGCTGCCCTTCAGTATCTGTTAGCAAAAGGAAGTAACGATGGTTTCTTAGCGAAAAATGTAGATGGATTAGCTGGGCATATTGAAATGGGCAAAGGTGAAGAGTTAGTCGGAATTCTTTGTCATGTCGATGTAGTTCCTGAAGGTGACGGATGGTCAAGCGACCCGTTTGGGGCTGACATTCGTGAAGGAAAGATATTTGCAAGAGGAGCTATTGACGATAAAGGCCCCACTATGGCTGCTTATTATGCGATGAGGATTGTTAAAGAGTTAGGGCTTCCTTTAAATAAACGAATACGTATGATTATCGGAACAGATGAAGAAAGCAATTGGCGTTGTGTAGAACATTACTTTAAACATGAAGAGATGCCTACTATGGGTTTTGCTCCAGATGCTGATTTCCCAATTATCTATGCAGAAAAGGGAATTGCTGATTTTGATTTAGAAATGAAGGCCAATCCTGATAGTGATACATCATCACTTGAACAAATGATCGTTCTGAAGTCTTTCCAATCTGGTCGTCGCTATAATATGGTACCAGACTTTGCCGAGGCACGACTCAATACTACAAATCATGATGATAAGCTACTTGCAGAATTTAAACACTACATAACTCAAAATCAACTACTTGGAAAGGGCTATGTAGAGGGTGGTACATTAATCTTTGAATTAGAAGGTCAGTCTGCACATGGAATGGAACCTAAGAAAGGTAAGAATGCAGGATTACTACTGGCTTCTTTTCTTAAGAAGATCCAACTTGACGAGGATGCATCTAGGTTTATTTCTTTTCTTTCAGATTACTTTTTTGAAGATTCCCGCGGGGAAAAGTTTGGAGTACGTTATTCTGACGAAATCACAGGTGACTTAACAATTAACGTTGGGAAAATGACCTATACTAATAAGACTGGAGGCAGTATCGGAATTAATCTTCGTTATCCAGTTACAAATGATATGGAAAAAACAAGAGAGAAAATTGAAGAGGTGGCTGGACTAAATTCATTTGCATTAAGAAATTTCAGTGATTCAAAGCCCCATCATGTTGACAAAAACCATACATTAGTTAAAACCTTACAAAAGGTGTATGAAGAGCAAACAGGGGAGGAAGCTACTCTTATTTCGATTGGTGGTGGGACGTATGCTCGATCATTGAAAGCAGGAGTGGCATTTGGACCATTATTTCCTGGACGTCCAGATAGTGCCCACCAAAAAGATGAATATATTATTATTGAAGATTTGCTGAAAGCAACTGCTATCTACGCACAAGCAATAAGTGAGTTAGGTAAAATATAATTACCAAATTTATGTATAATATGCTACTATTTATTTTAATAACCGTTCTCTACTAAGAGAGCGGTTATTAACTATTGTAAAAGTGCACCAAAGAAAGAAGGCTCCTACATGGAATTATCCACTCATAAGCAAAAGAATCAAAGTGCTAAATTAACGTTTACGCTTTTTTATTTTTTTATATTTTTCGGTTTAGGTTCTCTTTTCCCACTACTAGCTGTTTACCTAAATGATACTGTTGGTCTAACAGGTGCACAAATCGGGACAATTATGTCTATCAGTCCTGTTGTTACAATCTTAACCCAACCTGTTTGGGGACTTATAAGTGATTACACTCAAAAGCCTAAACTTGTATTAACCATTACCATCATTTGTACGGCCATAATTGGAGTGGGGTATTCTTTTGTAGAATCCTATATTTGGTTTATTCTATTTGCAGCCTTATTAGCTGTTACCCAAAGTGCAGTCGTGCCAATTTCAGATAGTATGGCATTATCTTATGTTCAAAAAACAAAAGGTAATTATGGCTCGATAAGATTGTGGGGAGCGCTTGGCTTCGCAGTAGCTGTGTTAATTGTAGGAAATCTATCTGAAACTTTTTCTCTTTCCATCATTTTTTATGTCTTTATTCTTATGCTACTTGTCTCATCCGTTTTTGCTTGGAAGTTACCTGATGAAAGTAATCCAATGCAAATTAATATTAAAACTGGAGTTTCACGGTTGGTAAAAATGCCTCGTTTTTTATTATTCTTACTAACTACGTTTTTAATTTTTGGACCCATCCTATCCAATAATTTTTACTTTGGACTTTATATTAGAGAACTAGGTGGAACTCTTACTGGGGTAGGGATAGCTTTTATGTTAGGAGCAGGAAGTGAAGCTCCCTTTATGAAGTTTGCAGGTCAGTGGATTCAAAAAATAGGAATGCTACAGGTTGTGATATTGGCAGGCCTTATTTCGGGATTGAGATGGATACTGTATTTCTTTGATCCTCCTCTATATCTTGTGTTTGCCACTATTGTTGCTCAAGGATTTTCAGTCGGACTTTATATACCTGCTGCTCTACAGTATGTTAGAGACATTTCACCTGGAGAAGTAAGAGTCACTGCGGTTTCTCTTTACTCTGCTGTTGGAAATGGATTAGGAACCTGGTTTTGTACGTTTGTAGGAGGATTTATTTTAGAGGCTTTCTCAATAAACCATCTTTACTTATTTTATGGGTTATTAACAATCATTGGTCTAATGTTAGTTCTAATTATCGTCTATTTGGAGAAAAAAATAACTACTCCTACTATAGCCTATTAAAAAAGAGAGCCTTTGTATTTGGCTCTCTTTTTAATGGATTAAATCAAATTATGAAAAGTCAAAAACGTCACTTGATAGATATCTTTCACCTGTGTCGCAGGCAATACATACTACCACATCTTGTGGAGTAAGGCGTTTTGCTACTTGTATAGCTGCGAAACAAGCAGCACCTGAAGAGGGACCAACAAGAATTCCTTCTTCTCGAGCAAGACTCCTAGTGATTTCGTATGCTTCATCATCTTCAATTTTAAAAATTTCATCATAGACATTCTGGTTTAAAATGTCTGGGATAAACCCAGGGCTTGTTCCAACAAGTTTATGCTTTCCAGGCTTTCCTCCAGAAAGAACCGGTGATCCAGCTGGTTCAACGACATGAACAGTAAGATCCGCATAGTGTTCTTTAAGTGCTTCTCCAGTACCAGTTATTGTACCACCAGTTCCAGCAGTGGCTACAAAAGCTGAAAGTGGCTTTCCGAGCTCCTTCATGGCTTCAATTATTTCAATAGCTGTTGTATGACGATGTGCGTCTGGATTTGCATTATTTTCAAATTGCATGGGAACAAAGCTATCAGGAATGTCTTTAGCAAGTTCATTAGCTTTTTTGATAGCACCAGGCATTTTTTCGTCTCCTGGAGTTAAAACTACTTCTGCACCATACGCTTTTAGAAGATTAATACGTTCAGCTGTCATGGTATCAGGCATAACTAGTATTGCTTTGTATCCACGAGCAGCAGCATTCATTGCCAATCCAATCCCTGTATTTCCGCTTGTAGGTTCAATAATCGTCGAATTGCTATTTAAAAGACCTTGCTCTTCTGCTTGAACGATCATATTGTATGCTGCTCTATCCTTAACACTTCCACTTGGGTTGAAAAACTCTAATTTTAAATAAATTGAGGCGCCATCCTTCGGCCCAATTTTGTTTAATTTAACAAGTGGAGTGTTTCCGATTAATTCAGCCATGTTGTTAACAACACGCATTTATGTCACTTCCCTTAAATCTTTTTTTAGCTCTACTTTATTATATCAATTCTAAAAAATCCTATCTAGTATGTTGGAATTAATGAATTAGTTCTGATTATAGCTGAAAACTAGGTAAGGTGCTTTCTCTTACTATTTAAGTTAAAATATATTTTAAATAAAAATCCGGTAAAATATCGCAAAAGGAGAGCTATTGAAATGACTCAGCAAACACATTATTTTATTGCATTATCTTTACCGCAACCTATTCGAGAGGTTTTAACGGGTGTTAAAGAGCTTGTTGAACCAAAACTTCCTTTTAAGACGTGGGTTCACCCACAGGATTTACATATAACTTTGGCTTTTTTAGGTAACCCTTCGTCTCTATCGCAAATGGGAGCAGTAAAAGGAAAATTAAAAATAGTTAGTGCAAAGCATTCATCGTTTACTTTAGAGCTTGATGGATTTGGAATCTTTGGAAAATCAGACTCACCAAGGATACTCTGGAGTGCACTTAAAGAGCAGAACTATTTATTGCAATTACAAAAAGATATTTATCAGGCTTGTACTGAAATTGGCTTTAAATTAGAGGACCGTCCATATAAGCCGCATATAACATTAGCTAGAAAATGGATGTCTAAGGATCCTTTTGAAATGGAAACGTTAAAAAGCATGGTCCAGCCAAAAGAAGAATTTTCTAAGTTTAATGCGGGACATATCGTTTTATATCAGACTCATATAAACCGGCTCCCAAAATACCAACCACTTTCTATTTATCCTCTTGAAGCAAAGTAGTAAAATAGGGTAAGTGTTATTACAAAAGAGAAGGAGATAAAAATGAAGAAGGCTTTCCTAACTATTCTCCAACTTTGTATACTTTACGGAATATACCTTATAGGAATGTCGATTCAATCTTTTTTTGACTTGTCGATTCCCGGGAGTATTATTGGGATGCTCCTTTTATTATGCCTATTACAGCTAAAGGTAGTAAAAGAGAAGTGGTTATCTTTGGGGACACAGTTTTTATTATCAAGACTTCCATTATTATTCCTACCGGCAACAGTTGGATTAATGAATTATTTCCCATTGTTTAAGGGAAAGGGACTACTATCTGTTGCTATCGTGTTGGTTAGTACCTTTTTGGTCATGATTATTTCAGCTAGAGTTGCAGATTTTATTTCTACTAAAAACGATAAGAATAAGAATATTGGCAGGGGGTTTGAAGCGTGAACCTACTACTTGCTGTTTTCATGATCACGTTAACTCTTATCCTCTATAATGGAATGAGGGTCCTTTATCAAAAAACACCTTCGCCTTTTCTAGTTCCAATTGCAACCACAACCTTAGCACTTATAGTACTATTATCTCTTTTTAGCTTTTCTTATGAGGAATATATGATCGGTGGTAAATGGATTGATGAGTTATTAGGGCCGGCGGTGGTAGCACTTGCTTTCCCTTTGTATCAACATAGAAAGTTGCTTAAGAAGTATTTTATTCCTATTGTGGCAGGGGTCTTAAGTGGTACATTTATCTCACTACTTACAGGAATCCTTTTGTCAATTTTAATTGGTCTTGAAAAGGAACTTATGCTATCTATCCTACCAAAGTCAGTAACTTCCCCTGTTGCTATGGATATAGCAGGAGAGATAGGTGGGGTACCTTCACTTGCAGCAGTATATGTAATGATTGCTGGAATAGCAGGAGCAGTGTGTGGTCCGTCTCTATTAAAGGGGTGTGGTGTAACTCATTATATTGGGATAGGGATGGGATTTGGAGCTGCCGCTCATGGTATTGGTACGTCAAAAGCATTAGAAATTGGTGAACGTGAGGGAGCAATTAGCTCGGTCTCCATGATTTTAAGTGCTGTTTTTGCTGCCATCTTTTTACCATATGTTACGTTGCTTCTTTAAAGAGAAATGAGGTGGTCTAAAGTTGGGTCAACTAATAAAATTACAAGACTACGTTTCCCGATATGAAATTGATATTTATCGATATCCTAGTCAGTATATAAGACTAAAAAAGCAACAGTGGAATCATATTTTAAATGCTTGGGAAAATGGTTCATTAGATACATTAAGTGAGTTTGCTCAAAACAAGCATGAAATATATGAACGTTTCCAAACGTTAAAAGAGGATAATAAGAAGTCTGTTTTAGCACCACTGAAACAGCTTTTCTCAAGGGTTCGTAAAAATGAGGATGAATCTAGTCCAGCGGATATTCTACTAGAAAGACAAAATACAGATGAAGATGAGATTGATTCTGATGACTTTATAGCATCCTTTCAATCGACACCAAACTCTATAGATGAGCTCAAGATTGATTTTTTAGAAAATCTTTTTACATTTCAAATGAAGTGGGCAAGTTCAACAATTAGAGAGGAATCCTTTGTTGATTCAGCTTTTAAAGCAGATAAGGATTTAAAGTATTTTCTGCAAAGGTTCCCTGATACGTATTTAGTGATGTACAAACCAGTTTTTGTGTTAAAACATGCCCCAATAGAAGTTGATATCATTATGATTAGCCCAACAACTACTTGGTGTATCACAATTCTTGAAGGTGAAAGAGAAAGTGTGTTTCTTGGATCAAAGGAGCGGTTCTGGTTAGAACGGAATGGGGATAAAGAAAGAAAAGTCTTGTCACCTTTAATAGGTCTTAATCGGATGGAGAAGATTGTAAAAAAGGTATTTCAGCTGTATGAAGTGGATATGCCAATTAAAAAAGTCATTTTAAATCGAAATGGCTACTTTGATTATCCATTTCCACCATATGATGTTGATTTTATTGAAAAGCGCAATTATGATGCCTGGTTTACCAATTTAAGAAATCTATCCTCACCACTCAAACATGTTCAATTAAAAGCTGCGCAAGCTCTACTAATGTATTGTCAAACAACTTGTGTAACAAGAACCGAGTGGGCAGTTGATGATGATAAATAAAGGCTCTTTCTAAAAAAATAGTTGTCTTCACATCAAACTATGACCGTTCCTTTGCGCTGCAGGCACTTGCTTTCCGCGGGGAATTATGAAAAAGCCCAACTACCGGCTTTTTCAAGAACGGATTCCCATCGGGGAGGAAGTCGAGGGTTATTTTCACTGACGTGAAAAAACTACCTCCTCGGCGCATGCGCCTGTGGGGTCTCGACCTTTCCTCTTCTTCCTGCAGGAGTCAAGTGCCTTCCGCTCCAATCCACTCTTGTTAATATACATTTAAAGCAACAAACTTAATGAAAAGAGCCTAAATAAATAAAAAAACAGACTCAAAATATTGAGTCTGTTTTTAATGCTTATTAGATCTTTTGAACGTTAGCAGCTTGAGGTCCACGAGCACCTTGTTCTACGTCAAAAGTAACTGATTGACCTTCTTCAAGAGATTTGAATCCGTCACCTTGGATAGCTGAGAAGTGAACGAATACATCGTCTGCTCCTTCGCGCTCGATGAATCCAAAACCTTTTTCTGCGTTAAACCATTTTACTTTACCATTTTCCATGTTTGTTGCCTCCTAGTACGTGTGTAAACACAATGTATTACTATTCTTGCTCAAAGTAGATATTGTGGAAAAGCATAAGACTTCCCTAACTTACCGAACAAAAATAATTCCTATTAAGAATAACAGAATTAGCAAAAATAGGCAAGTTATTAGCAGGCATAATTGTTAATATACTGTAACAATTGTAATTTTAAATTTCTCAGAATTAATAGATTCTTTGGTTGTTTAATGAATGGTACAATAGGTAATAAAAAAGTTATTTTCAATCATATAAGAAATGAAGGGTAAATCTATGAAAATATTATTCTTTATTGTCAATATTGCAGCTAGAAATGGAAAGTCATTAAAAGTCTGGAGGAAGTTGGTTAAAGAGCTTGACCAGCGCAAAGTGAACTATCGATCTTTTAATACAAAATATCCAGGTCATGCAACTGAGCTTGCCAGACAGATTGCCACAATGTATGAGGATAAAGTGGCAGGGATCATTTGTGTAGGCGGAGATGGTACGATGAATGAAGTCGTCAACGGACTCGTAGACCATCCGGAAATGAAAATTGGTTTTATACCTGCTGGAACGGGTAATGATTTTTCAAGAGGCTACATCATACCAAAATCACCTTTAGATGCCTTAGACCTTATACTAAAGAGAATGAATAAGCCTTTACGAAAATATGATATTGGTAAAGCTTCTTTTGAACAACAAAAAAAATCGCACGTATTTGTGAACAGTCTTGGCATTGGTTTTGATGCAGAAGTTTCAAAGCTAGCAAATGAGTCAAAAATAAAGAAGTACTTACACCAATTAGGCCTAGGTTTTCTCTCTTATGTTGTGGCTTTAATCAGGCTTCTGTTTACATATGAGTTAACAAACGTAACTCTTGAAATTGATGGGAACATATATAGGTATCAAAATGTTTGGTTTGTCACGATTTCTAATCAAAGTTACTACGGTGGGGGTATGAAAATATCACCTCATGCACGTCCTAATGACGGTATTTTAAATATTACAGTAGTTCATAACATTTCTAGTTTTAAACTATTAGCTGTATTTGGAAGTGTGTTTTTTGGGAAGCATGTACTATTTAAGGAAGTTAGTTCACACACAGGGGAAACCATTAGAGTTGATAGTGAAAAGCCATTATTTATCCATGCTGATGGAGAACAAGTAGCCAAATCACCAGTAATGGTAACCGTTGAAAAAAGTAGGATGATAATTATTAACTAAGAGACAGTCTAGGGAGGTGACACCATCGAACCGATTGCACGTAATTTTGAGGCTTATCTAGATGAATTAACAGTTATTACTGTTCTGCTTCCTAAATCTTATTATGGAGGGGAGAGTCAAACTTTTTCTCTCTGTAAAAAAGAACTGGACATGGAACTTGATATTATTAAAAAACAAGATATTGAAACACATATTAAATATATTTGTACCTTCACAGCCGTTCTATCTATTGGAGATGAATACATTGTAAAAGATGAAAGAGGGCACCAAACCGATTTACAAGTTGGGGCTGTTATCCGTACAAATGATTTTGATGAGCTGTACTCTTATGATGGGGATGATCTTGGCGTTTTATATTCACTTTCAGAGTCGACATTTAAAGTATGGGCTCCCTCTTCAACAAGCGTAAAATTAAAAATATTTAACGAAACCCAGGAACAAGTTGAGATATATCAAATGATGAGAGAGCAAAATGGAGTTTGGGAATTAACGATACCAGGTGATCTAGAAGGGCTTTTCTATACTTACCTAGTGTGTGTGAATCAGAGTTGGAGAGAAGCGGTTGACCCATATGCAAAGGCAGTTTCAATTAACGGAGAATATGGAGTCATTATCAATCTAGAAAAAACAAAGGTTGATCCTATCACTCTTTCACCTTTCCAAAAAGCAACGGATGCGATTATATATGAGACTCACGTACGAGATTTCTCTATTGATTCTGAAAGTGGAATTAACCAGAAAGGAAAATATTTAGGAATAACGGAAATGAATACGAAGGGTCCTCAAGGGACTATATCCGGCTTGTCCTATTTATTAGACTTAGGTATTACACATGTAGAGCTATTACCTGTAAATGATTTTTATGGTGTTAAGGAAGATTGTGTAACTGAAGAATATAACTGGGGCTATAACCCTTTACACTTTAATGTTCCTGAAGGCAGTTATTGCTCAAATCCTAGGGACCCTTATAATCGAATCTGTGAATTAAAGAATGTAATTGAAACATTTCATCAACATGGATTAAGAGTCATTATTGATGTTGTATATAATCATGTATATATCAGGGAAGAGTCCTCTTATGAAAAAATTGTTCCAGGTTATTATTTCAGACATGATAAATATGGTATGCCATCAAATGGAACTGGGGTGGGTAATGATATTGCTTCAGAACGAAAAATGGCACGTAAATTTATTGTGGATTCAGTAAGTTACTGGTTAAAGGAGTTTAATGTGGATGGGTTTCGTTTTGATCTAATGGGGATATTGGATGTTGAAACGATGAATTCCATTAGAAGGACGGTTGACGAAATCAATCCTGACGTTCTTATATTAGGAGAAGGATGGGACTTAAACACACCACTTTCTATTGATCAGAAAGCCTCGATCCGAAATGCACAAAAGATGCCTAGAATTGCCTACTTTAACGACAGATTTAGAGATGGAATTAAAGGGAGTACATTTAATCTTTATGACCGTGGGTTTGCCCTGGGTAATAACCATAAATTGATTGAAGCTAAAGAGTCAATTGCTGGAAGTGTTTCCTTTATGAAGGGGCACAAAGGATTATTCTTAGAGCCAACTCAAACGATTAATTATGTTGAGTCTCATGATAATCATACCTTATGGGATAAATTAATTGTATGTAACTCTCATGAATCGGAAGAAATATTGAAAAAAAGACATCTGCTTGCAACAGCTATGGTTTTACTTTCACAGGGAATCCCCTTTTTGCATAGTGGTCAGGAATTTTTTCGAACGAAACAAGGAGTTGAAAATAGCTACAAGTCACCAGATTCAATAAATAAGCTAGATTGGGCAAGAAAACAAAAGTATGTGGAAGAAGTTGAATACATTAAAGGACTCATTTCTATTCGTAAAGTACATGGAGCATTTAGGTTTGACTCAACAGCCCAAATTAGAAGTCATTTAAAATTTTATGATGTGCCTGAAGGTGTTCTTATGTATTCTTTATTTAATGTTGAAAAGTATGGTCCATGGTCATCTGTCCTGGTAATTCATAGTAATTCTTGTCATAGTAAGGAAGTAGAGTTACCAAGTCACGGCAAATGGTTTGTAGTCTGTAAGGAACAGAAAGCCGGTATAGAACCACTTTCTACACTAAATGAATCGCGAGTTATTATTGATCCGATTAGTACAATGGTGCTATTTAGAAAGTAGTAAAACCTTTAGTTTTTTCTTGACTAACCAACAATAAGAACCTAAAATTTAAATAGATAGCTATTGTTCTGAAACATAGTCAATAGCTGTCTTTTTTGTTTCTAAGAACTAACTTATGAATGATACATTAAAACGCATTGAGACAATAAATTAAGAAATGTTGTGTTGCAATTGAAGGTGAATTGGTTGGATTATATATTAGATGATGAATGGGAAATATTTCCTGCTGGTGGAGCGACAGGGGATGCTTACTTTGCTCAGTTAAATGACAAGAGGCTCTTCTTAAAGCGCAATTCATCTCCATTTTTAGCTGTTTTATCTGCAGAGGGGATTGTCCCTAAATTAATGTGGACTAAACGTTTAGAAAATGGTGATGTTATTACCGCTCAACATTGGATAAATGGTCGTGAGCTAAAAGCACAGGACATGAATGGTCCGGATATAGCTCATTTACTTCGCAAAATTCACCATTCAAACGAACTGCTAGATATGTTAAGACGACTACAAAAAAAACCTCTTCATCCTGAAGAGATTTTATTAGATATTAATAAACGTCTAATGAAAGAGAAGGACCTTTCTAAGCTTGCGACAATTACTGAAGGACTTCATTTTTTAGAAATGGAGCTACAAAATATACAATTTGAGCATAAAGTAGTTTGTCACTGTGATGTGAATCATAATAATTGGCTAGAAACTGGAGATAAACAACTGTTCCTTATTGACTGGGATGGAGCAATGATTGCTGATCCCGCAATAGATATAGGACTTCTACTACACTGGTATATAGATAAGGAAGAGTGGGATTCTTGGTTAGAATTATATGGCCTGGAATTAACAGATAACCTTCAATTACGAATGAAATGGTATGTAGTATCACAGACAATCATATCGATTCTTTGGTACAAATCAAAAAACCTTCACAAAGAGACACAGCACTGGATCAATTACTTGCAAAGCCTTACTTCATAAGCAGAGTTAGCTGAAGGAATCAATATCACTTATCCATTGAGTTAGTTCAGTTCTGTGGTTGTCTATATGATTATCAAGGGATTGAGTATATTTTCCATTTTGACTATAAGAGTAAATATCCTGCAAAACGGATTTTACATTGTGATCAATGTCTGTATTAATCATTAAGGATTTAATAATTCTCTCCATCTGTTCACACTCAGCAACTGTCCCACAGCAGTCAGTTTGTTGGTTTGATAATATATCCTTTAATACATGCATTTGGTCTGTATGATTTAGTGGCATTAAGTACAACTCCTTAAAGGGCTAGATGATAATATTAAAATGCCAAAAAGGTGCTTATTTTATACGAGCTACGCCGGTCATTTTAGGATGATCGGTTTTTTGTTTTGGTGTAGATTTTTTTCAGCAATTTTTATACATGAATGTTTGAAGATTTAATAATTAAACGATATACTAATTTCGACCATTGGTTGTTTTACTACTTTTTAAAAAATAGGTAGTAAAAATGGTGCTATTTCATAAGTGAAATTAAAATTGAAAGGAAGTGGTGCGATGTCGCAATTTCAACAAGAATTTGATATTTGGCTCAATGATAATATTGAACATGAGAAAAATCATAGGAGACGAGAGATTCTTGAAAATGGGCTAGGGCATGGGACAGTGGAATTTTTAAGATCAATATGGTACCCGACAGTTGGGAATTTTGATCACTTGTTTCCAGAGTGGGAGGTAAGAGATTTTAATAACGGATTTCGGTACCTTGACCTTGCATATATGCCTGGAGGTGCTAAAGGAGGCATTGAAATTCAGGGGTATGGTCCTCATGCCAGGGATTTAAATGTAAGGCGATTCAAGGATCTATGCTGGAGGCATTCTTTACTGGCACTAGATGGTTGGACAAGTTTGTCGATAGCTTACCTATCTATTAAGGAAGAACCTAGACAATGCCAACAACTAATTTTAGCTTTTATCGGTAAGTTTTTATCCACTGATGTTTCCTCACAATTAACCTGGTTAGAATCAGAAGTCGTACGGTTTGCACGACGTAAGCTACGTCCAATTACCCCACTTGAGCTTCGGGACCACCTTGGAATATGTGATCGGCAAGTTAGAAGGATCTTGCATAAATTAGTTGACATGAATATTCTCACTGTGGCATCCGGTAATGTTAGAGCGAGGTCTTATAAACTTCCATTAGAAAACCATCCTTTTACTTCGTAGTTTGACTGCAAATCTCTGCTTATTTCTTTAAAGAATGTGAATGCGGACTCAGAATCCGTTAAATGGTTCAAAATCCACAAAAACGGTGCAATTGCGGACTCAGAATCCGTTATTTTCCTTAAAAAGCCACCCAAAAAGCCCACATTAGACGAATAGCGGAATGTCAGTCCACAATGAGGCCTGATCTAGAGGGAAATCCTTAAATAGCTGAATCTCAGTCCTCTAAATGATGCAACATTTTTTTTCCATGAATCACTGTAGATCGGGTAAGGATACGCCAAGGTGTTCCCATTAGAAAAAACTATCAAGTTCACCCCAAGCTTCTACTTATAATTCACAAAGCCTTTTACGGACTCAGATTCCGTTAAATGGTTCAAAATCCACAAAAAGCTGCCATTTGCGGACTCAAATTCCGCTATATGCCATTCATGCCATAAAATTAGCCGTAATTTAACCAAATAACGGAATCTCAGTCCACATGAACCCGAATAATAGTCGAAAATCCCTCCATAACGGAATGTCAGTCCACCAAACTTTGCAACCTTTGTTCCAACGAGACAATTACCATTATTTAATATAATAAGAGCATATCCAAAATGTCCCTTGCCGGGTATCTTGCGCTTTTACTTATTCGATGATATTATTTTGAACGAATGTTATTTAAATGAGGTGGCGTGATGCGTGTTAGAAATAAACCGTGGGCGAAAGAGAAGTTAGCAAGCTTCCCACAGTTTGTTATTCATAATCCGGAACAACATAAAGGTAAGTGGAATGAAGTATTCGGGAATTCGAATCCTTTGCATATAGAAGTGGGTACAGGAAAAGGTAGATTTGTTACGGGGATGGCGAAACAGAACCCTGATATCAATTATATCGGAATTGAATTGGCAGATAGTGTTATTGTAACGGCGTTGGATCAAATTATTGAAGAAGATCTTCCAAATGTAAAATTGTTGAATCAAAACGCGAATGATTTACAAAAGTTTTTCAATAAAGGCGATGTCAATCGGGTATATTTAAACTTTTCAGATCCTTGGCCTAAAAAGCGTCATGAAAAAAGAAGACTAACTTACAAAACATTCCTGGAGCTATATGAGAGTATCCTTATCGATGGTGGAGAAATCCATTTTAAAACTGATAATCGTGGACTATTTGAATATTCCTTAACAAGTTTCTCGGAATATGGGTTACTTTTAACTTATGTAAGTCTGGATCTGCACAAGAGTGAGTACGAAGGCAATATTATGACCGAGTATGAGGAAAAGTTCTCAGAAAAAGGGTATCCAATATACCGCAGTGAAGTAAAATTCCAAAATGAGGAGTAGACGCCAGAGTCTACTCCTTTTTGCTTTTAATTTAAAATTACTGAATTAAGTGATAAAATAAAAATATTCTTTCAAAAGAAGGGTGTGGTTTTATGGAAAGTCTGAAAATAGGCGAATATACACTTACGTGGCTAAGTGGTGGAGTTACCCATTTGGACGGAGGTGCAATGTTTGGCGTAGTACCTAAACCATTGTGGTCAAAAAAATATCCATTCAATGATAACAACCAAATAGAGCTTCGTTCAGATCCCATTTTAATACAGGCTGGTGGAAAAAATATTCTTATAGAATCGGGTCTTGGAAATAATAAAATGTCTGAAAAAATGAAAAGAAATTTCGGAATGAATGAGGAGTCTAAGATTGAACAATCTCTTGACAGACTTAACCTCAAGTTATCTGACATTGATATGGTTCTCATGACACATATGCATTTCGATCATGCCTGTGGTTTAACTCGCTGGAAAGAGGATACGCTAGTATCAACTTTTGAAAATGCAACAATTATCACTTCTGATATTGAATGGAATGAAATGCGGAACCCTAATATTCGTTCAAAAAATACATACTGGAAAGAGAATTGGGAAGGAATTGAAAAACAGGTTCAGACTTTCAGTGGTGAAATAGAGGTATTTCCGGGGATAAAAATGCTACATACTGGTGGTCATAGTGATGGGCACTCAATCGTGATTATTGAAAACAATGGAGATACCGTTATTCATATGGCAGACATTATGCCTACACACGCTCACCAAAATGTACTTTGGGTTATGGCTTATGATGACTACCCTATGAAATCGATTGAGCAAAAGCAAAAATGGATGGACTTCGGTTTAAATCAAAATGCTTGGTACAGCTTTTACCATGATGCAATTTATCGTGCAATTAGGTGGGACGAAGCCGGGAACATAATTGACTCAATTAAACGAAAATAAAAAGAGACTCCTTTGTAGGTGTCTCTTTCTGAAAGCTCTATATTGGATTAACCTCTAACATCGAACCAGTTTTTGCATCAATAAGGAATTCGTATTGCTTCAGTTCATTATTGATGTTACGTGAGATACCACCTTTATAGACACTATAACTAATGTTGAATTTTTCAAATGTTTCTGGAACCATATGAATCCATGAGCCGCTGATTGGACCGTTTTTCTTAAAAGAAGCTTTAGCAAGTTTTAATGCTTTCTCAGCGGAAAGGGTTTGTTCAGGGAGTGAACCTTTCAATAGGTATGCACCTGCAAATCCAACACCTAGACCAAGTAAGAACTTTTTCCAACCCATTAGATGCGCCTCCTTACGTTATACCATCTTCTTCTAGTATACAAAACAATTCTTTATATGTTAAGCAGATACCATCTTTCTACTGGAAAGGTTTTAAATATTTCGATATACTAAATGAATAAATGTGTTTTTATATTATATCTTTAGATTACTGAAAAAATGCTTTAGTATACCCCTACACCAATGAGGTGCCAAGAGGAAAGGAGAAATACATAATGAACCAAGAAACAATGGAGCTTTTTAAAACATTAACAGAACTTCCAGGTGCTCCTGGGAATGAACATCAAGTCCGAAAATTTATGCGTTCTCAGTTAGAGAAATATGCAGACGAAGTGATTCAAGATGGATTAGGTAGTATTTTTGGGGTTAAACGCGGGGATGAGAATGGTCCAATTGTCATGGCAGCAGGTCATATGGACGAAGTTGGTTTTATGGTTTCCCAAATTACGGATAATGGAATGCTACGTTTTCAAACATTAGGTGGCTGGTGGAGCCAGGTGTTACTTGCTCAACGTGTACAAGTAATAACTGATAATGGGCCAGTTATAGGGGTAATAGGATCAATTCCTCCTCATTTATTGGAAGATGCACAACGAAACAAGCCAATGGATATTAAGAATATGTTAATTGATATTGGAGCAGATAATCGTGAAAATGCATTAGAGTTAGGTATTAGACCTGGTCAACAAATCGTTCCAATCTGTCCATTTACACCAATGGCAAACGAGAAGAAAATTCTTGCTAAGGCGTGGGATAATCGTTACGGATGTGGACTATCAGTTGAGCTTTTAAAAGAATTACAAGGTGAAAAACTACCAAATATCCTGTACTCTGGGGCAACCGTTCAAGAAGAAATTGGGTTACGCGGAGCACAAACTGCTGCAAATATGATTAAGCCGGATATTTTCTTTGCAATGGATGCAAGTCCAGCAAATGATATGTCAGGGGATAAAAATGCATTTGGTCAACTTGGAAAAGGTGCACTACTTCGAATTTTTGACCGTTCAATGGTTACTCACCGTGGAATGCGTGAGTTTGTTCTTGATACAGCTGAAACGAATAATATTCCTTATCAGTACTTTATTTCACAAGGCGGAACGGATGCAGGTCGTGTCCATACTTCAAATGAAGGTGTACCTTCAGCAGTAGTTGGAATTTGCTCTCGTTATATTCACACACATGCTTCCATTGTCCACATTGATGACTATGCAGCAGCAAAAGAATTATTAGTGAAACTTGTGAAGTCTTCTGACCGTACAACAGTTGATTCAATTAGAAACAATAGCTAAGAATGAAGGGCCTATTAAATAGGCTCTTTTTTTCAGACAAAAAGGAGGTAGGTAAAAAATGGTAACCATTGCGATTGGAACAAAAAATCCCACAAAGGTGGATGCAGTGAAAATGGCATTTGAAGGAACAGTAGCAACCTTCATCCCTATATCAGTCGATTCAGGTGTATCTAGTCAGCCTTTCTCAGATGAAGAGACCATTCAGGGGGCTATCAATCGCGCAAAGGCAGCGAGGGTCAAAGCGGAAGCTAGTATTGGTGTTGGTTTGGAAGGTGGCGTTTTCGAGACCTCTTACGGGCTTTTTCTGTGCAACTGGGGGGCTATTTATGATGGAATAAATAATCCCTTTATAGCAGGAGGTGCCAGAATTCTTTTACCTGAATCAGTTTCAAAGGGAGTTAGAGAAGGGTTGGAGTTAGGGGAAGTAATGGACCTCTATACGAAAGAAAATAATGTTAGGCATAAAGAAGGGGCTGTTGGTGTTTTTACTAATGGGTTAATTAGCCGGACTGAAATGTTCACTCATGTGGCTAAGTTGCTGGTTGGTCAGTATCAATATAAAGTTAGAAACTAGAAGTTTGATTAATTAGCTTCTAGTTTCAACTTTTCCTCTTATTCAAAAACGTAAGTTAAAACCTTCATAGCCTGATCTACTGTTTCTACTGTCACATTAGCTTTTGTGGAAAGCTCTTTTAATGGATGGATTAGCGAGTCTGGTCTTATAATGATCAGCGGCTTATTTAAGGTAAGAGCTGTACTCGCATCCATTGCAGTATTCCATTGCTTGTATTTTTCTCCGAATAATGCAATAACAATATCTGCTTTGTTCATAAGTACCTGTGTTCTAAAATTGTTAATAGATGAAGCTGTGTGGTCCTTGTATAAAGGGGAAGGTTGTTTTCCCAGTACTTCTTCACCAATGGAATCAGAACGATCGTGATCCTCCATAGGACCAACAAAGGATAGTGGTAAATTTAATGCTTTTGCATTTTCTTTAATTTCATCACGCCAATTTGAATGAATTTCCCCTGCTAAATAAACAATTAAGTTCATTTTTAAACCTCCCTTTTTTACATTCTCTATATTATCCTATCATGTATTTCTTTAATTTTCCCGTCATTCGTTTCTTCCTTTATTTTGAAATCTATAGAAAACACTTGTAACAATAGAAATGAAAAAGGTATTATATAGGTAAGTATGTCTAGGCTTGTAAGTTATTATCGAATTTTTTTATAGTCTTTTAGATAGAGAGATACATACTACGTAGTGAAATAATTTCATAGGAATGAGAAAACTGGAGGAAAGAAGAAATGAAAAATAGATTGTTACTGTCTATATGTCTACTTCTACTAACAGGACTTGTAGTAGGTTGTTCAGTATCGGTTGATGAAGAGATTAAAAAAGTAGAAACTGCTGTAGAAGAAGCCTTTAAAAGTAAACCATTAGAGACTAACGAAAAATATGAGGATTTCTCTTATTACCTGCCGACTAATATGAAAATAGATAGCGAAGAGGGAAACAATAACTTAATCATTAAAAAAGGAAAACAGTTATTTATATTATTTGTAAACCCGAATGAGGAACCAAATAGTAAAGTAATGTTTGAATCTTCTGGTCCAGAATCGCAAGATGACCTAGTTGTAAAAACATTTGAGGACGAAAATCGATTTGGCTATATTTTCGTTAAGGAACTTGATAAGAACTTGTTTGAAATTGTAGTAGGAATTGGTGGAGTTAAAATGACTACACAAACAAAAGCAAGTGATATATTAGAAAGTGCCCAACAGATGATGGATATTGTTGTTTCTGTAAAATTTTAATAACCGCAACCCTCGTTAATATACAACGAGGGTTTATTTGTGTTTAAATTAGAGAATGATGTACTATTGCAGTAAATGAAGGGTAATGGAGGCTTAAGAATGAAAAAGCTAGAATCGATGGAACAGTATAAAGAATTGATCAATGGAAGTAAAACGGTATTAATGTTTTCGGCTAACTGGTGTCCGGATTGTCGTTTTATTGATCCATTTTTACCTGAAATAGAATCTACATACAATGAATTTACATTTATCTATGTTGACCGAGATCAGTTTTTAGATCTATGTGGGCAGTTAGATGTTTACGGTATCCCGAGCTTTGTTGCATTCGAAAATGGGCAGGAAACCGGAAGATTTGTGAGTAAGGATAGAAAGACGCGCGAGGAAATTGAAGGCTTTTTAAACGGACTACAATAGATTTTACAAAGGTCAAATGGAGTGATTTATATGAAAATGGATACAAAAAAAATGAGAGCTCGGCTTGAAGAAAGGCTAACGAGACCAGAGTGGAAATTCACCTTCGACAAAGAAAAGGATACGTTAAGGGTTGAAAATCGTGAAACCGAAAAGGGAGTAACTGTATCACTTCCTGGTATAATAGCGAAATGGCATGAAGAAAAGGATAAATCTATTGATGAGGTCATTTACTATATTGAAGAGTCATTAACCAATATGAGTGCCCAACATGAGCTTACTGGGAAGGAAAAGAACATTTACCCTGTTATTCGTTCAACCTCTTTTCCAACAGAATCAAATGAAGGTAAAGCCTTGGTTTATGATGATCATACCGCAGAGACACGTATTTACTATGCGATAGATTTAGGAACCACCTATCGTTTAATAGATGAAGACCTATTAGAGAAGGAAAAATGGAACAAAGACAGAGTAAGGGAAGTTGCAAGATTTAACGTAAGATCCCTAGATATTAGTGTTAAAGAGGATAAAGTTGCAGGAAACACTTTCTTTTTTATCAATTCAAACGATGGTTATGATGCTAGTAGAATATTAAATGATACGTACCTTCAAAAGTTTAGCGAAAATATAACAGGCGATATGGCAGTTGCTGTTCCTCATCAAGATGTTTTGATAATTGCTGATATCCAGAATGATACAGGCTATGATGTCCTTGCACAAATGACAATGAGTTTCTTTGCAAGTGGAAGAGTGCCTATAACAGCATTATCCTTTTTATATGAAAACAATCAATTAGAACCGATCTTTATTTTAGGGAAAAAAAGGCCAAAATAAGATAAAAAGATAAACAACAGAAGTTATACCCTTTAGTCACTCTTTTTAGAGTGGCTGTTTTTTTATAATTAAAAAGTTTCCGGGAAAGAACAGTCTCGATTTTTTCTTTATATTCTTGGAATTATTGATACAATAGTATTATCTATGGTTTAGAAGTGATTAAGAAAGAGTGGTATAAGATGGATTGGTTAAAGAAGCTATACAGAACATTAGTAAATGACAACGAGAAACATACAACTGAACCTGAGGTTACCAATAATAGAGTGATAAGCCCCAAAAATGTTGAAGCCAAGATTGCTTATCAGTATCCAAAAGGAAAGTTTCGATTTCCACTAATACCTGATGACATAAAGGGTAAAGAATTACCCGAGAAAAGAAAGCATGATGTAAAAAAACAGGATACAAATCTAACTAAGTTAAGAGAGATTAAAGTACAAGAAAAAAAGAGTGGGTCCAAAAAGCAATTTAGGCCAACTGAAGTGCCATCTCCTATATATGGGTTTGGTAAACCTAAAATTGCAAACTCGGAGGATATTATAGAATTTGAGTTAGTATCCTCTGGAAGCATGAAGGAAGCACAATCAGAAATTGCAGTAACTAGTTCTGATAGTAGTCTAACTATCCTTGAAGGCAATCCAAGTGAGGATTTATATCCCCTTGAAGAGAACGATGTTTTGGAAGTTCAAGAGGAGGAAAAGGACCTAAATGAGTCAGATGAATTTCTAGACTTACTAAAAGAGCTTAAAAAGGGTCCATTACATAATGTTTATGAAGAGCAGATAGAAGAAGAAACGGTTGAATTAGAGACTCAGAGTATAGTTAGTGAAGATAACGTGAATCTAGTAACGACTGAATCAGTAGGTCACGACTTCCATCATGATAGTGAAGTTTCCTCAATGGAGGAGACAGAAAGTAATATGACGGAACAATCTACTTATGAAAAAGAAAACCCAAGAAGACATTATATCCCCTATAATGTGATGATGCTAAAACAGGATAGACAAAACTTACAAAAGAAGCAGCAAGAAAAAGTACGACCAAATGAAGAAGTAAAGTTAGATGGACAAGTGGAGGTAAATCCTCAATCAGTGAATCTTGATTACAGTGAAGCTATTCCACAGAAAGAAACGCCTAATTTAGTAGAAGAGGCTAATGAAATAGATGTGAAGACTCGTGAACCTCAAAGTCTGGGTTCTTATAATTTTCCTAGTCTACAATACTTAAACCAACCAGTAGAGCAACAAGAGGATGATGAAGAGTGGTTAGTTAATCAAAGTGAACTTCTTGATCAGACCTTACGAAACTTTAAAGTGGGAGCTACAGTTGTCAATGTAACTCAAGGGCCAGCAGTTACTCGCTTCGAGGTGCATCCAGAGCCTGGGGTTAAAGTTAATAAAATAACAAACCTTTCTGACGATATAAAATTAAGCCTAGCTGCTAAGGATATAAGAATTGAAGCTCCTATCCCTGGAAAAAACACGATTGGTATTGAAGTTCCTAACCGTAAAAGTAAATCTGTATTATTGCGAGAAATCATCCAAAGTGATGCATTTCATTCGGACTCTTCTCCTTTGACCGTTGCACTAGGACTCGATATATCAGGGAAACCTGTGGTTACAGACCTTCGAAAAATGCCACATGGTTTAATTGCTGGTGCAACTGGTTCAGGTAAAAGTGTATGTATAAATACAATGCTAGTGAGTTTACTATACAAAGCATCCCCACATGAAGTGAAACTATTATTAATTGATCCAAAAATGGTAGAGTTAGCACCATATAACCATATTCCTCACCTAGTAAGTCCTGTAATAACGGATGTAAAAGCGGCGACAGCAGCACTTAAATGGGCAGTGGAAGAAATGGAAAGGCGCTACGAACTATTTGCTCATGCAGGAGTCCGTGATATAGCTAGATTTAATGAATTAGTAGATAGGCATAATGAAAAAAGTGGGCACTTACCTTACCTAGTTATCATTATAGATGAGTTAGCTGATTTAATGATGGTAGCACCGGGTGATGTTGAAGAAGCGATTTGTCGGATTGCTCAAAAAGCTCGTGCATGTGGGATTCATTTAATCCTCGCTACGCAAAGGCCATCTGTTGATGTAATTACAGGACTCATTAAGGCAAACATTCCAACTCGAATTGCTTTTTCAGTATCCTCTCAGGTTGACTCAAGAACGATTATTGACACAAACGGAGCCGATAAGCTATTAGGAAAGGGAGATATGCTCTTCCTAGAAAATGGGTCATCTAAACCAACCAGGGTACAAGGTAACTTTGTATCAGATGATGAAATTGAACGAGTAGTAACACATGTAAAAGATCAAATGAAACCAGTTTATATGTTTGAACAGGATGAGTTAGTGAAAAAAGCCACAATTCAATCAGAAGAAGATGATTTGTTTTATGAGGCTTGTGAATTTGTTCTTGATCAGGGCGGGGCTTCTACATCTAGCTTACAACGTCGTTTCCGTATCGGCTATAATCGGGCAGCAAGATTAATTGATATAATGGAGGAACAAGGTATTATCTCAGAAGGACGAGGTAGTAAACCAAGAGAGATACTTATTACTGAAGATGAACTTGAAAATATACAAGAAACTAGCACATCAACCTTATAAATGGTATCCTAACTTATAGCTAAATGTCCCTATCGAGAGAAAGGAAGCTTTTGGATGAAGGAAATAGAATTGAAAATGCAAGGTAAAATAAACAGATTAACAAATAGTACGTTTAAATTTGATGAGAGAATTAAGGAAGGCTGGTTCTCAGCAGTCTACTTTTTAAAGACAAGAGAAATTGTTAAGGAATTTAAGTCTGATAATATTGTCACAATGCAGTTTTTCCAAAAGAATCATGCAGTATTATGTGGAACTGACGAAGTGATTGCTCTTATTAAAACATTTGCTGAGCAGCCTGAGGAATTAGAAATTTACTCATTAAAAGATGGAGATAAAATTAGTCCATTTGAAACGGTATTAACAATAACTGGTCCTTACCAAAGTTTTGGCTATCTTGAAGGAATTATAGACGGCATATTGGCAAGAAGAACAAGTGTTGCAACGAATGTTTATAATGTTGTAAAAGCTGCAGGATTTTCTGGGATTCAAAAAAAGGTCATCTTTATGGGAGATCGTGATGATCATTTTACTCAACAAGCTGGTGATGGGTATGCAGCTTATATTGGCGGGTCTCAAGCTCAAGCAACACATGCTATGAATGAATGGTGGGGAAAAAAGGGAATGGGGACAATGCCTCATGCTCTCATTCAACTATTTGATGGTGACACTGTTGCGGCAACAAAGGCGTATCATGCAAAATTTCCTGAGGATGAACTGATGGTCCTAGTTGATTATAATAATGATTGTATTACAGATGCTTTAAAAGTGGCTCATGAATTTGGAGATAAGTTGAAAGCAGTTCGACTAGATACTTCCCGGACAATGATTGATCAATATTTCCTTAGAAATCAAGACGTATTGGGAACCTTTGACCCTCGTGGTGTTAATGCTCCATTGGTCTTTGCTTTGCGCGAGGCACTTGACAAAGAAGGCTTTAACCATGTGAAGATTGTTGTTACTGGTGGATTTAACGAAGAGCGAATTCTTAATTTTGAAGAGCAAAATGTACCAGTTGATATGTACGGTGTAGGAAGTAGCCTATTAAAGATTAATATTGGCTTTACCGGAGACAATGTTATCCTTAACGGCCAACCTCAGGCGAAAGCTGGTAGGAAATATAGACCTAACCCTCGCTTAGAAAAGGTTGAATAGATTGTTTGAAGCTTCTACGTACGGTTAATGTTTTAAAGAACAGTGGAATATAAGTAACCAAATTAAAATCCAATGCTATACATTGAAGTCTAATTGGGAAAACTGATAGAGAATAGCTCTGTCAGTTTTTCATTTTTTGGGGCCTAGTTACGCATGGGACTATTGAATTAGCTTATTATTATCATGGTCTTCATAATTGATTAATGCTATAATATGAAAATGCAAGATATCTGTATAGAATAATGGTTTTTTTTGTAAAATTAGTTATACATAATTAATATTGAAATTATTGCTATTATTGACGTTTATTAAGTGTTTGGAAGAGCACTTAGTTCATTCATCTTTTGTTGTTCACACTCGATCAATTAGCAAAACTAGATGAACGTCATATACTGTCTTACAGATAGACGATTGTTGGAGGTTCTTTATATGACAGTTTACCATTTTGTTGGAATTAAAGGCACTGGTATGAGCCCTTTGGCACAGGTGCTTCATGATATGAATTACCAAGTCCAAGGTTCAGATGTAGAAAAGCGATTTTTTACTCAATTGCCATTAGAAGAAAGAGGTATTCAGATTTTACCTTTTAGTAAAGATAATATAAAACCAGGTATGATCGTGATAGCTGGGAATGCTTTTCCTGATACTCATGAGGAACTGGAAGAAGCGCGTAATCAGGGATTGACTATTATCCGATACCATAAGTTTTTGGGTGACTTTATGCAGAAGTATACAAGTGTTGCAGTCACTGGAACGCATGGTAAGACTTCAACCACTGGTTTGTTATCACATGTTATTCAAGGCGCTCACCCTACCTCGTATTTAATTGGGGATGGAACTGGGAAGGGCTCTGAAAATAATGAGTATTTTGTTTTTGAAGCATGCGAATATCGTAGGCACTTTTTAAGTTATCACCCTGACTATGCGATAATGACCAATATTGATTTTGACCATCCTGACTATTATACAAGTGTAGAAGATGTATTTAGTGCTTTTCAGGAGATGGCTTTACAGGTTAAAAAGGGAATTATTGCTTGTGGTGATGATGAACACTTGCAAAGTATCCAAGCAAAAGTACCAGTAATGTATTATGGATTCGGTCAAGATAATGATTTTCAGGCACGCAATGTTAATAAAAGTACGAAGGGTACTACATTTGATGTATTTGTCAGAGGAACATTGTTCTCAACATTTTCAATCCCAACCTACGGAGACCATAGTGTATTAAATGCTTTATCTGTTATTGCACTTTGTCATTATGAGAATATTGATGTTGAAGTTATTCAAGAACGTCTTAAAACCTTCAAAGGTGTTAAAAGAAGATTTTCTGAAAAACAAATGGGCAACCAAGTACTAATTGACGATTATGCACATCATCCTACTGAAATAAATGCAACCATTGATGCAGCAAGACAAAAATATCCTGATCGTGAAATTGTTGCTGTTTTCCAGCCGCACACGTTTACTCGCACTCAAACATTCCTTAATGAATTTGCAGATAGCCTAAATAAAGCGGATCATGTGTATCTATGTGATATTTTTGGTTCTGCAAGGGAGAATCAAGGAAAGCTTACGATTCATGATATGATAGAGAGGATTGAAAATTGTACTTTGTTAAGTGAAGAGGACACCTCGTCACTTCAACAACATGACAATGCTGTTATCATATTTATGGGTGCAGGCGATATTCAAAAGTTCCAGGAAGCCTATGAAAAACAACTAATAAATTAATCAAACACAAAGAAGAAGAGGCCGATTTCCATCAGGCCTCTTTTTGATTTACTTTATTTAAGATTTTCTGGATTTAGTACTTCTAGTTCAGGTAAAACAAAGCGACCGTCCTTACGGATTAGTACGTCATCAAAGTAGATTTCTCCTCCACCGTATTCTGGGCGTTGGATATTAACCATATCCCAATGGATGTTAGAGTAATTACCGTTATAAGCTTCTTCATAACATTGACCAGGAGTAAAGTGGAAGCTACCATCTATTTTTTCATCAAATAAGATATCTTGCATTGGGTGTTGGATATAAGGATTTACACCAATTGCAAATTCTCCGATGTAGCGAGCACCTTCGTCAGTATCAAAAATTTTGTTAATACGATCTGTATCGTTTGAAGTAGCTTCAACAATTTTTCCGTCTTTAAATGTTAGTTTAACATTCTCAAAAGTAAAGCCTTGATATGGAGAAGGCGTGTTATATGTAATCGTACCATTTACAGAATCACGAACTGGTGCAGTATAGACTTCACCATCTGGAATGTTCATTTCACCAGCACATTTCACAGAAGGAATATCTTTTATAGAGAAAGTAAGGTCCGTACCTTCGCCTGTAATTCTCACTTTATCTGTTTTATCCATTAAAGCAACTAAAGAATCCATAGCCTCATTCATTTTTCCGTAATCAAGGTTACAAACATTGAAGTAGAAATCTTCAAATCCTTCTGTACTCATTTTTGCAAGTTGTGCCATTGCAGCGTTTGGATAACGAAGGACAACCCATCTCGTTTTTGGAACACGAATTTCTCTATGTACTTTCTTACCGATTGTGTTCCCTGTTATTTTCATCTTATCATCCGGAACATCCGCGAATTCATTAATGTTATCACCAGAGCGAAGTCCAATATATGCATCCATATTTTTCATTACATTTGCTTCAAAATCAGCGATCATCTCATACTGTTCTTCCTGTGCACCAAGTAAAAGTGCTCGGTCAACCTGATGGTCTTTAAGTGAAACAAATGGATATCCACCAGCCTTATATGCTTCCTCAACCAAAGCTGTTACTAATTCACGTTGCAACCCGAAATTTTCAATTAACACTTTCTCTCCTGGTTGAAGTTTAACCGAATAGTTTATTAAATTCTTAGCTAACGTTTGTATACGTGGGTCTTTCATATATAGGCCTCCTAGAAAAATAATATGTACTATCCTATTGTAACCGATTTCAGGTTAATTGTTGAAAGAATTTGTCTGCGTGGGTATGACTCCAATGTAATAACCTTAAGACTCCATATAATATAAGGTGGTATCCGTTTATCTTGCCCGTTCCTTTCAACTGCAGGCACTTGCTTTCCGCGGGGAGGAAGTCGAGCCTCCTCGACGTTCCGTCTGTGGGGTCTCGACTTTTCCTCACATCCCGCAGGAGTCAAGTGCCTTCCGTTTCAATCCACTCAGTGCTTAAGTTAAAGTAAAGAAACACAAACATACTTTAGGAAAAGATTGAGTAATAACAAATATGCTGCAGGAAGTTTTAATGGAGTTCATTTTCTTGGTGTTGATCAACAAGTTAATATTAAACTCTCTTCGTTCTGCAAGTATTCAATATAAGTTGTATTAATTTTAAGTTTGGCAAAAAAATCAGTAGTGCTTTTATAACCTATATTCAGAGTGTAAAGTTATTTGGTAAAATCCATGAGACTCCTGCGGGAGATGCGCGTCATAGGGAGACCCCGCAGGCGCAGTGCGCCGAGGAGGCTCCCGGACTGCCCGAAGAGGAATCGCCCTTTGAAAAAGCCGGCAGTTTGGCTTTTTCTTTATTCCTCACGCGGAAAGCGAGTGGATTTTAGCAAATAACGACTTCATACTATTACAACGCTATTTTTAATGTTAATTTATTGTTGGGTGCTAAGCGTTACTGTGGTAAAAGTGGGTGTCAAAATAGTGGATAAATTTCCAAATGTTATGGTATGTTTATAGAAGTATAATAGTGGGTAAATATAGTATATCACCAAAGGAGGTGTAGGTAGTTGATCATCATTTTGTACTTAAGTGTAGCACTAATCGCAATTGCATTTTTAGTCTTGGTTATATTTTTGTCGAGAACACTTCGCTCCCTTCAAATCACACTTGATAATGTAGCCAAAACATTATCTGGATTGGAAAAACAGATGGAAGGAATTACCGTGGAGACGACAGAACTTTTACATAAAACAAATGCATTAGCTACAGACATACAAGAAAAGACGAAGAAATTGAATACAGTTGTAGATGCTGTGCAAGATGTTGGAGCCTCTATTCAAAGATTTAACGGTTCCATCCAAAAGGTATCAGAAAATGTAAGTGTACAAGTAGAAAGAAACCAAGAAAAGGTTACACAAGTGATTCAATGGGGAAATGTATTAATAGATCTCTGGGATAAATGGAAAGATAAGAAGGAAGTCAAGAGAGAAGAGCATACTATACAACGAAGTCGTGACTATAGTTAATCTTAAGTAATTCTAAAGGAGGAAGATGGAACGATGGGTAAAAACGACAACAACTTTCTAATGGGAGCAATTGTTGGTGGTGTCATTGGAGCTGCAACAGCACTGTTCTTAGCACCAAAGTCTGGTAGAGAACTAAGAGACGACCTTAATACACAGGCTTCTGTTGTTAAAGATAAAACAGAACGTTGGAGAAATGAAGCAGTTGATAGAGGTTCTGAATTAGCCCATGTTGCAAAAGAAAAAACGTCGAACTTCACTAAGAATGTTAACAACCAATCAAGTCAAATCTTCGATAAGGTTAAAGAATTTACAAATGCCCCAATAGACGATAAACAGCTAGTGCAACAAAGTGAAGAATTAGTAGATGAAATTGTTGGACTAACTTCATCCATTGATGGTACAGATGCCGATGAAATTCGTCGTAGGTTAGAAGAAGCCGATAAAGCACTTACCTTAGCTGAAAGCCAATCTAACACACAACCTAATTCACAGTCTTAAGTCATATATAGGAAGAGCTGGTGAAGTGATATTCACTCATCAGTTTTTCATATTCAAGGAGAGGTAAACATTGAAGAAAATTGAAACTCTTGAACAGTTTAATGCAATTCATGAAGAAAATGGTGAATATTTGTTTCTTAAACACAGCTCTACTTGTCCGATTAGCCAATCTGGATATGAGGAATTTGAAAAGTTTGTAGAAGATCATGCTGAAATTCCGGCATATTATTTAGTAGTTCAAGAAGCACGACCTTTGTCTAATCATATAGCAGAAACATTTCATGTAAAACATGAATCACCTCAGGTCATATTATTCAAAAACAAAGATGTTACCTTTCATACTTCCCACTGGAATATAACATATGATACTCTTTCTAAGGAAGTAAACAACCAATAAAAACAAAGAAGAGGCCCTACAAAAAGGGGCCTCTATTGTATTTTTACGCATCAATTGTATCAGGCCAAACTATTTTTAAGTGGTCTCCTGGTGTGAGTATTTCGTGAAAGCTTACCTCTTGATTATTTCTCTCTAGGACAAAACGGCCTTTTAATGAAGTAGGTAATTCAATATCTATATGCCTGAAGATATCTTGAAATATGAACGGTTCAACAGTTTTACTAATAATTTGAATATGGTCATTAAAATGAATAATATCATCTTCAATTAAAGGCTTCCCATTACGGTACATCTCATTAACTGCTTTACGTAATTCCAGCTTTTCTCCGTTGAAAAAAATAGGTAGAGTTTCAAAAAGTTTAAGGTTTTTAAGTTCAGCTAATTTCCCAGCTGTCGGAATACTTGCATCCGTTAAACAAAACGTATCGCCGTCAGAAAATGGAGAATGTAATGATGTAATACGTTCATTCTTTAATAGGTTTCTAGTAAACTCAGGAAAATGAGTCGTACTATCGTTAATGCTGACTTGAAAGTGACGTAATTCATTTACCACATTAGAAAGCCCTAGATTTGTTATAGCTTGTCCAATCGTTTCAGGGTATTCATAAGTAATGACATCATGATCTCGTATTAAGTTATTAACATGTGATGGTACTGAATTCTGATAAACAGAAGCTCTAATTTCATAACCTTTTCCGTTAATGCTGATGGTCTTATAAGGTATCTCATCAACTAAATCTATGATTTTAGCTTCTGCTTTTAACCCGTCTGATCCCTTTTCTACTGTAATAATATCTCCATGCTTGATTTCATCGTCTAATGTACAATTCTCGTCATTTTTTAAGAGTGTTGGAGGATTTCCATGTTTACCGGGAATTGTTATTTTCTGTCCATTTAGCGAAATAATCATAGCAATTCCAGGCTTACCATAGAGTTTGTTCATTTGAATACCAGAAGCAAGGAGACAGTCTCCAACAGTAAGCTTCTTCATATCAAATAAGCGAACGGGCTTATTGTTAACGTAGACACTTACATACTGCACTGGACTTTGCTCAGAAGCAATTGCAATGCCAATAGGAGTAACTAGCTCAGGTCCTTTTTTAATATCCTCAGACAATTTTACATTTTGAATGGCATCTATTCCACGAATGGCAACTCTGTTTTCAGGAAGTCCTAACATAACCGCTACTCTTCTTGGCAACTCTGGAGTTAAACTTCCACCACCTACAAGCATCACAGCTTTTGGTGCCTTGTCTCCATTTAATAACAGTATTTCATGAGTAATTGCTGCAGCAAGTTTATCAATTGACGATGAAATTTGTTCAATAACATCTTGTTTGTTTAATTCAGTTTCAAAACCTAATATATCAGTAACAGTAATCTTTTCATTATTGTATAAATCACGTTTAGCTTTTTCAGCTAGTGGAAAATCAAGTAACAGCTGATCACTTATAGCTTCTGTAATTTCATCTCCTGCGACTGGAACCATTCCATATGATACAACAGACCCTAAATCTGTGATAGCGATATCTGAAGTGCCTGCACCGATATCGACAAGAGCCACATTTAACCTTCTCATTGTTGGTGGAATTAGCACATTGATCGCAGCTATAGGTTCAAGCGTTAGAGCATCCATCTCGAGTCCAGCTCTATTCAAAGCAGAAATAAGAGACTCAACGACTACCTTAGGTAGAAAAGTAGCAATAACTTCTACAGATGCTTCTTCACCCTGTTGGTCAATTAGGTTTCCGATTTCTTGTTGATCTAATAAATACCGGATAACTGAATATCCTACACAGTAATAGTGGTGGCTATTTTCATTCTTTTGTTTATTTGCAAGGGATATCTGTGCTTGTTGGACTGCACTTAATTCAAGATGCAAGATATCTTGCTTTTCTATTGCATTCATTAAGGAAATATCAATTTTATAGCTTGATTTTTCAGTTTTTAATGCACGTCCAGCAGCAGCTACACATACCTTTGTTAGTTGGCCATGCTTTGCTTCAAGTTCTTGTTTAATTTCTGTAATTACCTTTGAAACGGCTAATACATCATGAATCTGACCATCCAACATAGAACGCTCAGAGTGTTCTTTAATTACAATATCGGCTATTTCATATAGCCCATTAATTTGGTTCAAAATAATCCCAACTACTGAACGAGTTCCAATATCTAATGCAAAAATTGTAGATTTTTTCATATGTGTTTCACCTTCTTTTTAATGGACATTCTAATGATATTTTAAGTCAGAATGTAAAATGGATAAACTATAAATATAATAATTCTGAAAAATTTAATGCTTTATCGATTGAAAGCGTTTAAATGTTAAAGCTTTTTAGTGACAATGTATTTAATATCATATATAATTAACCCTAATTATTAGAAATGTATCATACTTTTTGTGATATATAAAGATTACTTAACTTTTAAAGATTGCAATTAACTTTTGGGCATATAGAAAGGGTGTAAATGATGAGTAACGGGTTAGATAATTTACGTGAAAAGGTAGATGAGTTAAACTTACAATTACTTCAAATCATTAATGAACGTGCAAAGCTTGTTCAAGAAATTGGGAAGACAAAAGAAGCTCAGGGGGTAAATCGTTATGATCCTGTTCGTGAGCGAAAAATGTTAGATAAGATTATTGCAAATAATGATGGTCCTTTTGAAACGTCAACACTTCAGCATATTTTTAAGGAGATCTTTAAGGCTGGACTTGAATTGCAAAAAGATGATCACCGAAAAGCATTACTAGTATCAAGAAAGAAAAAGCCAGAAGATACTATTGTCGACCTTAAAGGTGAGAAAATTGGTGACGGAAATGCACACTTTTTTGTTGGACCTTGTGCAGTTGAAAGCTATGAGCAAGTTGCTGCAGTTGCAAAGGTAGCGAAAAGTTACGGGTTAAAACTATTGCGCGGTGGAGCTTATAAACCTAGAACTTCTCCATATGACTTTCAGGGGCTAGGATTAGAAGGTCTTAAAATTCTTAAAAAAGTAGCAGATGAATATGATATGGCTGTTATTAGTGAAATTGTTAATCCTGCAGATATTGAAAAAGCAATTGAATATATTGACGTGATTCAAATTGGAGCACGTAATATGCAAAATTTTGAGCTATTAAAAGCTGCGGGGGCTGTCAATAAACCTGTATTATTAAAACGTGGAATAGCTGCAACAATCGAAGAATTTATAAATGCAGCTGAATACATTATTGCACAAGGAAATGGACAAATTATCTTGTGCGAAAGAGGGATTCGTACGTATGAAAGGGCTACTAGAAATACCCTTGACATATCTGCAGTTCCAATTCTAAAACAAGAGACACACTTACCAGTTGTTGTTGATGTAACACACTCAACAGGTCGACGTGATTTATTATTACCTGCTGCTAAAGCAGCACTAGCAATAGGCGCGGATGGTGTTATGGCTGAAGTACATCCGGACCCAGCAGTAGCATTATCTGATTCTGCACAGCAAATGGATTTCGATCAATTCCATGATTTTATTACTCAATTAAAAGCAAGTAGTGCTGTTAGAGTATAACATTACATTGCCTCCTGAATAACAGGAGGCTTTTTACATACAAAGAATGCAAATTCAGCTATATTATCAAATTAAACATCCACAATATAGACATATTTCCAGTTAAAGCCTCTAAAGACATTGCGGTGATATTAATAGTATCGTATCATTAGTTACATACCTAAACAAATAACTTAAATGTAAATTATAAATATTACTTATACTATTAATAGTAATGTTTCGTTTAATAAAAGGAGTGTCGATTTTTCATGAATGTAACTATTTATGATGTTGCTAGAGAAGCTAGTGTTTCTATGGCTACAGTATCCCGTGTTGTCAACGGGAATCCAAATGTAAAACCAACGACAAGAAAAAAAGTGTTAGAAGCCATTGAACGATTAGGGTACAGACCAAATGCAGTTGCTCGTGGTTTAGCTAGTAAAAAGACAACTACCGTTGGTGTTATTATCCCGGATATTTCTAGTATTTTTTACGCAGAGCTTGCTCGTGGAATTGAAGATATTGCTACAATGTATAAATATAATATTATCTTGAGTAACTCAGATCAAAATAAAGATAAAGAACTTCACCTTTTTAATACAATGCTGGGTAAACAGGTGGATGGAATTGTTTTCATGAGTGGAAATATAACAGAAGACCATGTTCATGAGTTCGAGCGATCACCTGTACCGGTTGTACTCGCTGCTTCCATTGAAACAGGTGAATCGACCCCATCTGTTGCAATTGATTACAAGCAGGCTGCTTATGATGCAGTTACAATGCTGATTGGAAAAGGCCATAGAGTGATTGGATATGTTTCTGGACCGATGCTAGAACCAGTAAATGCAGTCAAAAAGCTTGCTGGATATCGTCAGGCCTTAGAGGAGGCAAATCTAGAATTTAATGAGGACCTAGTTGTTGAAGGCGATTATACTTATGATTCTGGGATGGAAGCATATGAAAAACTAATGGAAAACTCTAAAGAAATTTCTGCTATTTTCGTAGCCACCGATGAGATGGCATTGGGTGTTATACATGGTGCTCAGGATAATGGCGTATCAATACCAGATCAGTTAGAAGTTGTTGGTTTTGACAATACAAGGTTAGCCACTATGGTTAGGCCAACACTTACAACTGTTCTTCAGCCAATGTACGATATTGGGGCTGTTGCAATGAGACTACTAACGAAATATATGAATAAAGAGGAAGTGGATGACCATATCGTAACGCTTCCTCACCGTATTGAATATCGTAATTCAACAAAATAAGGATACGAAAAGGCACATAAAGCAAAAGCTTCATGTGCCTTTTCATTATTATAACAGACCCTGTTTTTTCTTATTATTTCTAATAGGATAAAGTGCTTTTTCAACGGTTTGAGCATTTTTTTCAGTGATCTCAGCTTTTCTTGGAATTGGTGGATAGATGTCAGGCTTATCAAACCAATGTTCAGGTAATTTGGTAGTTGTTCTTGATTGCCAATTCTCAATCCACTCTCTGGGTAATTCCTTAGTAAAATCTGTCTCACCAATCATTTCAAGCCAAATCATTGACCATGCCCGTGGGACAACACGCCAAATATCATAGCCTCCACCACCTACTGCAATCCAACGACCATCACAATATTGATGTGCTAACTCATGTGCTAATCTCGGAATTTCTCGGTAAATGTTCATTGTGGCAGAAAGGTGAGTTAGTGGGTCATAATAATGTGAGTCTGCACCATTTTGGGTAAGAATGATATCAGGCTTAAAAAAATCAACAATTTCACGAAGCGCGATTGAATAAGATTCTAACCACGATTCATCTTCAGTAAATGCATCAACGGGTATATTAAAGGAGTACCCGTAACCAGTTCCAGCTCCACGCTCATTTACGTTTCCAGTTCCAGGGAATAGATAACGACCAGTTTCGTGTATTGAAAAGGTACAAACAGAAGGATCATCATAAAAAGCCCATTGAACGCCATCCCCATGGTGTGCATCTGTATCTACATATAATACACGTAAATTATACTTTTTTTGAATGTATTTAATTGCAACTGCACTGTCATTATAAATACAAAAACCAGAGGCTTTCCCACGAAATCCATGATGTAGCCCCCCACCTAGACTAAGAGCGTGTTTGCTTTTACCAGAAAGAACATAATCGACAGCTGTTAATGTACCCCCGACCAATAATGCACTTGCTTCATGCATATTTTGAAATATAGGTGTGTCTTCGGTTCCTATTCCATAATTCAAACCAATTTCTTTTTCTAGTTGTCCCTTACCAGCTAATTTAACGGCGTTTATATATTTGGGATCATGGAATAATTCAAGCTCTTCATCTGTTGCCATACGCGGTGCAATGAGTTGAGATTCATCTATTGCATTCAATTTCTTTAATAAGTCATAAGTAAGTTCGACCCTAATTTGATTAAAAGGGTGAGAGTCACTAAACTTGTAATTTAAGAATTCTTTAGAATAGATGAAAACAGATTCTTTCGTCATGATGATATCCCTGGCATATTCGGCCATAACACCTGATAGCCTTCATGCTTTAAATCTGTAATAACCGCCATTGGATTCATAGTTTGAACTCGGAAAACAAGTATTTTGTACCTCTCGTCTTGGTCAGGATAAACAAGGACACTAGAAATATTTACATTTCGTTTACCTATAATTGTTGCAACCTCTGAGAGCATACCAGCCTTATTAGAAACTTTGATTTCAATCTGTGAACCTGGTTGATTTGCACCAGTTAATTGAACCAAGGTATGTAGCAAATCTGTCTCAGTTACAATACCAACAAGCTTTCCACCCTTTGTGATTGGTAGACAGCCAATATTGTGTTCATATAAAATAGCAGAAATTTCTTCAACAAAGTCTAAGGGATGTCCTGTAATAACATCTGTTGTCATAATTGTTTCAACAGGTTTTTCCAAGTCTTCAAGGTGCTCATTGCTTCTAAAGATAGAAGAATTAGCATCACGAACATCACGGTCACTAATAATACCCACAACAGACTGATGTTCGTCTAAAATCGGTATATGTCGTATCTTATGTTTTTCTAATAGCCTTACAGCAGTAGCAATTGTATCTTTTGGACTAAGTGTAAACACATTTTTTTTCATGATTTGTTCAACAATCATCATGAATCCCCCTTGATTTTAAAATCATCAAGTATCTATTTAATATTTTCATAATTAAACAACTTAATTAATACATAAATCTGTTTTTGAAGCGTAATTGGTCAAAGCGTTGTATTGATTCACTATCAACTCGCTTACCAATTTTAGCCATCAAACAATTAGCTGGGTGTGAGCTAATTTCAGGATCGTCTGTAGCATACCACTCAAGACCACCAGCATTCATCATTTTTTCCATTACTTTACGGTACTCCCAGACGTTTAGTCCAGTCCCTTTTAAATCCCAATGCCAATAGTATTCTGTAGTTAGCGTGATAAAATCTTCCATTGCATCATCCATCATTGATACTTGGATAAGGTTTTTGCCAACAGAATAACCTCTGAACTCAGGAATAACTTCTATTGCTCCAAGTTCGATAAGATTTTCCATTTTAGCTTCAGACCATCTTTCAAGTGGATCAGGATAAAGGTAGGTTACATATCCCACAATCGTATGGCGATTTCTAGCGATAATAATTCTACCCTCTGGTAAATCAGCAATCTCTACTAAAGCTTTATGCTGTTGTTCAGGTGTACGAAAAGCAACGAGGTCACGATGAAATTCATATCCTGCCAGTTTATAGCCTGGTATGGGTCCTTCAATAATAAGACTTCCATGTGGAGTTTTTAATTCTTTTGCATTATAAGTCTTTTTATGTTCCATTAAATCACCACCAATTTATATCACTTCACAATCTATTATACATGAAATAACAGAATTTAAAGCGTTTTCACAAAAAATTACCTTTAATTACTGTCAATATAAAAGATTTTAAAAATTGAGAAAAGAGCATATGTATAATATAATAGAAGCATATTTACATAAGGGGGAGTTTGTTTTATGAAAGTGGAAGCGCTACCAGTAATGCAAGGAGATCATAACTTAAAAGATTATAATGAAACATATAATACTCACAATTGGTCTGATGTTGAGAAGAATTTTTCGTGGTCAGAGACTGGTAGAGTTAACATGGCCTATGAAGCGATAGATAGGCATGCTACTGGCAATAGAAAAAATAAAGTTGCTCTCTACTACCGTGATCCGTTAAAAGAAGAAAAATATACATTTAAAGAAATGAAAGAATTCTCTAATAAAGCTGGAAATGTACTTAAACAAATTGCAGATGTTGAAAAAGGTGACCGTGTATTCGTCTTCATGCCTCGCTCACCGGAATTATATTTTGCTATTTTAGGAGCAATCAAGCTTGGTGCTATCGTTGGTCCACTTTTTGAAGCATTTATGGAAGGTGCAGTCCGTGACCGTCTTGAAGACAGCGAAGCAAAGGTTATTATTACAACTCCTGAATTAGTTGATAGAATTCCAGTTGATGAACTCCCAGCTCTCAAACATATCGTTCTTGTAGGAGAAAATATTAACGAAGATGGTAAAAATATTGATTTTAGAAAGCATATGAAAAATGCAAGTAAACACCTACAAATTGAGTGGATGGACCGTGAAGACGGGTTAATTCTTCACTATACATCTGGTTCAACTGGCAAACCTAAGGGTGTTCTTCATGTCCATAATGCTATGATTCAACATTACCAAACGGCTAAATGGGTTTTAGATCTGAAGGAAGATGATGTGTATTGGTGTACAGCAGACCCAGGATGGGTAACTGGAACAGCATATGGAATTTTTGGGCCTTGGTTAGTAGGAGCTTCAAATGTCATCCTTGGTGGACGTTTCAGGCCAGAATCCTGGTATGAAACAATAGAAGATTACGGAGTAACAGTATGGTACAGTGCTCCGACTGCATTTCGTATGTTAATGGGTGCTGGGGATGAATTAGTTAAACAGTTTGATTTATCCTCTTTACGACATGTGTTAAGTGTTGGAGAACCATTAAACCCTGAGGTTGTTCGTTGGGGAGTTAAAGTGTTCAATCAACGTATCCATGATACATGGTGGATGACTGAAACTGGAGGGCAACTAATCTGTAATTACCCTTCAATGGAAATCAAACCAGGGTCAATGGGTAAACCAATTCCTGGAGTAAAGGCTGCAATAGTAGATGATCAAGGTAATGAGCTACCTCCATACAGAATGGGGAATTTAGCGATAAAAAAAGGCTGGCCTTCAATGATGCATACAATTTGGAACAATGAAGCGAAATATCAGTCGTATTTTATGCCTGGAGATTGGTATGTTTCTGGTGACTCAGCCTATATGGATGAAGATGGCTATTTCTGGTTCCAAGGAAGAATTGATGATGTAATCATGACTTCAGGAGAAAGAGTAGGCCCATTTGAAGTTGAAAGTAAGTTAGTGGAACACCCTGCTGTTGCTGAAGCGGGAGTTATAGGAAAGCCTGACCCTGTAAGAGGAGAAATTATAAAAGCCTTTGTAGCCCTTCGTGATGGGTATACAGCAAGTGATGAGCTGAAGGAAGAGATAAGAAGTTTTGTTAAGAAAGGTCTCGCAGCACATGCTGCACCACGTGAGATTGAATTCCGTGATAAACTACCAAAAACAAGAAGTGGGAAAATCATGAGACGTGTTCTTAAAGCATGGGAGCTTGATCTGCCTACTGGAGATTTATCGACAATGGAAGATTAAATAAACAAGAAAAAGCACTGCATTTCAATTATGCAGTGCTTTTTTATTATACATATGGTAGTACTAAATTTTGGCGATTTGTTCCAACTCCTGGTAAACCGGGAATAATTTCATCATCACCTGGCTCACCTTCGCCTTCACCATCATCTTCACCCTCACCTGGTCCCTCTCCATCACCTGGCTCATCATCTCCAGGAATTTCTTCTTCGTCAGGAGGGAGTTCCACTGGCTGCTCCATATAGCCTTCAGTGAATATAGTTTCAGAGTTAGGGGAGACATTACCACTAATATCAACCGCAACAACGTAGTATGCTGCAGGGTCTTGGTTAGGTAGTGTATATTTTAATTCTGTTTGTGCTGGTATACTAGCCAATTGTTCGAATTCTGTTGAGAAATTAGCTGCACGATAAATTCTATAGCCAATCACATCAGTATGCTCATGCTTTGCCCAAGATAGTATATTTCCCTTAAGGTTAACTCCAGCGACCTTAGTCGGAGCGGCTCCGTTATCCTGTAATGGTTCAGTTTCAGTGACAACAATATTCGTCCACTGATCATTTTTCGGGAGTAAATCGTTAAGAGCAGTCAAATCCTTAAGATCATTTTTCTCTAGAAATTCTTTCTTAACCATAATCCCTTCCTGTACAAACTCTTCAGGAGCAGTTTCTGGAACTCTGTAGGCTTTTTCATCAACAATGATGTATTTGCCTCTTTCTAGATTATCATCAACTTCTGTAGGTGCATATTTTGCATTGAAAATATCCTCTGCAACAAGGCCAGCTTCTTTACAAATATCCGATGGAAGAAGCCCTGACATTGCACAATATTGCCTTTTAACAAGACCCCCTGGCATTTTAAAAGACTCTTTTGGTGCTACAAGGTCTGGATTAATTTCATAGGCTACATTCATAAGTTTTGACCAAAGTAATAGGTTTCGTTGCGAATAGGATAGTCCTTTATAATGGCCATACATTGATTTTGGTGTGTCATACCCAATCCATGTTCCAAACGTAACATTTGGATTTGTTGCGACAAACCATGCATCACGGTATTCTTGGCCAGTTCCTGTTTTACCTGCCCAGTCTGCATTAAATCCTAAATATCGGTTGATGGACGTTGCTGTTCCGCTTCTAATTACATCACGCATGATATCAATTGTCAGATATGCAGTCTGAGGTGAGAATACATCTACAGCCTTTGATTCGTGCTGATAGATAACCTCGCCTTCATTAGTTTCAATTCTTTCAATCATATAAGCATCGATAAATTGCCCTGAGTTTGCAAAAGTTGCATATGCGTTCACATTCTCTTCAACAGTTACACCTTTCGTCATCCCACCAAGTGAGAGAGAGTAGGCTTGACCATCTTCTTTTACTAGAGAGCTAAAGCCCATTTGTTCTAGGTAGGAGAGAGGACGCTGATCAAACATATCTACATATGTTTTAACTGCTGGTATATTTCTAGACATTTTTAGTGCATGTCTTGCTGACATTAGTCCGTCGAAACTACCACCATAGTTTTTTGGTTCATAATCACCAATCTTTAGTGGGACATCTGCAATAACTGAACCCGGTTGTAGTAAGCCAAGCTCAATAGCAGGAGCATAGACTAATAATGGTTTCATAGTAGAACCATTTGGGCGTAATGCAAAGGTAGCATGGTTTGTTTGTTCTCTTGTATGGTCACGCCCACCAACGAAGCTAATTATTTTACCAGTACTATTTTCAATTAACACAGCACCTGTTTCTACTGGTTCCATTACTTCCTCATCTACCCCAGTATCAGGATTTTTCTTAATCTGAGGCTTATCAGGTCCGTAGTATTCATAATTCTTTGCAACTTCTTGCATCTTGTCATAAATCTGTTTGTCAATGGTAGTATAAATTCGATAACCATTTTGACGTAAATTTTGATTTGCTAAATTTTTATAATACTTTTGTAAATTCTCATCCGAAGTTAGGTCTGCTTCCTCATACCCATCTTCTTTTGCTAGCTTTTTTAATAAAATGTCAGTAGCTCGTAGCTCTATTTCGCTAGTTAACCACGGATATTGATCTGTTGGAGAGGCTTTATAAGGTGTTAAATTAGCACGAATATCATAGTTAATAGCCTCATCATACTGTTCTTGTGTGATATATTTACCGTCTAGCATTCGTTTAAGAACGGTTTGCATTCTGTTTAATCCAGGCTCTAAATCTGTTTTTACTTCTGCTTTGTTTGTAAAAGGTGTATATCTGAACGGACTTTGTGGTAATCCAGCAATAAACGCAGCTTGTGGAAGGGTTAAGTCCTTAGCATCTACCCCGAAAATCCCTTTAGCAGCAGTTTGTACACCTGCAATATTTCTACCAGATGAATTCCTACCAAATGTCGCCATATTAAGATAGGCCTCTAGAATCTCATCTTTTTCGAAGAATTTTTCAAGCCTCATAGCTAGTAGAATTTCCTTGGCTTTACGGTCAAAAGAAACTTCATTTGTAAGTATTTGATTTTTTATTAATTGTTGTGTAAGTGTACTTCCACCAGTCCTAACTGAGGAGTTAGTCACTTCTTGGAACAGGGCTCGTAGAATTGCTTTTGGAACAACTCCGTTATGCTCGTAAAAGTATTCATCTTCGGTTGCAATAACCGCATTTTTCAAGTGATCGGAAATGTCATCCAGTGTAACTTCAACGCGATCTAGGTCTGAACGGAGTTTGCCTAAATACACATTGTTATCAAAATACACTTCTGTGGTTTCTTCATAATTGTAAATGTGCTTTTTCATGTCTTCGTACGGACGCAATGGCTCATCTTTAACTAAAGATGCGAAATAGCCTGCACCAGCACCTCCTGCGAATGACATGCCTATAAGTCCAAATATCATAAATAACAAAAATAAATTCCAGACTACACTATATGTAATGTTAGCTGTCTTTTTAGCTCGTTTGTGGAAAAGAAAATCTTTTATCGATATTAATCTTTCAGCCCACTTTTCTTTATTTCGGTTCATCTATAATCAATCCCCCTAAAAATCAAGTTAATTATAGCACAATCCTTGTAATCATTTATATTTTTTTGTCATTTTCCAAGATTTAATTGACAATGAATTCTCTATATGATAAAAAACTAGTACATACAAATATACGAGCTTTGATAGGAATTAGTAGTACATATCTCACTGTTTATCGTGGTCCAAAAGGGTTTGGTCCATGCAGAGAGCTGATGGTCGGTGCAAGTCAGTACAAAGGTATCGTATGAATTACCTCCTTGAGCATCTTTTGTGAAAGGTAAATTGCTAGTATGCAATTTAGTATACAGTAGCAAAAGACGGTCTAACCGTTATTTTTTTAAAGCGAAGGACATACGATTGTCCTTAAGTTGGGTGGTACCGCGATAAATAAATCGTCCCTTCATTTCGAAGGGACGATTTTTTGTGTCTTTATATTAATTAAATGTTAGTTAAAAAGGAGAATGACAATGGATATTTTAAAGGATCTAGAGTTTAGAGGCCTAATTAATCAAGTTACTGATAGTGAAGGATTAGAAAAGACGTTAAGCGAAGAAAGAATAAAATTATATTGTGGCTTTGACCCAACTGCAGATAGTCTTCACATCGGGAATCTAGCAGCATTACTGACATTAAGGAGATTTCAACAAGCTGGTCATCAACCGATTGCACTTGTTGGAGGTGCAACAGGATTAATTGGGGACCCTAGTGGTAAGAAAAACGAAAGAACATTAAACCCACAGGAGACAGTAGTAGGCTGGAGTGAAAAGATTAAAGCCCAACTATCACGATTTTTAGATTTTGAAGCAGCTGAAAACCCAGCTAGCATTGCAAATAACTATGACTGGATTGGACAACTTGATGTAATAACGTTTCTAAGAGATGTAGGTAAGAATTTCGGGTTAAACTATATGCTAGCAAAAGATTCAGTAAAAACAAGAATAGAAGAAGGTATTTCTTATACAGAGTTTACATATATGATTTTGCAATCATATGACTTCTTGAAATTATACGAATCACAAAAATGCCGACTTCAAATCGGAGGTAGTGATCAGTGGGGGAATATTACGGCTGGATTAGAGTTGATTAGAAAATCCACTGAAAATGCTAAAGCATTTGGTCTTACCATTCCACTTGTAACTAAGTCTGACGGTACAAAGTTTGGAAAAACGGAATCCGGGACAATCTGGCTAGACCGAGAAAAAACGTCACCTTATGAATTTTATCAGTTCTGGATAAATACTGATGATAGAGATGTTATTAGTTATTTAAAGTATTTTACTTTCTTGAGTCAAGAGGAAATTGAACAGCTGGAAAATGAAACAAGCCAGGCTCCAGAAAAGCGTGCAGCTCAAAAAGCATTGGCTGAGGAGTTGACAAAACTTGTACATGGAGAAGAAGCACTAGTGCAAGCTGTGAAGATATCAGAGGCGTTATTTAGTGGTAGTATTGGTAACCTAACTGCGGATGAGATAAAACAAGGTTTTAAGGATGTTCCTTCATTTGAACTGAAGGGTGAAACAGAGGTAGGTCTTGTTGACTTATTAGTCGATAGTAAGATTTCTCCATCAAAACGTCAGGCACGTGAAGATGTTCAAAATGGGGCTATCTATCTAAACGGTGAACGTGTACAGCAAATAGATTATGTCTTGACTAAGGAAGATCGTATTGAAGGTCAATTTACGGTGATACGAAGAGGGAAGAAAAAGTACTATTTAATTAAATAATGAGTCAAAGGAGCGATAATCAACTTACGCTCCTTTTTTTATACATATACTTGAAATTAATAAGAAAATGAAAAAAAGGATGGGAAAATCCCATCCTTTTTCGTTATTAACGTGAGTAGAACTCAACGATAAGTGCTTCGTTAATTTCAGCTGGTAACTCAGAACGCTCAGGTAAACGAGTGTAAGTTCCTTCTAATTTATCAGCATCAAAAGTTAAATAGTCAGGTACGAAGTTATTTACTTCAATAGCCTCTTTAACGATGTCTAGGTTACGTGATTTTTCACGAACAGAGATTGTTTGGCCAGGTCTTACACGGTATGAAGGAATGTCTACACGACTTCCATCAACAATAATGTGACCATGGTTAACTAATTGACGAGATTGACGACGAGTACGAGCAAGACCTAAACGATAAACAAGGTTATCAAGACGTGATTCAAGAAGAATCATGAAGTTTTCACCGTGGATACCAGTCATTTTCCCTGCAGTAGAGAATAAGTTACGGAATTGACGCTCATTTACTCCATACATGTGACGAAGCTTTTGCTTCTCTTGTAATTGTAAACCGTATTCAGAAAGTTTTTTACGTTGGTTTGGACCATGTTGTCCTGGAGCGAAAGGACGCTTTTCTAATTCTTTACCTGTTCCGCTTAAAGAAATACCAAGACGACGTGATAATTTCCAACTTGGACCTGTATAACGAGCCATTGATGACTCCTCCTTCAAATGTTTTTATTTTGTATAAAATAAAAACCAGACGTGACTTCTAACAATATGGTCATTTTATTTTCATGTATCCTCGCCCTAGCAGCAGAGAGTTACAAGATACACCTCATGGTATGTGAGGAATAAAATGAAACATAAAGCCAATCACATAGGCTGCAATATTTTACACAACGATTAGTATATGATTTTGAAACATAAAAGTCAAGTCATTTGCTATTAACTCTTTTAAAAAAGGAAATAAAATAATAGATATCTGTGATGAAAATATTAGAAAAAAGACATTTGTATTACAAAATAAATTATAATAGAGAAATATCTTATAAAAAAGATTATAATATAGTTGTCAAATTATTGTCAGGAAAATGCAGGTGATACGATGGAATGCCAAGAGACTCAGCTACTGGCTTCATTGAAAAGTCATTTCTTTGATTTTTTAGTGCAAGAAAATGAGCAACAATCAATTAATCAATTAATGATATTAATTAATGAAGAGCTAAAACTAGAAGAGGTGACTCTCTTTATTTATAACGAATGGAAGCAATACTATTTTCCGAAGGCTTCTAGCAATAGTTCCATTAACAATAATATAGGTAGTTATTTTCTATCTGACGAGATCGTGAATGAATTGATGGAAGAGCAGGAGATTCTTGACGATAAAGGAATGACTAATACCTTCATTTCAAAGATATACAGAAATAACAAAGCAATTGGACTATTTGAGTTTAAATATAGACAAGTACCCATAAAAAAATCTTTATTAACAGAAGTGGCTTGCGAAGGCTTCAAATTGATTGAAAAGGTACTAGAGTTTTCAAAGATATTTGAAGAAGGAAAAAGGTATGAACAATTATTTAATGTGACAGCTAAATTTCATTCTACAATGGACATGGATGAAGTATTAGGTGAGATTATAGATACATTGCGGCATGTGTATCCTTCATTCACTTACTATTTATTGCTTTCTCATGACAATCATAATAATAACGGTTTGCCGATTAAAGATTTCCAGTATGATAACGATGATAATCCTGCTGCAATGCAAGCCTATGTAACAGGAGATATACAGTTTGAGGATTCAGTAAAAGAGAAGCGATCTATACTGTATGCCCCACTAAAAGGGAAGCAGGGTGTGTATGGGGTGCTACAAGTAAATGCACCTAATACTGTCATTTTTCCACACAGTGAGGTCAGATTTATTGAATTACTTGCGAATACAGCGGGAAGTGCGTTAGAAAACGCCCAACTGTATCAACAATCCAAAAGATTAATTTCGGATCTTCAACTAATTAATGAGACATCGCATCGATTGAATTCGAATTTAAGATTAACAGATACAATGAACTTTATGTCTGATCAAATTCTACAGTCATTTGGATCACAAGAGGTAGGATTTGTTTTATTAGAAAACGATCGTTTTAAATTGCTACCAGGCAGCACACCTTTTTTTGAAAGTGAGCAAAGTGATCCATATCTAAAATATGTGGATGAAAAAATTAAAGACGAGAAAGACACATTATTCATTGGTGATATATCTACTGAACCTACCTTAAATGGCTTAAGATTTCGTTCTTTAATGGCAGTCCCAATGGCTCAAAGCGGTCTTATCAAAGGTGTTGCCATTGTAATGCATGAGAAACCATACTATTTTTCATTTGAAACCTTTAAGCTGCTTCAATCATTAATTCATCACTCAACTCTAGCATTCTCAAACTCGATGTTAAGAGAAGAGTTAGAAAACCTGGTTATAACAGATCATTTAACGAAATTATACTCACGTAGCTACCTTGATAGCATGATTACAAAATCTATGACAACTGATGCCTTTGGAACATTTGTACTAATAGATTTGGATAATTTTAAGTGTATAAATGATATATATGGTCATCAGATAGGTGATGAAATTTTAATACAGGTTGCTAAAATATTAAAGGATAATATTAGAGATCATGATATTGGTGCAAGATGGGGTGGAGAAGAACTCGCCATTTATTTACCTAAGGTTGATCTAGCAGCAGGTACAGCAATAGCTAAGAGAATTGTTGAAAAAGTAGAGAACCAAACCTCTCCTAAAGTGACAATTTCCTGTGGATTATCCCATTGGAATCAAAGTTATCAGGATAATGCATTCAAACTATTTAAAAGGGCAGACAAGGCCTTATATATGGCAAAAGAGAACGGAAAGAACCAAGTAGTCGTTCAAGAAGAAAGCATAGTGTAATCTGGTTAGAAATTTTGCATTCAAGAGGTTACTATCTCTTGGATGCTTTTTTTATCCACAATCCACATTTACACCCTTTCCTTTTTTTTGTAAAAAGAAAACGCTTTCAATACAAACTGTTTTATCATATCCTAATAATAGGAGTATAAAATTAGGGGGATGAATTTGGATGGCTAATCAAGATAAAAAAATAGAAACAACTGTTATCCACGGAGGGTACAACTCTAAAAACCATAGTGGAAGTTTAACGCCGCCTTTATTTCAGACGTCAACATTCACTTTTGAAACAGCTGAGCAAGGAGAAAGAAGATTTGCTGGAGCAGAGGATGGGTTTATCTATTCTAGATTAGGAAATCCGACTGTTAGAACACTCGAAGAAAGAATCGCTTTAATTGAAGGTGCCGAGGCAGGTCTTGCATTTGGTTCTGGAATGGCTGCTGTTTCAGCAGTTCTTCTGGCTCTAACCAAAACCGGCGATCATATATTATGTTCTAAAGGTGTTTATGGATGTACATTTGGATTACTTCAATTGATGGATGAGAAATACAATATCAAGCACAGCTTCAGCAATATGGATTCAGAACAAGCAATTGAAGAAGCAATGTCCTTTGACACAAAAGTTATTTATGTAGAAACACCTATTAACCCTACAATGACACTTATTGATTTAGAACTAGTTGTGAAGGTAGCAAGAAAATACAATGTCCCAGTAGTTGTAGACAACACTTTTTCTTCTCCTTACCTACAACAACCAATCAAATTAGGTTGTGACATTGTAATCCACAGTGCGACAAAGTATATTGGTGGTCATGGAGACGTAATTGCTGGTTTAGTTGTTGGAAAAGAGGAGTTTATCGGTAATGTTGCCATGACGACAAAAAAGGATATAGGTGGTATTATTTCACCGTTTGATGCATGGCTCTTACTTCGTGGATTAAAAACATTACCTGTCCGAATGGACCGTCATTGTTCCAATGCAGCCAAGATTGCTGAGTTACTAAAGCAACATAAAGGAATTGAGGAGATTTACTATCCAGGTGATCCTAGTAACCCACAATATGCGATTATGAAAAAACAAATGAAACAGGCTGGTGGATTAATAGCATTTACGGTAAAGGGTGCAAAAGAAGAGGCACAAAGGGTACTGAATGAATTGAAATTAATAAAAATTGCAGTAAGTTTAGGCGATGCTGAGACCCTAATTCAACACCCAGCTACAATGACTCATGCTGTTGTTCCTGAAGAAGAACGAAAGAAGATGGGAATTACTGATAACATGATACGTCTATCTGTAGGTTTAGAGGCATGGGAAGATATTTGGAGTGATTTAAAGCAGGCATTAGATGTTTTGGTTTTAAAGGGATAGTACTAGGGATAGTACTCTAACCACCGTTCCTTTTTGCTGCAGGCACTTGCTTTCCGCGGGGAGGAAGTCGAGCCTCCTCGACTTACCGTCTGTGGGGTCTCGACTTTTCCTCATTTCCCGCAGGAGTCAAGTGCCTTCCGCTCCAATCCACTGTGTGTTATATATTTAAAGGAATAGCATTCTATAAAGATCAATCAAAAAAACCTTACCATACTATCGGTAAGGTTTTTTAAATAATTAAACCATCTTTAAGCTTCATTCATATAAGTTACTAATACATCAACAAACTTCTCTAAGTATTCTTGGTCAATTTCATCAAATCGATCTTTTATTGGGCTATCAATGTCAAGTACGCCTAGCACCTTGTTGTTTTTGATCATGGGTACAACGATTTCTGATGCAGAAGCAGCATCACAAGCAATATGGCCAGGGAATAAGTGTACATCGGCTACTCTTAATGTTTCTTTGTTTTGGGCAGAGGTACCACAAACACCTTTTCCAAACGGGATCCGAACACAAGCCGGAAGTCCTTGGAACGGTCCGAGTACAAGCTGTTCACCTTCAGTAATGTAAAAGCCAACCCAATTTATATTTTCAAGAAACTGATTTAATAAAGCTGAGGCGTTTGCTAGATTTGCAATTGTGTTTTTTTCATCCTCAATTAAAGCAGTTAGTTGTTTGATGACAAACTGATAGTTTTCTTCTTTAGTTCCTTTATACATTTCGACGTTAAACATGATAAACCTCCATTCTATTGTAACAAATTACATTTATAATAGCAGAAAAAGTAGATTTCCGCATAACTTTGTCGAGCGAAAGTTAAAGGAGTTAAATATATATTCTAGAAAGGTTTATATAGGGAGTATTGATATGGAGGGATTATGTTGAAAACAGAAACAAAGAAGAAGGTAATTGATGCAGCAGTTTATTATTTCAATACCAAGGGGTTTGATGGCACTTCGGTTAGAGAAATAGCGAATAAGGCGAATGTTAATGTAGCCAACATATCCTATTACTTCGAAAATAAGAATGGCTTACTTGAGTATTTAATATCAAACTTCTTTGAAGGATACCTTAAAGTAATTGAAGCTAGGTTTGATGAGTTAGATAAAAGGTCTGCGAAAGAGTGCTTACTACTCGTTGTAAAGGATATACTAGTCTATCAAAAAAGCAATAGACACCTTACTCGCTTCGTCTTAAGAGAGTTAACATTAGATACACTATTAATTAGGGAAATAATGACTACCTATCTTGCGAAAGAAAGGTATTATTTAAAAACTATTTTTGAAATTGGTATCAAGCAAAAGGAATTTAAAAAACTGGCTATCCCTTTTACCATTATCCAGTTAAAAGGTATGCTTAGTATGCCTTACCTCCATCCTCAGTATTTGGTAGAGGTACTTCATGTAATGCCGAATGAAGAGTACTTTACAGAGCAGTACTATAAGGAAATAGAGCGTTGGATTAATGCTACTGTCTCAGAGCCCTTTGAAAAAGCAGTAAAAACAAATAACCAAATTGCACTTTCAATATAATAGTTAGTGCCTGTAAGTGAAATCAACAGGTAGTGTATAAAGCTTACTCAATCCTTTTCCACTGGTGTATTTTAAACCAGAGGAGAAGGATTTTTTTGCCTATAATCTATTAAATGTTTTAATTTAAATCTTTTATAGGAAAAATTAATGAATTTCTGTAAAAAATTTTAAAATTTTGGTCAAAAATTGTCGTTTACATGGTATCATAAAAACATTGAAAATACACCAATATTTAGTATGTATCTATAAATATCGTAAACAATTAGATGAGTTATTGGCGGAATTTGTCGAATGGGATAAATCGACTGAAAATAAATATCTATGGGTTCATGCCTTCTAACTAATGATCTTTTTAAAACTAGATTTAATAGAAAGTAAGGGGGCTAGTTATGGAAATCATAATCGGCATTATTATTGTTGTTGCACTTATTTTGATTTTAGGAATTTATTTTAGGAAAAAAATTTATAAAGAAGTTGATCGTTTAGAAGCATGGAAAATAGATGTAATGAATCGTCCGGTCACAGATGAGATTTCAAAAGTAAAAGAACTAAATATGACAGGTCAAACAGAAGAACTCTTTGAAAGATGGAGAAGACAGTGGGATGAAATTGTTACCTTAAATCTACCTAATATTGAAGAGTATCTATTTGATGCTGAAGAATTAGCTGATAAATACCGTTTTAGTAAATCAAAAGCAGTACTTCAAAAAATTGAAAATATCTTACAGCAAACAGAAGACACTATAGCTAAAATTTTGGAAGAACTTAAAGACCTAATCGGTAGTGAAGAAAAAAATAGAGTGCAAATCGGAGAGTTAAAGTCTATTTACCGAAATGTTAAAAAGTCCTTGCTTGCTCATCATCTTTCCTTTGGTAAGGCAGAGGCAGGTTTAGAAAAGAGATTAGAGGAAGTTAATGAAAAGTTTTCAACCTTTGAGGATGCAACCACTCAGGGTAATTACTTAGAAGCTAGAGAAATTGTACTCTTTATTAAAGACAGTCTCTCTATCATGCAGGAATACATTTCGGAAATACCTGAGTTATTAACTGAATACCAATCTTATATTCCATCTCAATTAGATGATATGATTGCTGGCTACAAAGAAATGCAAAATAGTGGCTTTATGCTTGATCATCTTCAAATTGAAAATGAGGTTGAGCTTTTGCAGAATAAGGTAGTCGAAAATCTTAACCGCATTGAGAAACTGGAGATTAAGGAAGCAAAAGAAGCGATAATCGATATAAAGGAGTCAATTGAAGGTTTATATGACCTATTAGAAAAAGAGGTCACTGCTAATCATTATATTCAACAGGAAGTAAGTAAAATAGAACAAGTGCTTCATTCTTTACATGAGGAAAGTAAATCTTCAGGAGATGAAACTGAATTTGTCCAACAGAGTTACAGACTGACGGAGGACGAGATTCAAACACATAAAGCGATTGTAAAGCAGATAAAACAGTTATTGAAGCAATTTTTATCAATTCAGACAAAATTAAATGAGGAACATATTGCCTATTCGTTAATTCAAGAAGAACTTGAGGATGTTCATAGTCAAATTGAATCAGTGAAAGAGCAGCATATTAAATATTGTGAGTCTTTACAAACACTCCGTAAAGATGAATTATATGCTCGTGATCAGTTAAGTGAAATGAGAAAAGCACTAACAGAATCAAAACGATTATTAGCAAAGAGTAATGTCCCAGGTTTGCCTCAAGGATATAAAGAACTTCTTGTTGATGCAAAAGATAGCTTAGAAGCAGTTGTTGTGAAGCTTGAAGAAAAACCTCTAAACATGAAGGTAGTTAATCAGATACTAAAAGATGCTCAGGATATAGTATCAAATACTACAACGATAACAGAGGATTTAATTGAACAGGTTTATCTGGTTGAACAGGTCATTCAATATGGAAACCGCTATAGAAGTAGCTATCGTTCAATCTCTGAAGCGCTTCTAGAAGCAGAAAAGTCTTTCAGGAAATTTGAATATGAAACAGCCTTGGAACAGGCTGCTAGCGCAATAGATGAGATTGAGCCAGGTGCACTAAAAAGAATCCAAGCCATCATAGATGATAGAGAACCAAAACAACATATTTAGATAATAAAGCCCTTATGATGACTTGTCATAAGGGCTTTTGTGTAAAATTAATTTCTTTTAGAGAATAGATAACCGAGTATTGCTCCAATAATTGCTGGAACCACCCAACCGATACCTTGCTCATATAAAGGTAAATACTCTCTTAAAAATTGTAGAAGTAAAGGAAACTCAATGCCAGCACTAGTAAGACCATCAATTATACTAACCAAACCTGTTCCTAAGAGTGCTAATGAATAAATCATTCTTTTCTCTCCGATAATTGGCTGTGCAAAAGAAAGTAAGATAAGTACGATTGCCAAAGGATAGATAATAATCAAAATTGGTACGGAAAATGCAATAAGTTGCGTTAGTCCAACATTAGCCACACCCATACTAAATAGTACTAAAAGTGCAACAAATGACTTGTAAGAAATTTTGTTTGTAAGAGTTGTTAAATACTTTGCACATGCTGAAACTAAGCCTACAGATGTGGTTAGACAAGCAAAAGTAATTGCGATACTTAGAATACTTGTCCCGACTGAACCTAATAAGTAACTTGCGGACGAAGATAATATAATTCCTCCGTTCTCAGCATATCCTATTGCCTCTACACTTGTTGCCCCAAGATAGGCCAAAGAAACATAGACGATAGCAAGTCCACATGCTGCAATGAGACCAGCAATTGTACATGTTTTCAATAATAATCTTTTATTGGTGACTCCTTTTTCCTTTACTGAGTGAATAATCACAATACCAAAGACCAATGCTGCAATAGTATCCATTGTTAGATAGCCTTCGATAAACCCTTTGAAGAAGGGAGAGTGTTCGTAGCTTTCTGCAGGACTTTGCAGTGGACCCATAGGTGAAAGAATGGCTTTCCCAACTAAGAAAGTGATAACGACTAGTAATGCAGGAGTTAAGTACTTTCCTATTCGATCTACTAGCTTAGAAGGATTTAGAGATAATAGATAGGTTATTAAAAAGAAGATCACTGTATAGACCATTAAACTAAAGTTGCCATTAAGCTCTACTGCAAGAAATGGAACAACCCCAATTTCATATGCAGTTGTAGCTGTACGAGGTATTCCGAAAAATGGACCTATAGCCATATAAAGTGTAAGCGTAAAGATGAATCCGAATAATGGATTAACCCTATTTGCAATTAACTGTAGATTATCACCTGAATAAGCTATCGCTATAATTCCTAAAAGAGGCAATCCAACTCCTGTGAGTAAAAAGCCTAAAATAGCTATCCACAGATTCGATCCTGCCAATTGACCTAATAGAGGTGGAAATATCATATTTCCTGCTCCAAAGAATAAGGCAAAAAGCATTAAACCGATCGTCAAAATTTCTCTTTTTTTTAGTACGATGTCTTTCATATTGTCCCCCTGTTGTCATAAACGTGAATACGTTTTCATAATAGCATAGCAAAATAGAATAATGTCCGAATTTTAAAATGTTTAAATTTTAATATAATTTTGTCATTTATTTTAAAATGATAGACAATTTTAAGATCCTACTCCTTCTGTTTTCATCAAAAAACGATTATGGTAATATTGAAAGCATGATAAAGACAGGAGTCAATAATCGACCCCGAGAAGAAGTGAGGCTTTATTATGATTTATTTAGACAATAGTGCAACCACCTTACCATATGATGAGGTGTTAGACGTATTTATGAAAGTTTCTAAGGAGTACTTTGGTAATCCATCATCCATTCATCGTTTAGGTAGTAATGCAGAAAGACTGTTAACACAAGCGAGGGAAAATGTAGCTAAGATTCTGGGATGTAGGCCTTCTGAAATTATATTTACGTCTGGGGGTTCAGAAGGTAACAATCTGGCCATAAAGGGAGTTGCCTTATTTAATAAGAGGCGCGGCAACCATATTATCACATCTTCCATTGAGCATCCTTCCGTTGAAGAGGCTTGTAAACAGCTTGAGGGATTAGGATTTGAAGTAACCTACGTAAAGCCAGATGAAAATGGTGTAATACATATAGAAAATATTAAGAATGCACTTCGTAATGAAACAATTCTTGTGTCAATCATGCATGTAAATAATGAAATTGGTACAATTCAACCTATAGAGGAAATTGGAAAGTTACTTAGGGATTATCCTAAAGTTTTGTTCCATGTAGACCATGTTCAAGGTGTAGGTAAGGTGCCATTACATTTTCCATCTGCAAATATTGATCTCTGTACTATTTCTGGGCATAAATTCCACGGTATTAAAGGGACAGGAATCCTTTATGTTCGTTCCGGAGTTGAGTTGACTCAACTAATCTCTGGTGGTAATCAGGAAAATAGATATAGATCGGGAACAGAGAATACTGCCGGTGCTGTAGCTCTATCTAAAGCATTAAGAATGACGTTTGAAGATATTGAGAATAAAATTTCAAAAATGAATATAATAAAGAGGTCGTTTATAGATAAACTCTCAGCGGATGTCCCTTTAATTTCAATAAATACACCAAATGAGAGATCAGCACCGCATATTATTAACTTCTCAATAAATGGCTTGAAATCAGGAGTGTTTGTCCATATGTTAGAAGAACAAGGGATATATGTCTCAACTACGTCAGCCTGTTCTTCTAAAAAACAAGCACCTAGTAAAACACTTCTGGCTATGGGCAAAGATGAGAAAACAGCTAATAGTTCAATTAGAATCAGCTTGACCCACTTTAATAAGGTAGAGGATGTCGATATAGTTATAAATGCTATAAGGGATTCTCTAACAAAACTTGAAAAGATAATGAGGTAGCTAAATGAAATACGATCATATATTAATTCGATATGGAGAAATCTCAACAAAAGGAAGAAATAGAAAGAAGTTTATAGACCAATTGTCTTATAACATCAGACTTAAACTAGCTGATTTCCCTAAGTTGACCATTGAGAAGACAAGAGACCGGATTTATATAAGACTTAATGGCGAAGAAAATGTAGCAGACATTACACAGTTACTTAAAATGGTATTTGGGATACAATCCTTTAGTATTGCTATGAAAATTGAAAGTGAGCTATCATCAATCAAGCAAGCAGCTCTTGCAGCTGTAGAGGATGTTGGTTATCGTGGTAAAACGTTTAAGGTGAGCGTCAAACGAGTATTTAAACAATTCCCATTAGACACAAATGAGTTAAATTACGCAATAGGAAGTCACGTACTAATCAACACTGAGGATTTAAAGGTAGATGTAAGAAATCCGGATATTAATATACGTGTTGAAGTACGTGAGGAAGCAACATATATCACTTGTAAAGATATCTATGGTGCTGGTGGTCTTCCTGTAGGTACTAGTGGAAAAGCAATGCTAATGTTATCTGGTGGGATTGATAGCCCTGTTGCAGGATACTTGGCAATGAAGCGTGGATTACATATAGAGGCAGTTCATTTCTTTAGTCCTCCCTATACAAATGAACGTTCAAAACAAAAGGTGATTGACTTATCTAGAAAACTGGCTCAATTTGGTGGCAATATCAGGTTATATATTGTACCGTTTACCGATATTCAGCAAACAATACAGGGACAAGTTCCAGAGAATTATACGCTTATTTCAACCAGAAGAATGATGCTTAAGATTACAGACGAAATACGAAAAAGAAATAATGGGTTAGCTATTGCTACAGGTGAAAGTCTTGGGCAAGTTGCGAGTCAAACTCTTGAGAGCATGTTCGCCATTAATCAGGTAACATCAACACCAATTATACGTCCACTCGTTTCAATGGATAAAACGGAAATTATTGAAATTTCACGAAAGATTAACACACATGATATATCGATACTACCTTATGAAGACTGTTGTACTATTTTTACACCGAGCGCACCAAAAACAAAGCCAAAAGTAGAAAAGGTCGAGCATTATGAAAGCTTTGTTGATTTTAATCAATTAATTGAAAAAGCAATAGAGTCAGTCGAAATTATTGATTTTAAAGCAGGAGAAGATCCTATTCAGACTGAATTTAACGATTTATTCTAGAAGATGTATATTTTGTGAACAATTACCAACTCTTTTTGTGAATGATGATATGTGTTTTTACACAATATATACTCACAAGGAGGTGAAAGCATATGGCAAACAACAACAGCTCAAACCAATTATTAGTTTCTGGTGCTCAGCAAGCTATCGACCAAATGAAATATGAGATCGCTCAAGAGTTTGGAGTAAATCTTGGTGCAGATACTACTTCACGTGCTAACGGTTCTGTTGGTGGTGAAATCACTAAACGTCTTGTATCATTAGCTCAATCACAAATGAGTGGTACTCGCGCGTAACTAAAATTATATAAAATGGCTACGAGGACGGGCTTAATAGCTCGTCCTCTTTATGTATTGCTCTACTTTTGTAAATTATAGTAAAATACTATTCAAAACTGTTGGATAATTTAGTATAATTTGAATTGTACTTAAAAAGAGCGAGGGGGAAATTAAGTGAAAAGAGAAAATCTAATAGCACCTGAAAGTTACAATTTAGTAAATGAGGTTGAAAAATTTACTCAAAATCCTGAAAAGATTGCTCTTAAGTGGGAAGATGAAAGTGGAGAAAAGCGTCAAATTACATATGCTGAATTAATAAGAAGTGCAAATAAAGTTGGGAACGTTTTACTTTCCCAAGGTTTAAAAAGAGGAGATAAGGTTCTTGTAATTGTTCCAAGGCTGATTGAAGCCTATATTGTTTACTTAGGAGCATTAAAAGCAGGTTTAATTGTAATACCAAGTTCAGAAATGTTAAAAGAGAAAGATCTACAGTACCGTATTACACATGGTGAGGTAAAAGGTGTAATAAGTTACTACCCATATGTTGATCAATTTGAAAATGTTATTGAGATAAATAATATTTTCCGGTTTGTAGTAGGAGAAGAGAAAAAAGAGTGGTTATTTTTAGATAAATTAATGGACGGGGCAAGCCCCTCAATGCAAACTGCAGATACAAAGAGAGATGATATGGCATTCTTATCTTACACTTCCGGAACTACAGGAAACCCAAAAGGTGTCGTACATACACATGGGTGGGCCTTCGCTCACTTACAAACAGCAGCAGCTACATGGTTAAGCTGCACCGAAAATGATACAGTCTGGGCAACGGCAGGACCTGGATGGCAAAAATGGATATGGAGTCCATTTGTATCTACGTTATGTACAGGTGCAACCGGGTTTGTTTATAACGGGAAATTTAACCCAAAGAAATATCTACAGTTATTAAGTGATTACTCTGTAAATGTTCTTTGTTGTACTCCAACAGAATATAGAATTATGGCAAAGGTGGATAATCTAGATGAGTACTCTTTACCAGCCCTTCATAGTGCTGTTTCTGCGGGCGAGCCTTTGAATAGAGAGGTAATTGATACATTTAAGCGTATCTTTAATATTGAGGTACGGGATGGCTACGGACAAACTGAAAATACACTTCTTGTTGGGGTATTAAAAGGGATGCAAATTAAACCAGGTTCAATGGGTAAACCGACTCCAGGAAATCGTGTGGAAATAATTGATGAGGAAGGAAACCCTTGCAAGGTTGGTGAGGTTGGAGATATTGCCGTCCATATAGAGACACCAGCTCTATTTAAGCACTATTATAAAGATCCAGAAAGAACTTCAAAGCAATTCCGCGGGGATTATTATTTGACAGGTGACAAGGCCAAAAAGGATGAAGATGGCTATTTTTGGTTTGAAGGGCGTGGAGATGATATTATAATAAGCTCTGGGTATACGATTGGTCCCTTTGAAGTAGAAGATGCACTTGTAAAGCATCCATTTGTAAAAGAATGTGCTGTGGTAGCAAGTCCAGATGAAATTCGCGGGAATATTGTCAAAGCCTACATAGTTCTAAGAGATGGTGTGGATAGTAATTCGCAAGCGGATATAATTAAGACCTTACAGGATCATGTTAAGGAACTAACTGCGCCATACAAATACCCAAGAAAAATAGAATTTATTGATGAATTACCTAAAACAACATCTGGTAAAATTCGTAGGATAGAACTAAGACAAAAGGAATTAGCACAACAAGCTTAATGTATAAAAAACAGACAGCCATGATATTTTTGGCTGTCTGTTTTGGTGTGGCTATTACAAAAAGATCCTTTTCACTTTTTCCCAGAATGAATTATCTTTTAACTTAACCATCTTAATAACTTTGTCGCTAAGACTTACATCAATTTGATCTACATGGCGAATGCTGACCGCCTCATTATCCATGCCGATGATTGGAAAATCATTTCCGTCTTGGACCACTCGAAGTTTTAACTTTCTAGAACCGCTAAGGATAAATGAGGAACCTAACGTACGATATTGGCTCGTATTTAAAGAAGCTAGTTCACTAATTTGCAAACATGGTAACAGTGGATCAACTACTGCTCCGTTTACTGACTTATTATAAGCGGTACTTCCAGTAGGAGTAGCTACAAGCATTCCGTCTCCTCTAAAGGTTTCAAAATGTAAATCATCAATATATACATCTATCACAAACGTTTTAATAATGGGTGAACGAATAGAGCATTCGTTTAAACAATAAAAAGAAGCGGTATTGTCCACTTGAACTTCAATTGTTGGATAGCGTCTAACTTCGATTTGTTCGAGATTCATTGCCTCAATCATTTTTTCTATATCTCGAAGGTGAAAGTCGCAGTACATACTTAATGAACCAGATGTGGAAATACCTGCGTATAAGCAGTCGTCCCGGAAATTTGTTTGACGTACAGCTTGAAGAAAAGTTCCGTCCCCGCCAATACTAACTATAATATTTGCAATGGTGTGATCATTAACAATGGTAAAATTATATCTTTCAGCCATCTCGAATAGTGGTTTAATTTCATTCATTATTTCAGGTTCTTTTTTATAGAAAAAATAAATATTTCGACGATGTGGCATCATAAACCTCCTTAAAGCTTTCTTTCTAAATACTATGATGTACAATAACTATTAATTGATTCTCATATCCAAAATAAGCTAGTATTAAATGGTTACATTCACAGCTTTTGAATATAGTGTACCATTTTCTTGAAACTATTAATGATCAAGTTCGTAATAATATGTGACAAATTATTTAGGAGGAGTAATACATATGAATGGCAAACGTTGGGCAGCTTTAGGGATTGCAGCAGGATTATTTATTTTTTCAGTTATAATTAATTTTGCTACTGCAGTTGCATTTAAGGATTTTGGTGGTTGGTCTGAAAATTTCCTTGCAGCAACTGAAGATGAATTTATTGAAAATGTTTTGATTGAAGGAAGCGGCACAAATAAAATCTTAGTGTTAAATATAAATGGAGTTATTCAAGACACGGGTCAGACCGTCCCTTCTATATTTGATACAGCTGGATATAATCATCATGCTCTTTTAGATATGATTAAGTCTGCAACGGAAGATCACACCGTTAAAGGAATTGTGGTTCGTGTCAATTCACCCGGTGGAGGGGTTGTAGAAAGCGCACAAATACATGATAAGCTTGTAGAGTTCAAAGAAAAAACAAAGAAGCCTGTGTATGTGTCGATGGGAACAATGGCAGCTTCAGGAGGGTATTATATTTCTGCTCCCGCAGATAAAATTTATGCTGTTCCAGATACTCTTACTGGTTCACTTGGAGTAATCATGCAAGGGATTAATTATGGTGGACTAGCCGAAAAATATGGGGTAGAGTTCCAAACGATAAAGAGTGGGCCATATAAAGACATCATGTCACCAACTCGTGATATGACCGAAGAAGAACGCCAAATCTTGCAATCCTTAGTTGACAATGCGTATTCGGGGTTTGTTGAGGTTATTTCAAAAGGTCGTAATCTATCTGAATCTCAGGTTAAGAAAGTGGCAGACGGTCGCATTTATGATGGTAGACAGGCTAAAGAACTAAACTTAGTAGATGAACTTGGCTATTTTGAGGATGCCGTTGAGGCCATGAAGAAAGATCATAATCTAGGGAATATAAGAGTAGTTGAATATGAAAGTAATTACGGATTTGGTTCTATCTTTTCTATGGGTGCAACAAGAATCTTTAGTGATGACTTTGAAATGGCAGGGTTAATGAAGATATTGTCACAGCCAAACTCACCACGTTTAATGTACTTATATGCTGAATAGGGGGAGTGGAAGATGGATCATACAATAGTACAATCAGATGATGAAAAAATAAATGAAGTAAACAAACAACACAACTCCAATACGTTGTTAACTAATTCTGCAGTACCTTATGCCGGATTTTGGATGAGGTTTTGGGCTTACCTAGTGGATTTAATTGTGATTGGAAGTATTAATCGTATTATAATCTATCCTGTGTTACGTTATTTTGATTTTCCTTTATCAGATTCAAATATGTTTGCAGTAAGCTCAATTGCAACGGCCATCACATTTTACTTGTATTTTGTGCTTATGACAAAGTTCTTTAGCCAAACCTTAGGCAAAATGATATTTGGACTAAAAGTAATCGAGCTTCATGGTGAGAAAATCAAGTGGTCCACTGTCTTTTTTAGAGAGTTTATCGGGAAGTTTATATCTAAGTTTTTATTTATTGGATACATTTTAGTGGCCTTTTTACCAAAAAAACAGGGTCTTCACGATATATTTGCAGATACAACAGTTATACATGAAAAATAATCGTTTAATTTAAACCTACTACATTTAGTAGGTTTATTTTTTTTGTACAAGGTGATACTGAAAGATTGAGGGAAGGGTGGTGTACTCTACGTGAATTGGCTACTAACAATCGTTGGCATACTAGTATTTTTATTAATTATTGTTTCAATTACTAAACTAAAAGTGATTATTGACCTTCACCATGCGGGAGATGATGACCATATCATTATTAAACTATTCGCTTGGTCCGGAATAATCCGTTATACCATTAAAGTTCCTTTTATTAAAATAGACAAAGAATCCCCAGGTATTGTTCTTAAGCACGAAGAGGTTGCCGGTGAACAGACAGACAAAAGTAATAAGGGGAAAAGTAAATTTACTCCTAGAGATATCCTTCGAGGTATTGAAGATACAGCAAAGATTGTACAACATGTTGTACATATACATAAAATTGTTCGCCAATTCTTAAGTCACGTACACATAACCAAATTTAATTGGCACACAACTCTTGGAATAGGTGATGCTGCTCAAACTGGAGTAATTGTTGGATTAGGATGGTCCCTAAAAGGCACACTAATAGGAGTATTAAGTCAATATATGAAATTGATGGTACATCCAACCATTTCAATCACACCATCCTTTCAAATTCCAATTTCTGAAACGAAATTATCATGTATTTTTCATTTTAGGATAGGGCATGCTATATTAGCAGGAATTAGACTGGTCAAATATTGGAAAGGTGGATTACCAAAGTTTAAAACAAAGCCACTATCCATGTTATCAGGTAACCAAAACAAATCAGTTTAATATAGGAGGTAGTAAGAATGTCCGAACATCCTATTCAAGGATTAATGACCACAGCAATGGAAAATCTTAAACAAATGATTGATGTAAATACAATCATAGGCGATCCAGTTGAAACTCCAGATGGAAGTGTTATTCTTACAGTTTCAAAGGTTGGGTTTGGCTTTGCAGCAGGTGGTAGTGAATTCCAAGCAGGACAGCAAGAAAACAAAGGTGATCAACAACAAAGTGGTGGGTCCAAGCTTCCGTTTGGTGGAGGAAGTGGTGGTGGGGTATCCATTACTCCAATCGCATTCCTAATTGTGAATGCATCAGGAGTAAAACTCCTACATTTAGATGAGAGTACTCATTTATATGAAAAAATCCTTGAACTAGCACCACAGGCAGTAGATAAGATTCAACAAATGTTTAAAAAGAATAATCAAGGACAACAAAACAACCAATCAAACCAAGGTGGGCAACAACAAGTTTCAAAACAGGATTTTGACATTTAATAAATTAGTTAACTGTCTACTTGGGCAGTTAACTTATTTTTTTGCTATTTCTCTTTAAAATTACTGTTTTTTGGTACTTTATAATTGCAATAAATCATTGATAAAGCTATGATTTACACTGTACATATCATAATAAGTAGGAGGAACTATAATGGCAAATATAACTTTTAAAAATAATCCAGTAACATTATTAGGAAATGAAGTGAAGGTTGGAGATACAGCACCAGACTTTACTGTACTAGCTAATGATCTATCGCCAGTTACGTTAGCTGATTCAAAAGGTTCTGTACGTTTAATTAGCGTTGTACCTTCAATTGATACAGGTGTTTGTGATGCTCAAACACGTCGCTTTAACGAAGAGACTACAAGCCTTGGAAATGTTAAGGTACTAACAGTGAGTGTAGATTTACCTTTTGCTCAAAAACGTTGGTGCGGAGCAAACGGAATTGAAAATGTTCAAACAGTATCTGACCACCGTGATCTATCTTTTGGTGAAGCATATGGTGTACATATTAAAGAATTACGCTTATTAGCTCGTGCAGTTTTTGTTGTGGATAGCAATGACAAAGTTACACATGTAGAGTATGTAAGTGAAGCAACAAATCACCCTAATTATGAAGCTGCAATCGAAGCAGTAAAAGCAGCTATGTAAGAAAAAATGGTGTCAGGGTTCAACCTCTGACACCTTTTATTTCTTTATAACAAATTGATTATTTATGCGATTAAATATAGTGTTACTGAGAGTGGATTGGAGCGGAAGGTGTTTGACTCCTGCGGGAAGTAGAGGAAAGGTCGAGACCCCGCAGACGGAACGTTGAGGAGGCTCGACTTCCTCCCCGATGGGAATTCGCCCTTGAAAAAGCCGGCAGTTGGGCTTTTTCATAATTCCCCGCGGAAAGCAAATGCCTTTAGCAGAAAGTAACGATCTATGTTCAGGTGAAAAACTACTACTTTTATAATTAGAGCTTAAAAGGAGGAATCGGAGTGAACTCTCCTGTAGAACATCTTTTTACAACCCTTAATAAAACAGCAGAAATACTTCAAGAGGAACTTTTATGTTCCTATTTAGATGCTATTGCCGAAACAGGTGAAAATCTATTCCACGAAACAATCCTTCAAGATGAAGTTTCAGAGCTTACAAAAAAAAGACTTGAAAAAGAGTACAATCTAATTAAAATGGACAAGTTTTCAAATGAGGAAATTAGAAAAGCGTTTCAGCTGCTCATCCTAAAAGGAATGAAAAATAGCTCGCAACCCAATCATCAAATGACACCTGATACAGTTGGTTTATTTATTAGTTACTTAATAACAAAACTAATGGAAAAGAAAACTAGCTTTACAATTTTAGACCCAGCTATTGGTTCGGGCAATCTACTAACAACTATATTAAATCAGAATAGCAATAAAGAAATAACTGGTTTTGGCGTTGATATTGATGATCTTTTATTGAAGCTAGCTTATGTAAGTGCGAACCTACAACAGCATTCAATCCAGTTATTCAATCAAGACAGCTTAGAGCAGCTTTTTATAGAACCGGTAGACTTGGTTGTTAGTGATTTACCTGTTGGATATTACCCAAATGATATAGGTGCAGAGAAATTTGAATTACGGGCAGAAAAGGGTCATTCATACTCACACCATTTATTTATTGAGCAGAGTATGAAACAAGTGAAAGAGGGAGGTTATTTACTTTTCCTAATACCAAATACCCTATTTAATACTGAACAAGCAGTTAAATTAAATCAATATATAAAAGAGAACAGTTATATTCAAGGGTTGATTCAACTTCCTATTTCCCTGTTTGCGAGTGAAAGTGCTGCTAAGAGTATTTTTATCCTACAAAAAAAGGGAACAGATGTGACCCCTCCCAAGCAAGCTCTATTAGTAGACTTACCTAAGTTTTCAAATAAAGTTGCGATGAATGATATCATCGAAAGAATAAATGAATGGTTTAAAGCAGAAAAATCAGAGTCTAGTCCAGTTTAATAGACATATATATTTGACAAAAAAAGCACCTTTCTATCCTACATATTGATAATAGGTAATCCTCAATGGTTAAATGAAATGGGTGGGATATAAATTTACTCATATTGCATAAAATAACCGAGATAATATACGTAGTTACCTTGGATGTAGAATGATTAGGAGGATTATATAATGTCTAAAATTATTGCAATAAATGCAGGAAGCTCTTCCTTAAAGTTTCAGTTATTTGAAATGCCTAGTGAAGAAGTTGTAACAAAAGGACTAGTTGAGCGTATAGGGCTAGAAAATGCCATTTTCAATATAACAGTGAACGGAAATAAACATACGGAAACCACAGAAATTCCAGACCATTCAGTTGCCGTAAAAGTATTACTTGCAAAATTAACGGATCTTGGCATCATCGAATCCTTAAATGAAATCCAAGGTATTGGCCATCGAGTGGTTCATGGTGGCGAAATCTTTAATGACTCTGTTTTATTGACTGAGGAGATCATTGGTAAAATAGAAGACTTATCTGAATTAGCTCCTTTACATAATCCAGCTAATATAACCGGTATTAAGGCCTTTAAAGAAGTTTTACCAGATGTTCCATCAGTAGCGGTCTTCGATACTGCATTCCATCAAACGATGCCTGAAAAATCATTCCTTTATAGCTTGCCTTATGAGTATTATGAAAAATACGGTATTAGAAAGTATGGATTCCATGGGACATCCCATAAATATATTTCTGAACGAGCAGCGCAACTACTTGGCCGACCAAAGGAGCAGCTTCGCCTAATATCTTGTCACTTAGGCAATGGTGCTAGTATTGCAGCAATTGAAGGCGGAAAGTCAATAGATACCTCTATGGGTTTTACTCCTTTGGCTGGTGTGGCAATGGGAACAAGGTCTGGTAACATTGACCCTGCTTTAATCCCTTATATTATGGAAAAAACGGGGCAAACTGCTGACGAAGTATTAGATGTCTTGAATAAGAAGAGTGGAATTCTTGGTGTCTCAGGTTTTTCAAGTGATTTAAGAGATATTGAGCAGCAAGCTGGAGAAGGAAATGAGCGTGCTGAATTAGCATTAGAAGTTTTTGCAAGCAGGATACACAAATATTTGGGTTCGTATGCAGCACGTATGTCTGGTGTTGATGCAATAATCTTTACGGCTGGTATTGGCGAAAATAGTGATACAATTCGCGCTCGTGTATTAAGAGGTTTAGAATTTATGGGAGTATACTGGGATCCTACATTAAACAAGGTACGAGGAGAAGAAGCGTTTATTAGCTATCCACATTCTCCTGTTAAAGTTCTTGTAATCCCTACTAACGAAGAAGTAATGATTGCAAGGGATGTTGTAAGGCTAGCTCAATAACCCCAAACCAGGTGATAACTTCAGAGTTCACCTGGTTTTTTATTGTACATATAACTCATGAAGGTGAAAGGTTTAATTATGTTATAATACATAATAAGGTAAAAATGGTAGCGGGAGGTTTTAAGCTTGAGTTTAACGCCAAGAGAAAAACAAGTAATAGAAGATATTAAAACATGGGAACAAAAGCTCTATCAATATGAACCAACTGACTTTGAAGCAACCTACAATAAATGGCTAGAAAGAGCATTTGAGTTAGTTCCAGAGGATGTTAGGAGCGAATTTTTTCTTAAATTAGATAACATGCTTTTTCATTTGCATGCAGCTATTCAAGGAACTCAGCTTCAGATGGATGCCCGTCAACGAATAATTACATCAGCCCGAACCTTTTATAAGGACATAGAAGATGTTAGTGACCTTAAAAACCTATCAGTTGACCAGTTGATCTATCTAGCTGATCATCAAATTGCTAAGCATAGATTATATTCCTTCGCGCAGGGGGGATTGACTGGAACCGGCGGTGTGTTACTACTTGGTTCGGACCTTCCAGCTATGACGATTATTAATTTGCGAGTGGTCCAACTAATTGCAATGACGTATGGGTATGAGGTGAATACACCACACGAAATGATGACTTCTCTGAAAGTGTTTCATGCTGCGACTTTGCCAAACTCCATTCAGCACAAAGGCTGGGAAGGTCTAATTGATGAGCTAGATGGAACAGATGAACACTTTTTCTTCTATGAGGGAAGTGAGGAGCTCACGGACGTATCCTGGATGGCACATCCATTAAAACAATTAATGAAAGCTATGTTAATTATCGTCTTTAGGAGAAAGATTGTACAAGGAGTTCCGTTAATTGGAATGGCAATTGGTGCTGGTATGAATTATCAGTTAACAAGACAAGTAACTGAATTTGCACATAAATACTATCAACTCCGCTACTTAAAGGAAAAGGAAGGTCTATCTTTATGAGTTCACTAGAGCATAAAAAACAAGCCCCATTTACAGTGAACTGTAAGGTCATTACAGTAAGTGATACTAGAACTGAGGAAACCGATAAAAGCGGGAAAACAATGATAGCCTTTCTCTTGGAGCATAAACATAAAATCATTGAATATGAGATTGTAAAAGACGAAAAAGAGGCTATTCGAAGAGCAGTATTAGCTGGTTGTGAAAACCCAGATATCGATGTAGTTCTAACGAATGGTGGAACTGGGATTGCCAAAAGAGATGTTACAATTGAGACGGTACAAGAGATTCTAGCAAAAGAAATTGTTGGCTTTGGGGAATTATTTAGGATGTTAAGTTACACTGAGGATATAGGTTCATCTGCCATTTTATCTAGGGCAATAGCAGGTGTTGCAAATAATACCGCTATTTTTTCTACACCAGGTTCAACAGGTGCAGTAAAGTTGGCAATGAATAAACTAATTATCCCCGAACTTGGCCATGTAGTGAGAGAAATTAAAAAAGATCTATAAAAATAAGACCTAACTTTGGTTTAGTTATACCACAGTTAGGTCTTACTTTATTTTTATTGATGACCCTTCATGGACACACTTTGGTTCAATCTATACCATAACCAAAGGTCATTAATAATTGAAGCTAGTTCCGATATTTGAGAATTTAGTAAGCAGGATCGTGGGAAATCTTCTTCATTATCAAGCTCTGCTTGTTTTTGATTAATCTCACGTTCTAATTCTGAAATTCGATCAGGTATTCTCCCCCTAATCTTTTCCCATTGAAGTAACACCGCATTCTGCTTTTCTTTATTATATTCATCCCAATTCTTCGATAAAACGGGAATATGAATTCCTAATCGTTCATTAAAGGTGAAAATTGTTTTGTCCATTCAGTTTACCCCCAAGAGGTGATTTCTGTGTTTAATTGTACACTAGTAAACTAGGACATACCATCAAAAAGTATGAATTACAGAAATAGGTAGTAAAGCAAAAAGCATGAAGACTACTCTTCATGCTTTTGTTTTTCATTTGTGTTCGTCTTTTTCAGATTTAACTATTAGAACGTCACAGGTTGCAGAACGTGTAATATTTTCAGAGACACTTCCTATTAAAAAACGTTCCACAGCGTTTAAGCCTGAACCACCACAGATAATTAAGTCTATTTCATGCTTCGGGGCAATTTCTTTGGCAATTTTAACTTTAGGAGATCCATATTCTATAACAGTATATAAGTTTTTTACATCTTCTTTCTCAGCTTGTTTTTTGTAATCTTCTACTAGTTCTTTTGCAAACTTTTCTGCTCTTAATGCAATTGACCTATCATATGCCTCAACAGTTGCAAAAGACCTTGTGTCTATAATATGTGTAATAACTAAGCTGGCATTGTTACGTTTCGAGATTTCAATGGCCTTTTTAAATGCCCAATCAGATTCCTTTGATCCATCAACAGCAACAAGAATTTTTCTATAAGTTAAGCTCATAAGTGAACCTCCCTATATTTCAAAATACTTCCTATATACAGTATAACACCCATAAAATAGCAGAAACTAAGTAAGAAATGTAAATATGGTGAACAATAGGAGATGAATGGTTATGGAGGATAGGGATATACCAATGCAAGAATTACTCTTTGATGAAACTGGGACAAGTGAAGTGAATGAACAATTACATCATTCCTATTTTAGTGGCTTTGTAGACCAATACCATGTATTAAATTCAGTTGCAGCAAACAGTGAAGATGAAGATATATAATCATTAAAAAACATAAGTTGTTTATTCTAAGTTTTGATATCGAACATCGTTCCTTTCCGCTACAGACACTTGCTTTCCGCGGGGAATCATGAAAAAGCCAAACTCCCGGCTTTTTCAAGGGCGGATTCCCATCGGGGATGGAGTCGAGCCTCCTCGGCGCACAGCGCCTGCGGGGTCTCGACTTTCCATCATTTCCCGCAGGAGTCAAGTGCCTTCCGCTCCAATCCACTCTTACTTTAACTATATAAAAGGGTAATATTCTTCGTCAAAAGATGTATAAAAATCCAACTTTTTCCTCATTCTATTGATGAGGTGATTTTTATGAGAGGGATTTTATTTATCTTTTCACTTTGCGTCGTCCTTTTTGGATTTAGTTCGAATAGTTCAGAGGTAATGAAGGACTCAGTCTTATTTAAAGTGGTTGTACATGATTCGGAATCGGTTACAAAATGGGAGTATAAATATCCTTTCAAATATGTGTTCCAGAAAGGACAACATGAAATGAAAGGGCTACAAGCAAAACAAGAGGTTACAAATCTTTTTAGTGAAATTCCTCTTAGCAAGGCGAGTAAAGCTGAGGAATTAGTGAAATTTCTTGAAGGCAAGGGGTTCTCTTCAATTGAAAGAATAGATGTTTCCTGGCAAGAACAAGATGATCATCTGTATACTTGGGTATGGGAACGTGAATAATAGACTCTCATATAATAGGAGAGTCTTTTTGTAATGGATCCCAACAAGTTTGAAAGGGTTTACATTATTAAATTATTCAGTAAAATCAAATTTTGCCAATTAGTGAAGAAAATTGTTTAACAATATGAAGATTGGTGATATAGTAAAGACGTTATTAGCTCTTTACTTTAGGTTTTTAGATTTAAGGATATACTAAAATCCTCAAGTTGGGCCGTTTTAGTATGTTATTTTACATAATGGTTTAGTTACTGAAATTATAAATTTGTAGGAGGAATTACTTAATGCGTATTGGTGTACCTAGAGAGATAAAAAATAATGAAAATCGTGTTGCGATGACACCTGCTGGGGTTGTGAACCTTGTTACATCTGGACACGAAGTATTTATTGAAACAAATGCGGGTGTTGGGTCTCTTTTTACTGACGAAGATTATGTAATTGCAGGAGCTAGAATTGTAGATACTGCTGCTGAAGCTTGGTCAATGGACATGGTTATGAAAGTAAAAGAGCCACTTCCATCTGAATATCAATATTTCCGTGAAGGATTAATTTTATTTACATATTTACACTTAGCTCCAGAACCTGAGTTAACAAAGGCATTAATTGATAACAAAGTAGTTGGAATTGCATATGAGACAGTTCAACTACCTAACGGGTCACTGCCTTTATTAACACCTATGAGTGAGGTTGCAGGAAGAATGTCATCACAGCTAGGTGCTCAATTCCTTGAAAAGCCAAAGGGTGGAAAAGGGATTTTACTTGCTGGTGTTCCAGGCGTTAGTCGTGGAAAAGTTACAATCATCGGTGGGGGTGTAGCTGGAACAAATGCTGCTAAAATGGCAATTGGTTTAGGTGCACAAGTTACAATCATTGACTTAAACCCAGAGCGTTTACGTCAGCTTGATGATATTTTTGGAAAAGACATTACAACGTTAATGTCAAATCCATTAAACATTGCTGAAGCTGTTGCCCAATCTGACTTAGTTATTGGTGCAGTTTTAATTCCAGGAGCAAGAGCACCTAAGCTTGTTACTGAAGATATGGTGAAAACAATGGTGCCAGGCTCAGTAATCGTGGATATTGCGATTGACCAAGGTGGTATCTTTGAAACAACTGACCGTATCACTACTCATGATGATCCAACTTATGTAAAACATGATGTAGTACACTATGCAGTAGCAAATATGCCAGGTGCTGTACCTCGTACTTCTACAATTGCTTTAACAAATGTAACTGTGCCATATGCAATTCAAATTGCAAACAAAGGGTACAAGCAAGCATGTTTAGACAATGAAGCTTTATTAAAAGGAATCAATACATTAAACGGTTACGTAACTTACAAAGCTGTTGCTGAATCGCACGAACTTGCATATTCAGATGCAAGAACTTTATTAGGTTAATTTTTGCTCTAGGTCAAACTAGGGTTCATAACGGTATCACAGTCCTGCAGGCAATGTAAGTATTGTCAAAGCGGACTGAGATGCCGTTATTTTTATTAGAATCACTATATTTGAAGCATTCGCGGACTGAGAGGCTGTTATTTGGTAAAATAGAGTCACTTTTCAACGAGTTTACTGACAATAACGGTATCTGAGTCCGGTTTCACATCAAAAATAGGGTCAAAAGTGGAAATAACGGTATTTCAATCCGGTAGGCAATGTAAGTACTGTCAAAGCGGACTGAGATACCGTTATTTTGATTAAAACTACAATATTTGAAGCTTTCGCGGACTGAGAGGGTGGTATTTGGTAAAATAGAGTCACTTTTCCACGAGTTTACAAGCAATAACGGTAACTGAGTCCGGTTTCACATCTAAAATAGGGTCAAAAGTGGAAATAACGGTATTCCAGTCCATCAGACAATGTAATGTTGTCCAAGCGGACTGAAATACCGTTATTTTTTATAATGGCTCATATTTATTACAATTTCTTGAGAATTTATAATGAACCAAACTCTGATTAGCATATGTTTACTATAGGTCTAAGTCACAAAAGAAAGAGTTTAGCAATAAAATAAAGAATAATTTGCGAAATTTTTACCGAAAAGGAGAGAGTCAAATGACTTCCCAACCTTATATTAATAATTCAAATCAGCAAATATTCAGACCTAGCCCTACTCATTTTAATCATTCTATAAATAATCAAAACATGTATCATACAAGTGTATTGAAAGAACATATAAAATCTCAAGCTGTTGTTTATAAAGAACTATCGGATAACGTAAATATAAACAACCATAGTATAATTGAACTAAGGAATAAACACGGACAGTTAAAAGAGAAACTTGAACATTCCATAACCGAACAAACGAATCATTTCAAGCAATTGTCATCCTTAGTACACGAAAATGAACAGTACCTAAACAATCATTTACTTGGACATGATGATATGTTAAATGAATTAAAATTAAAGATTGGTGCATTACAGAAAACTTCAGAAGAACAGGAAAAGATAAATAAAAACATTTATGCGGACTATCAGAAAGTAAAAAGTGATACAGACCATAAGTTTAAAGAACAAGAAGAAAAACTGACTCCTTTATACAAGTTTATTCAAGTACAAAAGAAATTTAATAAAAAAATCTTTAAGAGATTCAAACGTCTTAAAAAGAGTGATAAGGAAATTCGAGAAGAACAAGAGGAGAAAATGTCACCAATATTAGATTTTATCGATAAACAGAAGCTTCTAAACACAGAGGTTACTGATGAGTACAAAGGAATGAAGGACCTCCAAGAGGAACTTCACCTCCACTATTATAATCTTGAAAAGGAACATTTAGAGTTAGTTGAAAAAGTGCTAGAGCAAGCTAGAATGTATAGTCAACTAATCAATAATGTTGAAAATCACGAAGGCATGCAAAAGAAATTCTCAGAGGAGTTATTAAGGCATAAGGAAGATGATATTGAATTAATGGAGTTTATTGAGGAACAAAAACAGGTCCTAAATAACCTCTTAGACTACCTGAGACAACAGGAAGAAAGATACCAAATATTATCAGGATATATTCGAAATCAAGAAAACTTTAATCATAAATTATTTGATTATATGTGTGATCAATTTGAAAAAATAGAGACAAATACGGAGCAAAAATCATTATCAAATTAAAAGCAATGGCCCTTTCCTATAATGAGGAAAGGGCCATTTTACTATATCTATTAAATTATCTGTAATTCTTTTGGATAGCTTGTTAATATTTCTACCCCATCTTCTGTGATTAAGAGATCGTCTTCGATTCGAACGCCTCCGATAGACGGCACATAAATTCCTGGTTCAACAGTGTAAGACATCCCTTGTTGAAGAAGCATTGTATTCGTTGCATTCATTGATGGGAATTCATGGACATCTATTCCTAATCCATGACCAATTCGATGTGTGAAGTACTCACCGAAGCCAGCTTCTGTGATGATATCACGAGCAATTGTGTCAATAGAGCCAATTGCAACTCCCGGCTTACTTGCTTCTAAAGCTGCCTTTTGAGCTCGTAATACAGTCTCATAGATTTCCTTCTGCTTTTCGTTAATAGATCCAAATGCAACTGTTCTAGTAATATCAGAACAATATCCATCTAAAACAACCCCAAGGTCAAATAGAACTAAATCCCCTTTTTGGACTAGATCTAACCCAGGCTTTCCATGTGGAGCAGCTGTTTTAAGGCCAGTCAACACCATGGTTGCAAACGACATTTGGTTTATCCCTTTTTTCTTTAGTTCATACTCAATCGTAGCTAATATCTCGAGCTCAGGTTTTCCTTCTGCGATAGCATTAACGCCTACTTCAACACCGAAGTCTGCTAACTCAGCTGCCTGTCTTAAAATAGCTGCTTCCTTCTCATCCTTAACCATACGTAAGAGGTGCATCTTTTCTTCTGCAGCTACAAATATAGGGTTACCGAATAGCTCCTGTAACTTTTCATAACGTTCAATATTCATGTGTTCTTTTTCTACAGCTATTTTGGAAGGGGTAATATTACGTTTGTTTAATGAAGCCTGGATCATATTCCAAGGATTATCAGTATCACTATAACCAATAATCTCATATTCCCAACCTTTTGAGCGGGCTTGAGAAACCTCCATATTTGGGCAGATTAAAATTGGTTCTTGGTCTTGAAATACACATAATCCTAATAATCTTTCATGGGGGTTAGTATAAAACCCACTTAAATAAAAGACATTAGCCGTTGATGTTAAAAAGCCCATCGTAATATCCTCTTGCTGTAACCAGTTTGATAACTCTTCAATTCTATGCTTCATACGTTACCCACCTTATTATGTATTTAGTGTTCCTAAACTTAGAGTAGCAACTACTAAACCAAATGTAAATCTATAAGTACATGTTTATTTGATTTTATAAGGGGAAATATAGAGTTTGTAATGTTGCAGGAATTTTTATGAAATTGATAGAATATTAACTAAAAATATGTGTTTGTAATCTTAACTGTTGATTTCTGCTGCAGACACTCGCTTTCCGCGGGCGGTCCGTGAGCCTCCTCGGCGCGTTGCGCCTGTGGGGTCTCACATTGACTCGCTTCTCCCGCAGGAGTCTCGTGCCTGCAGCAGAAATCAACATGGTGTGTAAATCAACATAGGTTTACCTTAGTCTAATACATATAAAATGGAGGAGATAAAATGAAAGTATCTTATCATGGACATTCAGTTGTAAAAATAGAAACTAATAACAAAACAATAATTATTGACCCATTTATCACTGGGAATAATTCAACTGACTTAGATGCTACTAATCTAAAGGTTGATGTGATTCTTTTAACTCATGGACACAATGATCATGTTGGAGACACAGTTGAGCTTGCGAAGAAAAATAATGCACTTGTTGTTGCTCCTTTTGAGTTAGCTGAATTTATTGGCTGGCAAGGGGTAAATGTACACCCAATGCATATTGGTGGAAAGCATGAATTTGAATTTGGAACAGTCAAATTGACTCCTGCTTTTCACGGATCAAGCTATACAAATTATGAGACTAAAGAAATTATCTATACTGGTATGCCGAGTGGTATTCTCTTCACTTCTGAGGGTAAAACAATTTATCATGCAGGTGATACGGCCTTATTCTCAGATTTAAAGCTAATAGGTGAGCGCAATGCTATTGATGTTGCCTTCTTACCAATTGGTGATAATTTTACAATGGGGCCTAAGGATGCAGTGCTTGCTGCCGAATGGTTAAATGCTAATAAGGTAGTTCCTATTCACTACAATACCTTTCCAGTTATAGAACAGGATCCAGACAGGTTTGTGGAAAAACTAAATAAGGGTGTAGGTCTTGTTCTCACACCAGGAGAGGGCATTAACTTATAAATAATCTTAGAAAGAAGTACTCTATTTAACAGATGTACTTCTTTTTTTTTCTCCTATGCATAAAATGAAACAAGCATATCTGAAGGGGGAAGAATATGAAAAATAGATTACTACTCTGTTTACTTATCTGTGGTGTTCTACTATATTATGGGTTACCTAGATTGTCTATTAATGCCGGAGGGTTAGAAGGTATTTTTTCAGCTGCATGGATTTTATTTGCACTTATGGTGATTGGCGGTAATTTAGCAGGACTGTTATATTCTCCAAAAAAGAACAAAGCAAAATCTTACAAAGTTAATAAAATGACACAAAACCGACGTAGGCTCCGTCAATATCAGTAGGTAACATTGAATAAAAAATTTTTCACCCTTATAATAAAACTAGATAGATTATGGCTACATTAAAGGGTGAGAAACTTGGCTACAAAACATGAGCAAATATTAGAACATATTGACAGCTTACCAATCGGTGAAAAAATATCAGTTCGACAAATTGCAAAAGATATGAAAGTCAGTGAGGGTACCGCATATCGTGCAATTAAGGATGCTGAGAATAAAGGATATGTTAGTACGATTGAGCGTGTTGGGACGATACGGATTGAAAAAAAGAAAAAGGAAAATATCGAGAAGTTAACATTTGCTGAAGTTGTTAACATTGTGGATGGTCAGGTTTTAGGCGGACGAGCAGGTTTACATAAAACATTAAATAAATTTGTAATTGGTGCAATGAAGCTTGAAGCAATGATGCGCTACACTGGAGCAGGAAATTTACTAATCGTTGGTAATAGAACAAATGCCCACGAGTTAGCCTTAAAAGCTGGTGCAGCTGTGTTGATTACAGGTGGATTTGATACAGAAGATCATGTGAAAAAGCTGGCAGATGAATTACAGTTACCGATTATTTCTAGTACTTATGATACGTTTACAGTTGCAACGATGATTAATCGTGCTATTTATGACCAATTAATCAAGAAAGAGATTGTATTAGTTGAGGATATATTAACACCTCTTGAATCTACTGTTTACTTATCAAATCAAGATAATGTGGGTAGTTGGTTTGAGTTAAATGTAAAGACTGGTCATAGCCGGTTCCCAGTTGTAGACCAACAATTAAAGGTAGTTGGGATTGTTTCAGGTAAAGATATTATTGGTCAAGAACATTCTACTTCGATTGAGAAGGTAATGACTAAACATCCGATGACTGCTCTTGAAAAGACCTCGGTTGCATCAGCATCTCATATGATGGTGTGGGAAGGAATTGAAGTCCTACCCGTAGTAGACCAAGGAAATAAATTGCAAGGATTGATTAGTCGCCAGGATGTTTTAAAAGCACTTCAGATGATAGGAAGGCAGCCACAGGTTGGGGATACGATTGATGATATAGTAACAAATCGATTTGTCGAAATTGTTGGAGATAAAAAAGATGAAGTGGTATATCGTTGTGAAGTGTCACCACAAATGACAAACTATCTAGGTACAATTTCATATGGTGTTTTTACAACTATTGTAACTGAAGCTGCCAATAGGGTATTGCGCTCCTATAAAAAAGGAGACTTAGTAATCGAAAATATTACCATTTATTTTATAAAGCCCGTTCAAATTGATAGTATGATTGATATTAAGCCAAAGGTTCTCGAGGTTGGTAGGAAATTTGGTAAGGTAGACGTTGAGGTCTATAATGAAGGTGTTGTTGTAGGCAAGGCCTTAATGATGGTTCAGATTATCGATCGGTAAATTGTAAATCACTGTACAAAAAAAGGGACTGTTCCGTCCCTTTTTTATATACTCTATTTAGCTTGATTTGCTTCTTCTATTGCTAACGGTAAATAGTGTTTATAAGCTTTATATCCAGCCCAGATACTACCTCCACCTACAAGTAAAAATACAATTCCTACAAGGGTAGAAACAGTTGAGGTATGAAGGAAAAATTGGTTAAGTGCAAAGAATAATACAAATAATCCTAAAGCAATACTTGATTTGGCGGATACCCATCGCTTTTCAACCGGACGCTTTGTACGGAAATATTTAGCTTTATAGAAGATATAAAAAGATAGTGAAATCACAATAAGTATAACAAAAATAGGCATTTTCGAAATCCTCCTTGATAGTACAACCTATCCTTATTTTACATACATATTCGCTAGAATTCCACCCACAATAATTTGACAGCTTTTTGAACAGAATTTATTACACAATGCTATTTTCTTATTTTATAATGAATATAGGTAAATTTTAGAAAAAGATTTTTAAAGGAGCGCAAAATGAAAGATAAAATTATAGAAGCTATTAACCAGTATGATACAATCATTATTCATCGTCATGTGCGCCCGGATCCTGATGCATATGGTTCCCAGGGTGGATTAGCAGAGATGCTAAAAGCATCATATCCGAGTAAGAACGTTCTTTTAGCTGGAGAAGATGAAGACTCACTAAGATTTTTAAACGAAATGGATCTTATTTCGGATAAACAGTATGAAGGTGCTTTAGTAATTGTTTGTGATACAGCTAACCAAGAACGAATTTGTGACCAACGTTATGGTTTAGGGGAGCTATTAATTAAAATTGACCATCATCCAAATGACGATCAGTATGGAGATATAATTTGGGTAGATACAGATGCGAGCTCTTCAAGTGAAATGATCTATGAACTATATTTGCATGGAAAAGAACAAGGTCTTTTTTTAAATTCAAATGCAGCAAGATTAATCTATGCTGGTATCATAGGTGATACGGGGAGGTTTCTATTTCCTAGTACGAACCCCAAAACGTTCAAATATGCTGGAGAATTAGTGGATTATAATTTTTCATTTTCCGACCTATATGATAGTCTTTACAGTACCAAGCAGAATGTAGCTTCATTAAGTGGTTATATATTGCAGAATTTCACACTTTCTCCCAAAGGTGTGGCATCAGTGATAATTAAGAACGAAATGCTAAAAAAATATAAAGTACAACCAACAGAAGCTTCTCAACTTGTAAGTATTTTAGGAAATATTGAAGGAATTAAGGCTTGGGTCTTTTTTGTAGAAGAGGAAGACCAAATCAGAGTAAGATTACGCTCAAAAGGACCTGTTATAAATCAAGTGGCTAAGCGGTATAAGGGAGGCGGACATCCATTGGCGGCAGGGGCCTCAATTTATTCATGGGATGAAGCGGAGCAAGTTATTAGGGACCTAGAGGAAATCTGTGTTAATAATTAAAAAGTCGCCCTTTTAGCGACTTTTTTATACTAAATATGGATAAATGTAGATATGAGGTCTGTTTATTACTTTACCTTTTCAGGAATAAACCATGACCCTACATTGGTAATATCTTCGTGAACTTGTAGGTTGAGAGCTTGAATTTCCTTTTTTAAAAGGGTAACAATCTCAAATGATTCTGCATAAGCAGAATATCCCGCTTTAATTAGGTCAAGCTTTTCCTGTACAATTTTCCGGCGGTTAATAATTTTCATGACTCATCTCCCCTATAGTTTAGTTAAGAACATCCATGACATAAGCCTTTGTTAGTTCTATTTTATACATAGGGAGTGAGAAATGCCAGTAATTTTTAGAAAATTTCAAAAAATGTTCACAAAAACAACTTAGATTAAATCAATTTTAAGTAATATTTCCATTGTCGTATCAAAATATATGGTATACACTTGTAGGCGATAATTTTTATCATCAATATTATAAGCCTTATTTTCTATGGTTTGGCGTAGTAGTTCTTTATTTCTTGAGACTGTTTCAATGTCTTTCGCAATAAGGTGATTAAGGTCTTTTTTAACCGCTGTTTTTAATTGGTGGATGGTTAGGCCGGCAAGCTCAGTTTTCTTTGTATCCAAGAATTCAATTTTAATTTCTTGGATTTTAAGTTTGCTTTTATTTTGCTCATTTAACTTTTCATAGTCTTCTAATAGTAAACTTTTTTGATCTTTTAATTCATCTATAGTAGCTTTTTGTTCCTCTAGAAGGTGGATTTGTTTTTCCTGTAGGACTCCGTACATATACAAGAATACGAACCAGCTTATCAATGCACCCATGAATACTCCTGCAAAAAAACGTTGCCATCCTGGTTCTTTGTAATAAGGTGGTATTCTCATTATGATACATGCTCCTGGGTAAACCACTGTATAATCATCCAACCGGTTTGTGCTCCACCCATCGCTGAAATGATTAGAAGACTTTGTTTGAAAATATCTTTCGTTTGTCCTTCAAGAATTCCTCGCTCGAAACTGTTAAATGCATCAAATGTTCCACCAATGGCAGCAACTAACGCCCAGATTTTTAATTTACCCGCAAATTTAAAAATATAAGTCAACGGGGCATCCCCTGATAAAAAAGCTCCAATTCCACCAATCAGCGCTCCTCCTAATAAAACGCCAAGCGCGATAAAATAGCTCTGAATAAATGCTGGAATAAAACCATCATTGAGATCCAACAAAACCATCTCCTTAAAACAGAATAAACGAAAAAACAAATGTTAGTTATATATATGGACAATCATGACTAGTTATGTTTATCTCTGAGTGAACTAAGGAAATAAAACGAAGTTCATATTTATTTGTCACTTAATTTCATTAGTTCTATAATTAAAAAAGATAATAGATTTGATTCACAGCAATTATTGTTTTTGAAAGTTGAACTTTGTCCGTTCCTTTCCGCTGCAGTCACTTGCTTTCCGCGGGAGGAATATGAGCCTCCTCGGTGCTATGCACCTGTGGGGTCTCATACTTCCCTCTTCGTCACGCTGGAGTCAAGTGCCTTCCGCTCCAATCCACTAACAATCTTTACTAAAGTGAATTGAAAAATAAAAAGTTATCTTAATGGTAAGTGTAAATAAATAAATAAATAAATAAATAAATAAATTTATTTTATTATTAACCTACTTTCAGAGTAAGGTTATTCGCTAGAATTCACGAGACTCCTGCGGGAGAAGCGCGTTAAAGGGAGACCCCCAGGCGCATAGCGCCGAGGAGGCTCCCGGACCGCCCGAAGAGGAATCGCCTTTTGAAAAAGACGGCAGTATGGCTTTTTCAATATTCCTCCCGCGGAAAGCGAGTGAATTCTAGCGAATAACCACCTATATAGATTCCATTATCCTATTTTATGTGAAGTTAAAGGATGAATTGTTATAAATTTTAAAAAGGTGGGGTAGCTAGTGTCCTTTGTACATCTTCAAGTTAGAAGTGCGTATAGTTTATTAAATAGTCCGTCAAAAATAGAAGACCTTGTAAGTAAAGCAAAGGCACTTGGTTATAAGGCACTCGCTTTAACAGATGAAAATGTGATGTACGGAGCAGTCCCTTTTTTTAAGGAGTGTAAAAAACAAAACATTAAACCGATTATTGGATTAACGGTGTCCATTATTGGTGATCAGTTAGATAGTGAAGAAACGCTAACACAAGCTTTTCCTCTAGTATTGCTTGCTATCAACAATGAGGGGTACCAAAACCTTTTAAAAATTAGTAGTATTGTTCAATCAAAATCGAAATCTGGTATGCCTAAGAAGTGGCTACCATATTATAGTAAAGGTTTATTAGCCATTTCACCTGGACGAGTAGGTGAAATTGAACAATCCATCTTAAATGAAAATGATGATGTAGCTAAAAGAGTAATCAATACCTATAAGAATATCTTTGGTTTAGAGAATTTCTATTTATCGATTCAGGACCATGGATTAAACGAACAGCAAATGTTAAATAAAAGACTAATGGAACTTTCTAAGGAGTTAATGGTAAAGCTTGTAGCAACAAATGATGTCTATTATTTAAATAGAGAGGACTCTTTTGCACATGAGTGTCTCTTAGCAATTAAGAATAGTAATAAACTTTCAGATGATGATCGAATTAAACTACCTAGTGACCAATATTACATGAAACCTATATCCAATATGGTAGAGTTATTTCGGAGTATTCCGGAGATACTTGAAGAAACCCTGAATATTTCTACAAGATGTAATGTAGAAATAGAGTTAGGAAAAATAGCATTACCGAAGTATCCTACTCCAGCGAATGAAAGTTCGAGTGATTACCTAGAAAAAATATGTTTAGAGGGACTAAAGGTAAGATTCGAAGGGGATATCCGTTTAAATGAGTATCTGGAGAGACTTACATATGAACTAGATGTTATTAAATCTATGAAGTTTAGCGATTACTTTTTAATTGTTTGGGATTTCATGAAGTTTGCTCATTCAAATGGGATATTAACTGGACCTGGTAGGGGTTCTGCAGCAGGGTCTTTAGTTGCTTATGTGCTTAATATTACAGATGTGGATCCTATAAAGTATCAGTTATTATTTGAAAGATTTTTAAATCCAGAGAGAATCTCCATGCCTGATATTGATATTGATTTTCCTGACAATCGACGAGATGAAGTCATAGCCTATGTTTCTAAAAAATATGGTCAACTACATGTGGCTCAAATTATTACATTTGGAACATTAGCGGCAAGGGCAGTTCTTCGAGATGTTGGACGAGTTATGGGAATTTCACCGAAGGAAGCCGATTATATATCAAAGCAAATTCCATCAAGTTTAGGTATTACACTAAAACAGGCATTTAAAGAATCAAACTCTTTACGCGAGTATATTAGTACTTCAGAACTTGGTAAAAGACTATATGAGACTGCCATAAAACTAGAAGGTCTTCCTAGACATACGTCCACACATGCTGCAGGTGTTGTTATTAGTGAAGAACCGCTTACTAACTTAGTGCCAGTTCAAGAGGGACACAACGAAACCTATCTTACGCAATATTCAATGGACATCCTTGAGGAATTAGGGTTGTTAAAAATGGATTTCCTCGGCTTGCGTAATTTAACGATTTTGGACAATATTCTATCCTACATTCGAAAAGATACAGGGAAAAAGATCCAATTAAACAATATACCTTTTAATGATACTAAAACATACGAACTATTGAGTAGCGGGGATACTACTGGAATTTTTCAATTGGAATCAGGTGGTATGAGAAAAGTACTTGAAAATCTTGAACCGACTAACATAGAAGACATTGTAGCTGTAAATGCACTCTATCGTCCTGGTCCAATGGAGAATATTCCAACTTATATAGAACGAAAACATGGGCGTGAACAGATTGTCTATCCTCATGAAGACTTGAAAGAAATATTACACACTACTTTTGGTGTAATTGTTTACCAGGAACAAATCATGCAAATTGCAGCTACTATGGCTGGTTTTTCATTGGGTGAAGCTGATCTATTACGAAGGGCTGTTAGCAAAAAGAAGAAAGAAGTTCTTGACGAAGAAAGGGAACACTTTGTAAAGGGCTGCTTAAATAAGGGTTATACCCTAGAAACATCCCATTCAACCTATGATCTAATTGTCAGATTTGCAAATTATGGTTTTAATAGGAGTCATGCTGTTGCATACAGTATCATTTCTTATCAATTAGCCTATTTAAAAGCAAACTACCCACTCTATTTTACGGCAGCGTTACTTACAAGTGTGATAGGTAATGAAGATAAAATCTTTCAGTACAGTAGAGAAGCAAAACAAAAAGGTATTAAACTACTACCTCCCTCTATTAACAGTAGTAGTTTTCCATTTACAGTGGAGAAAGGTTCTATTCGATTTAGTTTAGCAGCAATTAAAGGAGTAGGAGTTGCTGCACTAAGAGAGATACTACAGGTAAGAAAACAAAAAAGATTTAGTGATCTTTTTGATTTCTGTATGAGAACATCGATAAAAAATGTGAATAGAAAAACACTTGAAATGTTAATTTCTTCAGGTGCTTTTGACGAATTTGGGGAGGATCGCGCAAATTTATTAGCATCATTGGATTTGGCGATGGAACATGCTGAATTAGTTCGTCCTAGTGAAGATGGACAATTCGACCTATTTATGAATGATGAATTTAATCTAAAGCCTAAATATATAAAAGTTGATCCGTTTTCTCCGGAAGCTAAACTGAAGTTTGAAAAAGAAGCACTTGGATTCTATTTATCAAGTCATCCTACTACTCCTTACGAACCACTATTTAAAAAGATGATTGCGAAACCAATTGTGGAGCTAGCTCCATCCAAATTTGATTCATCTGTGAAGGTTGGAGTTTATATAACAAATGAACGAACCATTCGAACAAAAAAAGGGGAGGTCATGGCTTTCTTAACACTCAGTGATGAATCAGGAGAGATTGAAGCCGTTACTTTCCCAACTATATATCGAAAGTTTTCTACCAAGCTACAAAAAGGTACAGTACTACTAGTTGAAGGCAAGGTTGAGTTAAGGGATCAAAGGTTACAGTTAATCGTAAAAAATGTATTATCTATTGATGAACTAAAGTCAATGAAAGAAAGCTCATCCTCGTTGTATCTTAAAATAGAACCCATTCATAAAGAAGGTTCTACTATACAAAAAATACATGCTATTTTAAAAAAGCACCATGGTTCAACGCCTGTCATTATCTACTATGTGGATGAGAAAAAAACATACAAGCTACAGGAGGATAGTTGGATAAATAGTACGGAAGAGTGCCTTAGTAGGCTAAAGGAATTAGTAGGAGAAAAAAATGTTGTATTAAAAAAACATTAATCTTTACATAAGACAAAATTATGTTATATTGTAAAGGTGTTAGTGTGGTCTGACCACTTTTGAATATATTATTGTTTGGCTAGAAATGAAACTTCGGCATAATTTTACCTTTTTAAACTATAAGGAGTGAAAATAATGACCCTACGTGAAGAAGCATTACATATGCACCTAGTAAATAAAGGGAAGTTAGAATCAAAATCAAAAGTTCCTGTTAGAAATGCAAAGGATTTAAGTTTAGCTTACTCACCTGGAGTGGCCGAGCCTTGTAAAGCAATCTATGATGATAAAAATAAGGTTTATGATTATACAATGAAAGGTAATATGGTAGCCGTTGTTTCTGATGGAACTGCCGTGTTAGGCCTTGGTAACATTGGACCAGAGGCAGCTCTACCGGTTATGGAAGGTAAAGCTGTGTTGTTTAAGAGCTTTGCTGGTGTTGATGCATTTCCAATTTGTTTAAATACTACAGACATAGATAAAATTGTAGAAACTGTTAAATTACTAGAACCCACATTTGGTGGTGTGAATTTAGAAGATATAGCTGCTCCTAACTGCTTTGTCATTGAAGAACGATTGAAAAAAGAAACAAATATTCCAATTTTCCATGATGATCAGCATGGTACTGCTATCGTTACGGTTGCTGGTCTAGTAAATGCTTTAAAATTAGTTAATAAAAAGATGTCTGAAATTAAAGTAGTAGCAAATGGTGCTGGTGCAGCAGGGATAGCTATTATAAAGCTTTTGTATCGTTATGGTGTGAGAGATATTATTATGTGTGATACAAAAGGGGCTATCTACGAAGGTAGACCATACGGAATGAATTCGGTTAAAGAAGAAGTAGCTAAATATACAAACAATGCAAGAGCGGAAGGTTCTCTGCAAGATGTAATAAAGGATGCAGATGTATTTATCGGGGTTTCTGTGGAAGGAGCACTTACTGCAGAAATGGTTTCTAGTATGAATCCGGACCCAGTCATTTTTGCAATGGCTAATCCAAATCCTGAAATTATGCCAGAAGAAGCTAAGGCAGCAGGGGCTAAAGTTGTGGGGACAGGTCGTTCAGACTTCCCAAACCAAGTAAATAATGTTTTGGCGTTTCCAGGTATTTTTAGAGGTGCACTCGATGTTCGTGCAACTCATATTAATGAACAAATGAAAATTGCTGCTGTTGAAGCAATTGCGAGCTTAGTTTCTGAGGAAGAATTAAGTCCGGATTATGTTATTCCTGCTCCATTCGATGCACGTGTTGCTCCGGCAGTTGCTGCAGGAGTAGCAAAAGCTGCAATGGAAACAGGAGTTGCCAGAATAGTAGTAGACCCTGAAGATGTAGCAGAAAAAACACGTAAATTATCTATTATAGGTAAAGGCGAGTGATTCAAGAAGGTGACCTCTTCAAATTCGAAGGTATATATTGAAATATTAAAGCAGATACGTTCTATCATTGTGGCAGACGGACTTGTTGCAGGAGATAAAATTCCGTCCGAACGAGAGCTATCCGAACGCTTAAAGGCTGGAAGATCTTCTGTACGAGAAGCATTACGTTCTCTGGAGCTCCTAGGTATTATTGAGACAAGAAGAGGAGAAGGCACTTTTTTAAAAAATTTTGGAGACCACCAGCTTGTTCAAATATTAGGCTCGTATATATTAGAGGATGTAAAAGTTAAAAAAGATTTAATTGAAACAAAGTATTTAATTGAACGTGATAGTATTGTTTTAGCCTGCGAGAGAATGAGTGCGAAGCAGTTACAAAGTCTTAATGAACTTATTAATATGACAGAATTTACACGTCAGGAGTTCTTTAGTGGAGTAGTAAAGGGAATAAATAATAGTTTGTTTTTACGACTTTGGCAAGTGATTAGTGAATATTTCATGGTGCTACAAGTCCAAGACCCTACTAAAAATAATAAATCACTTTATCAAGAACTACTTGATGCTTTTTCAACGAAAAATGTGGAAAAAGCATTACATATCTATGAAAAGCTCGCAATTAAAGAAATTGTCGAATAACGTATGACATGTTTCAACAAAATGTTTGGGCTTGTTTCGTTACAGTAGAAGGGAACGGGAACGAAGATATACTCGTTCTATTGTCTCTATATAGTCCGTAAACTGTAGAGTTGCTATTAAGTAAGGGAGGTTTATGCTTGTTAAAAGATATCTTTGTAAAGAAGAAAAAGTATGCTTCTATTCCATCTGAACAGGCAAAGCAAGATGTACCTGAAGGAATAATGACAAAATGTCCAAACTGCAAGAAGATCATGTATACTAAGGAATTAAATAAAAATTTGCGAGTGTGTATGAATTGTGATCATCATCATATGATGACTTCACATGATAGACTCCAAAGTTTACTAGATGAAGGTTCATTTACAGAATATGATAGAGAATTGCTATCTCAGAATCCACTAGGATTCCCTGATTATCTTGAGAAACTTGAAAAAGATAGAAAAAAAGCTAGAATTAATGAGGCTGTTGTAACGGGAGAAGGTAAAATCAATGGTTACAAAACAGTTGTTGCCATTATGGACTCAAGCTTTAGAATGGGGAGCATGGGGTCAGTAGTAGGCGAAAAAATTACGAGGGCCATTGAAAAAGCATCAGAATTAGGTGTTCCTTTTATTATCTTTACAGCTTCAGGCGGAGCGAGAATGCAGGAAGGTGTTTTGAGCTTAATGCAGATGGCGAAAACAAGTTCAGCACTGAAAATGCATAGTGACAAGGGTGGATTAATCATTTCAGTGATGACTCATCCAACAACAGGTGGAGTTTCTGCTAGTTTTGCCTCTTTAGGAGATTATAATTTTGCAGAACCCGGTGCATTAATAGGATTTGCGGGTAGAAGAATTATTGAACAAACGATTCGTGAAGATCTACCTTCTGATTTTCAAACTGCAGAGTTTCTTCTTAAGCATGGACAATTGGATGCAGTTGTTCATCGTCAGGACCTGAAAGAAACACTTGCTAATGTACTAGATATACACCAACCTGGAGGTGAACTGAATTGGTAGGAGAATTGGAATTCGAACGTCCGGTTATAGAATTAAGAAAAAAAATCTCAGAGTTAAGAGAGTTTACGAAAAGTACAGATTTAGATTTAACGGATGAGTTAGAGAAGCTTGAAGGAAGACTAGCAAAATTAGAAAACGAGATTTATGGAAACATAAAGCCTTGGGACAGAGTTCAAATAGCACGACATCCAGAACGTCCTACCTCTCTCGACTATATCAAGCGACTGTTTACAAATTTTTTAGAATGTCATGGGGATCGCTATTATGGAGATGATGAAGCAATTGTTAGTGGAATTGCAAAATATCATGGTCTTCCTGTTACAATAATTGGTCACCAACGTGGGAAAGACACGAAAGAAAACATTCGACGTAATTTTGGAATGCCTCACCCAGAGGGGTATCGTAAGGCTCTTCGTTTAATGAAGCAAGCGGAAAAATTTAACCGCCCAATCATTTGTTTTATTGATACTAAGGGTGCATATCCTGGGAAGGCAGCAGAAGAGCGTGGTCAAAGTGAAGCGATAGCTAAGAACCTATTTGAAATGGCTGGTCTCACTGTTCCAATTGTGTGCATTGTAATAGGTGAAGGAGGAAGCGGTGGAGCTTTAGCGTTAGGCGTTGGGAATCATATACATATGCTAGAGAATTCTACTTATTCTGTTATTTCCCCAGAAGGTGCAGCTGCATTACTTTGGAAAGATGCTAGTTTAGCAAAAAAAGCAGCAGAGACGATGAAAATTACAGCTCCAGATTTAAAAGAGCTTGGAGTAATTGATGAGATTATCCCTGAGGTTAAAGGTGGAGCTCATAAGGATGTTGAAACACAAACTGCACATATTGACCGTGTATTGAGAGAGTCCCTTTCATTCTTAACTAAAATGGGGAAAGTTGAATTAGTTAAACATCGTTATGAAAAGTTTAAATCGATTGGTGAGTTTCAAAGTACGAATGATTATATAGGTGTACAGTAAATAGCCAAGAACGTGCTAATCCATTATCGGGGCACGTTCTTTTGGTTTTGATACTTAAGAATATTATCTTTCATTAAAGAAACAATAAATAAGTATAAAAACATTCTCGACTACTCTGCACTTTATTGTTGTAAATTTGACACATAGTTTTCTATGTATTCATTTATCACTCTATTGTCTTCAATAATTCTTCATGGTATGTTAAACATTGAAATAGTAACAATGCACTCATATGAATGCAAAAAGGAATATAACATATCGAACTAAATTAACCTGAGGTGAGACTATGAAAAAAATTGGTGTACTAACTAGTGGTGGAGATTCGCCAGGAATGAATGCAGCAATTAGGGCTGTTGTACGTAAAGCAATTTTTCATAATATTGAAGTATATGGTGTTTTCCAGGGGTACCAAGGATTAATAAACGGTCAGATTAAAAAGCTTGAACTTGGTTCCGTAGGTGATATAATCCATCGTGGTGGTACTATGCTATATACATCCCGATCTGAAGAGTTTAAAACAGATGAGGGGCAACAAAAAGGAATTGAACAATTAAAAAGCCTTGGTATAGAAGGGCTAGTTGTAATTGGTGGAGACGGTTCTTACCGTGGCGCAAAAAAACTAACAGAACATGGATTTCCTTGTGTTGGTGTACCTGGCACAATTGATAATGATATTCCAGGAACTGATTTTACGATTGGTTTTGATACAGCGCTTAATACAGTAATTGATGCAATTGATAAAATCCGCGACACTGCTACATCTCATGAACGTACATATGTTATTGAAGTTATGGGTCGACATGCTGGGGATATTGCACTTTGGTCAGGTTTGGCTGGAGGTGCTGAAACAATTCTTATCCCTGAAGCTGATTATGATATGAATGATGTAGTTTCTCGTTTAAAAAGAGGACATGAAAGAGGTAAGAAACATAGTATAATTATTGTTGCTGAAGGTGTGGGAAGTGGAGTAGACTTTGCTAAAGAACTAACCGAAGCAACTCAATTAGAGACGAGAGTCAGTGTACTTGGCTATATTCAACGTGGTGGATCACCAACTGCATTTGACCGAGTTCTAGCTAGCCGTTTAGGTGCTCGCGCTGTAGAGTTATTAATAGAAGGTAAAGGTGGACGCTCTGTAGGTATCGAGAGTAATAAGCTGGTTGACTATGATATTCTAGAAATTCTTGAAAGACCACATAAGATTGAGGAAAATATGTATCAATTATCAAAAGAATTGTCTATTTAGAATGGGTGTGGAATCGTTTCCACAATTGATAGAGGAGGTAGTTCAAAAATGAGAAAAACTAAAATAGTATGTACAATAGGTCCCGCGAGTGAAAGTGTAGAAATGCTTACAAAATTAATTGAGGCTGGTTTAAATGTGGCTAGACTTAATTTCTCACATGGTGACCATGAAGAGCACGGGGCGAGAATAAAAAACATTCGTGAGGCTTCAGAAAAAACAGGTAAAACTGTTGCTATACTTCTTGATACCAAAGGTCCAGAGATTCGTACTCATACTATGGAAAATGGTGCAATTGAATTAAAAGAGGGCTCAACAATTATTGTTTCCATGACCGAACTAGTAGGAACGGTTGAAAAATTCTCGATTACATACCCTGGTTTAATAGAAGATGTGAATATTGGCTCAAAAATTTTATTGGATGATGGATTAATTGGTCTAGAGGTTCTTTCAATTGACCACCAAAATCAAGAGATTACGACGAAAATACTAAACACAGGAACCCTTAAAAATAAAAAGGGTGTCAACGTACCAGGGGTGCAGGTAAAACTACCAGGTATTACTGATAAAGATACAAATGATATTATATTTGGAATTGAACAAGGTGTGGATTTTATAGCAGCTTCGTTCGTAAGACGTGCATCAGATGTACTTGAAATCCGTGATCTTCTAGAGAAGCATAATGCCTCAACGATTGAAATTATTCCTAAGATTGAGAACCAAGAAGGTGTTGACAATATTGATGAAATTCTTGAGGTTTCAGATGGTTTGATGGTCGCTCGTGGTGACTTAGGAGTAGAGATACCGGCAGAAGAAGTACCATTAGTACAAAAAGAGTTAATCAAGAAATGTAACGCATTAGGTAAACCTGTAATTACAGCAACTCAAATGTTAGATTCAATGCAACGTAATCCTAGACCTACACGTGCAGAAGCAAGTGATGTGGCTAATGCTATCTTTGATGGAACCGATGCAATTATGCTATCTGGAGAAACAGCGGCTGGAAATTACCCTCAAGAAGCAGTTCAAACAATGCATAATATTGCTTCGCGTGCTGAGACGGCATTAGAATATCGTGAAATGCTTTCTACTCGTAGTAAGCAAAGTGGAATTACGATTACAGATGCAATTGGTCAATCTGTGGCACATACTGCTTTAAACCTAGATGTTTCTGCAATCATTACACCTACTGAAAGTGGTCATACTGCTAAAATGATTTCAAAATATAGACCAAAGGCACCAATCATCGCTGTTACAACTGGACCTTCAGCATCTAGAAGATTAGCACTTGCGTGGGGAGTGTATCCGCAATCAGGAAGTATAGCAACATCAACAGACGAGATGCTAGATATTGCTGTTCAAGAAGGATTACAATCTGGTATCATTACACCAGGGGACTTAGTTGTGATAACTGCCGGTGTTCCAGTCGGTGAAACAGGCACAACTAACCTTATGAAAATTCATGTGGTTGGTGATGTGATCGTGAAGGGACAAGGGATTGGTAGAAAAACAGCATATGGAAAAGCTATTATTGTGAAGTCTGGTGAGGAAGCTAATCGCAAAATGGAAGATGGAGCTATCCTTGTTACTGTTGGGTCGGACCGTGATATGATGCAAGCACTTGAAAAAGCCTCTGCTCTTATTACAGAAGAGGGTGGACTAACAAGCCATGCAGCAGTTGTAGGACTAAGTTTAGGGATACCGGTAATTGTAGGTGTAGAAAATGCTACAACACTTATAAAGGACGGGCAAGATATTACTGTAGACGCATCACGTGGCGTGATTTACGATGGTCATGCTAGTGTTTTGTAAAAAATAACGAAGCGAATGTTTAAAGAGAAGGGATGAACTTTCCTTCTCTTTTTGTTTCTCTAAGCATATAATAGTGGGACAAGAATAATTTTGTAATAAAGACATTCGGGGGTTATTGCAATGTTTCGTATACTTTTTGCACTGATTATCATTGTTCCGGCATTAGAGATTGGATTACTTGTGTTCTCCGGAAATACCATTGGAGTATGGCCAACAATTCTATTAATAATCGCAACTGGTGTAATAGGAGCGTGGTTAGCGAAAAAACAAGGGTTAGAAGTTCTAAAAAAGGCACAAGAGGATATATCCTATGGATATCCACCAGCCAATGCAATTATGGATGGTATTTGTATTTTAATAGGAGGAACATTATTATTAACTCCCGGTTTTATAACAGATGCGTTAGGGTTTTTCCTGTTGTTACCACCTACTAGAAATACCATAAAACCATTGATCGGAAGAATTATTCAAAAAATGATAAATAATGGTCAGTTCACCATTATTAGAAGGTAACATAAGAAAAGAGGAGAAGCTCGATAACGAGTCTTCCCCTCTTTTTCTATGCGGATTTATTGCTGATAATAAAGCTCCATAAGTCTCTAAATACCCCAGCAGTACTAAGGGTTTTTATGATTACAAGTAAAACTGGGCCGATAATTAAACCTAGAAATCCAAATAATTTAAAACCAACAAATAAGGAAATGAGTGTTGCTAATGGGTCTAATCCAATACTTGATGATAATATTTTAGGTTCCATGATTTGTCTCTGCACAATGACGATTACATAAAGAACGCCCAAGCCTAAGGCTAAATGTACATCTCCACTTAAAGCAGAATAGATAATCCAAGGAACAAATACTAGCCCTGTCCCTAAATAAGGTAACACGTCAACTATGCCAATTAATAAAGCAATGGTGATTGCGTAATCTACTCGTAAGACTAGTAATCCAATTAAGACAATCACAGTAGTAATAGAAATCAATGTAGCTTGTGCTTTAATAAAACCAAATAAGGCTTTTTGTAAATCAACAAAAACCGTTTTGCCTGAAGTACGAGCCTTTACTGGAAGTACTTTTCTACCGATACCTACTAGACGATCCCAATCCTTACTAATGAAAAATGTAGCTAATAAAGAAAAAATTAACACTGTTGCAGCGTTTGGAAGCCAACCTAAGAAGTTAGGAATATTTTGTAAGATTGTTTGAATAAATTGACCAACATTTGTAGCAACTGTTGTCCCGACACTTTGAATATTTTCAATGATCGTATTTTGCTGTCCACTTTCCAAATTATTAAATAGATTAGTAAGCTGATTATACATAGGAATAACCTGGGCAGTAATAATTTCTTCAATATATACCACTAGCTTCTCAAAATGGGAAGGAACTACATTAGCTAAATAGTTTGCCCCAGAAATAATCTCAGCAATTAATAAGGTTAGTAAACCGGCAACGATAGCAAAGACCAGTATAAGTGCTATAAAAACAGCAAGTGTTCTAGGCATTTTCCCTTTGTATTGAAGAAAATTAACCAATGGATTAATAATAAAAGCAATAACAAGTGCAATAATAAAAGGATAAGTAACAGTTGATAATAAATATATTGTAATAAGACCAATTACAACAATTGCAAGAACCAACAGGAATCGTAATACACTATATAAATGGTGGATAGTCAAATAGAAAAACCTCCTGTCTTAGGGTAATATCCTTATTTTACATTCTTATATAATTTATGGAAAGTACAAACCCCTTATTAGTGACCTATATCATGGTAGAAAATTTTTTTATATGGTACGATATAGTAGTTGTAAATAGGAAGGATGAGTAACTTGTTTAATCAAGCTACCTTATTTTTGCTTGTCTTGTTAGCTATAGGCGTAATCGGGAAAAACCAATCACTAATAATAGCAGTTGCGGTACTTCTGGTATTAAAGTGGACTGGATTGGATTCTAAATTATTTCCACATATCCAAGGCAAAGGCATAAATTGGGGGATTACACTAATTACTCTTGCTGTATTAGTACCAATTGCGACAGGAGAAATAGGTTTTAAACAATTGGGGGATGCGGTTAAATCACCATACGCTTGGATAGCACTTGCATCTGGTATTGCCGTGGCATTGATTGCTAAAGGAGGAATTCATCTTCTTGCAGATGATCCACACATTACAACCGCTCTTGTGTTTGGAACTATTATAGCAGTAGCTTTATTTAAAGGGGTTGCAGTAGGTCCCTTAATTGGTGCGGGAATAGCCTACTTAGCAATGAGACTTTATAATTTTTTCACATAATATTTTTGTGTTATAATATTTATGGTCTTACTATACCTGTTGTGATTCACAAAAATCTGATAATTAGGTATAATAATAGATAAGATTGCATCCTTCCTACATAGAGCATTTTATATGCAATTTTATCCTATTTTAGATGTCACTAACTTTTTGGTGATGTACACTTAATGGACGCTTGGAATTGTAAGCATTTACTTATTAAAAATGAAGTTATGAAATGTGTTATATTGAACAAGCGCTCACTTGGATAAAATCCAAATTAATAATGGGTAATGGGGAAATTTTCAAAAAAAGGAGAGGTTTTTTATGACAGCAACACGCGGTCTAGAAGGGATTGTAGCAACTACATCTTCTATCAGTTCTATTATCGATGATACCCTAACTTATGTTGGGTATAACATTGATGACCTTGCAGATAATGCAAGTTTCGAAGAAGTTATTTACTTATTATGGCACCGTAAATTACCAACTCAAAATGAGCTTGCAGAACTAAAGCAACAACTAGCTGAAAATGCAAGTTTACCACAAGAAGTATTAAATCATTTTAAAACTTACCCAATCGACAAAGTCCATCCAATGGCAGCACTTCGTTCAGCTGTGTCTTTATTAGGGTTATATGATGAAGAGGCAGACAATATGGACGAGGCTTCAAATTATCAAAAAGCGATTCGTCTTCAAGCAAAGATTCCATCACTAGTGACAGCTTTTTCACGAGTGAGAAAGGGCTTAGAGCCAATTGCACCACGTACTGATTTAGGTTTTGCTGCTAATTTCTTATATATGTTAACAGGTCAAGAGCCTAGTGAAATTGCGATAGAAGCTTTTGATAAAGCTTTAGTTTTACATGCTGACCACGAGTTAAATGCTTCTACATTCACTGCACGTGTTTGTGTAGCTACTTTATCTGATGTGTATTCAGGAGTAACTGCTGCAATAGGTGCTTTAAAAGGACCACTTCACGGTGGGGCAAATGAAGCAGTTATGAAAATGTTATCAGAGATTGGTGAAGTCGAAAATGTAGAATCATACATTCAAACTAAACTTGCAAACAAAGAAAAAATCATGGGCTTTGGACACCGTGTTTATCAACAAGGTGATCCTCGTGCAAAACATTTGAAAAAAATGTCTCAAAAGTTAACAACAATTACAGGTGAGACAAAGTGGTACGAAATGTCTACAAAGATTGAGGAAATTGTAACTAGTTCAAAACCTCTACCACCGAATGTTGATTTCTATTCTGCTTCTGTATATCACAGCTTAGGAATTGACCATGACTTATTTACACCTATCTTTGCGGTTAGCCGTGTATCAGGCTGGTTAGCTCATATTCTAGAGCAATATGAAAATAACCGTTTAATTCGTCCACGTGCAGAATACACTGGACCTGGAATGCAAACTTACGTACCAATTGATCAAAGAAGCTAATTGATAGTAGCTTCTTGTGAAAAATGCTTCAATTATGTACTATTAAGCTTGTGAAACGGTGGTCATAAACCACCGTTTTATAAAGCATTTATAAGTAGTTTTAACTTAAACAAATGGAGGTTTTACTAGTGACTCAAGGCGAAAAAATTACAGTTACAAATGGTGTGCTAAACGTACCTAACAATCCGATTATTCCTTTTATTGAAGGTGACGGAATTGGACCAGATATTTGGGCTTCTGCTTCACGCGTATTAGAGGCAGCAGTTGAAAAAGCTTATAACGGCGAAAAATCAATAGTTTGGAAAGAAGTTTTAGCTGGAGAGAAAGCATTCAATCAAACAGGCGAGTGGCTACCAGCAGAAACTTTGGATATGATTCGTGAATACATAATTGCAATTAAAGGACCTCTAACAACTCCAGTAGGTGGAGGTATTCGTTCATTAAACGTTGCCTTACGTCAAGAGTTAGACCTATTTACTTGCTTACGTCCTGTACGTTATTTTACAGGTGTACCTTCACCAATTAAACGTCCAGAAGATACTGACATGGTTATTTTTCGTGAAAACACTGAAGATATTTATGCTGGTATTGAGTATGCAAAAGGATCTGAAGAAGTTCAAAAGCTTATTAATTTCCTTAAAAACGAAATGGGTGTAAACAAAATTCGTTTCCCAGAAACTTCTGGTATCGGTATTAAGCCTGTTTCTGAAGAAGGAACAAAACGTTTAGTTCGTGCTGCAATTAACTATGCAATCGAGCAGGGACGTAAATCTGTTACTCTTGTTCACAAAGGTAACATTATGAAGTTTACAGAAGGTGCTTTCAAAAATTGGGGTTACGAGCTTGCAGAACAAGAATTCGGTGATAAAGTATTTACTTGGGCACAATACGATCGTATTGTTGAAGAAGAAGGTAAAGACGCTGCTAATAAAGCACAAGCTGATGCAGAAGCTGCTGGAAAAATCATTGTAAAAGATTCAATTGCTGATATCTTCTTACAACAAATTTTAACTCGTCCACGTGAGTTTGATGTAGTTGCTACAATGAACTTGAATGGAGACTACATTTCTGATGCATTAGCTGCACAAGTTGGTGGAATTGGTATTGCACCTGGTGCTAACATAAACTATGAAACTGGCCATGCAATCTTTGAAGCAACACATGGTACAGCTCCAAAATATGCTGGACTTGATAAGGTAAATCCTTCTTCTGTTCTTCTATCAGGTGTATTACTACTTGAGCACTTAGGTTGGAACGAAGCTGCAGATTTAGTTATTAAATCAGTGGAAAAAACAATTGCTTCAAAAGTTGTAACATATGACTTTGCACGTCTAATGGAAGGTGCAACAGAGGTAAAATGTTCTGAGTTTGGTGACGAACTAATTAAAAATATGGCTTAATAATTGACTACTACCTCGAATTTTCGAGGTAGTTTCGATATATATTGGTAAAAATAGTCTATAAGGGGGAAAATGAGTATGAAACGCAAGAAAATATCTGTTATTGGCGGCGGCTTCACAGGAGCAACAACTGCATTCTTGTTAGCACAAAAAGAACTTGGCGATGTTGTATTAGTTGATATTCCACAAATGGAAAACCCAACTAAAGGAAAAGCACTAGATATGCTTGAAGCTGGTCCAGTTCTTGGTTTTGATGCTAATATTATTGGTACATCAAACTATGCTGATACAGCGGATTCTGATATTGTTGTTATAACAGCTGGTATTGCACGTAAACCAGGTATGAGTCGTGATGATTTAGTTCAAACAAACCAAAAGATTATGAAAAGCGTTACTCAAGAAATTGTAAAGTACTCACCTAACAGCTACATTGTTGTACTTACAAATCCGGTAGATGCTATGACTTACACAGTATATAAAGAATCTGGATTCCCTAAAAACCGTGTAATCGGACAGTCAGGGGTTTTAGATACTGCTCGTTTCCGAACGTTCGTTGCACAAGAATTAAATCTTTCGGTAAAAGATATCACTGGTTTCGTATTAGGTGGACATGGAGATGACATGGTCCCTCTCGTAAGATACTCTTATGCTGGTGGGATACCATTAGAAACTCTTATCCCTAAAGAACGATTAGATGCAATTGTAGAGCGTACACGTAAAGGTGGAGGAGAGATCGTAAATCTTCTTGGTAATGGAAGTGCATATTATGCACCTGCTGCTTCATTAGTTGAGATGGTTGAAGCGATTTTAAAAGACCAACGTCGTGTGTTACCTTCAATTGCCTATCTTGAAGGTGAATATGGATACGAAGGCATTTATCTAGGAGTACCTACTATTTTAGGTGCAAATGGAATTGAAAAGATAATTGAACTTGAATTAACAGAAGATGAGAAGAAACAGCTTGATCAGTCTGCTGCTTCAGTCAAAAATGTAATGCAAGTTCTTAATTAAATTAAACTAGAATTCGGGGGCTCCCCCGAATTTTTTAAATAGTAGTTGCAAGCGTTTTCAATTATTACGGAGGTGAGAAAGACCACATGTTGTTAGGGAAAAAGCGTAAATTGGGAAGAAGTATAGATGAAATTACAACGGGTGAAAAATTATCACTTACAGAAAAAATCGAAGATAAGGATTTACTCCTTTATCTAGGGTTAACAAATGATTCGAATCCTTTATATATTCAGCATGACTATGCTTCCCAAACACCATTTAAAAAACCAATTGTTCCAAGTGTTATGTTAACAGGTATCATTACTGCTGCAATCTCAAAATACTTACCTGGGCCAGGTAGTCATGTACTTTCACAGTCGCTTTCTTTTCCAAAGCCAGTTTATCACTATGGAACTGTACAATTCCTGTTTGAAATCACAGATGTAAACAGAGGGGAACATTTCGTAGAGATTACGGTAAACGCGACTAATGAACAAGAAGAAACAGTAATTGAAGGCAAACTAAAAGTATGCCCACCACATCAACTTAAACCAATGCATGGTGACGCATTGGATAACTTCTAAATAATGCTAGACTTAAGGGGAATTTTTATATTCCTCTTTTTATTTTGTCTACCTTGACTGTTGTTTTTAAAAGTAAAATGGTGGTTATTCGCTAGAATTCACTCGCTTTCCGCGGAGGAATATAGAAAAAGCCTAACTGCTGGCTTTTTCAAAAGGGCGATTCCTCTTCGGGCGGTCCGTGAGCCTCCTCGGCGCTTTGCGCCTGTTGGGTCTCACTTTGACGCGCTTCTCCCGCAGGAGTCTCGTGAATTCTAGCGAATAACCATTACTCTCAACTTTGACTAGAAAGGATATTGGTGGACTAAAATATAGATTTTTAAGTGGGATACGAATTTTAATATACATCACTTCTACCATGTAAATAGAGATGTAAGAACTGATAATTTATTATTTGCTACAGTATTTTTTAGATTTTGTTACTGTATTCAAAGCGCTGAGTTGATTGGAGGGGAAGGTACTTGACTCCTGCGGGAAGTAGAGGAAAGGTCGAGACCCCACAGGTGCGAAGCGCCGAGGAGGCTCGACTTCCTCCCCGATGGGAATTTGCCTTGAAAAAGCCGGCAGTTGGGCTTTTTCATAATTCCCCGCGGAAAGCAAGTGCCTGGACCAGAAATTAACGGACTATTTTAATGTAACTGTCCTAAATGCAACTTAATAGTTGGTAAGTTAAATGATATCTACTATAATTAACGTAAATAGAGAAAAAGAGAAAAAACGGATGAGGGGTTTTACTATTTTTAGTTGGAGGATATTATGGATAAAAAAGTATTAGTCGTAGACGATGAACCATCAATTTCAACATTACTGCAGTATAACTTAAATCAAGCTGGCTTTGAGGTTATAACTGCAATGGACGGAGAAGAAGGGTACCAAAAGGCATTAGAAGAAAGACCAGATATACTTGTACTGGATTTGATGCTCCCTAAGATGGATGGAATTGAAGTGTGTAAACAACTACGCCAACAAAAGGTGACAACCCCAATACTAATGTTAACAGCAAAAGATGATGAATTTGATAAAATTATTGGACTAGAACTTGGTGCAGATGATTATATGACTAAGCCTTTTAGCCCAAGAGAAGTAGTTGCTAGAGTTAAAGCCATTTTAAGAAGAACAAACATTCAAACCGAAAAAGAAGAAGAACCAGAAACAGAGAATATAGTAATAGGGGAGTTAAAGATCCTTCCCGATCATTACGAGGCATATACGAATCAAGTAAGATTAGAACTAACACCGAAAGAATTTGAATTGCTTGTTTATCTTTCTCGAAATAAGGGAAGAGTTCTTACTCGAGACCAACTTTTAAGTGCTGTTTGGAATTATGATTTTGCGGGTGATACACGCATTGTAGATGTTCATATCAGCCATTTACGTGAAAAAATCGAAAGTAATTCTAAAAAACCTGTCTATATAAAAACAATACGCGGTTTAGGGTACAAACTAGAGGAGCCAAAAATGGATGAATAAGTTTCGTTCACGGTTATTGTTTGCCCTTATTACCCTAATAGTTTCTGTGCTTCTTGGTTTAGGGATTCTATTAGGGCAGATGTTTAAGAGCTTCTATTTAAATACATTTAACGAACGAATGGAAAAGGAAGCTAATCTAGTGTCAATCTACGTAAAAGAAGGTGGGCTTCTTTATAATCCTAATTTAAATGAAAAAATGCATAATATAGGGGATGCACTTGAATCAAGAATAACAATTATAGACCATGCGGGTAAAATTTTGTATGATGCAAATGGTCATGAGAAATATAGTAAAACGATTCATGAACAACAAATAAGTACAATTCTTAATGAATACGTAAACGACAAAAAGAGCTTCCACTTAATTGTAGAAGAATATGATATGTATTATTACGGAGTGTCTTTACTTGCTGCAGACGAAACAGCCGAGGGGTATATTATACTTAGCTCTCCTGTGGATTCTCTTAGAAAAGTAAACCAACAAATTTGGGGGCTTTTAATTAGTAGCTTGGGAGTTGCTTTTATAGTAATCCTCTTTCTAGGAGTAAGGATTACAACACAGTATACAAAGCCGATTGAATCAGCAACAAAAGTTGCAATTGAACTAGCTAAGGGTAACTTTAAAGCTAGAACCTATGAAACCGATTTAGATGAAACAAGTGCCTTAAATCGGTCAATTAATATTTTAGCTAGAAATCTACAGGATATGACTAAGGCTCATGAAATGCAGCATGATCGTCTCCGAACATTGATAGAGAATATGGGCAGTGGACTTATTCTTATTGATGGAAGGGGTTATATCAACCTTGTAAATCGCGCATACAAGGAAATATTTGATATAGAAACATCAAACTACTTATCACACCTTTATAATGAAGCATTTCCACATAAATCGGTAGTCGCATTAATTGAAGAAGTTTTTATGAAAGAAGAAAAAGTTCGTAGACAGCTTGTTCTTCCTCTAAAAATTGAACGAAGACATTTCGAGGTATATGGAACACCTATCATCGGTACGAATAGTGAATGGAAAGGTGTTGTAGTTGTTTTTCATGATATTTCAGAACTAAAGAGACTTGAACAAATGAGGAAGGACTTCGTAGCTAATGTTTCTCATGAATTAAAAACTCCGATTACATCAATAAAAGGCTTTTCTGAAACTCTCTTAGATGGGGCTATGAAGGATGAACAGACATTAGAGTATTTTCTTTCTATTATTCTAAAGGAAAGCGATAGGCTTCAAGAACTTATTCAGGAATTATTGGATTTATCTAAGATGGAGCAACAAGGCTTTCAATTGAATTACCAACAGGTGAATATTGTTGAAATTATTAATGAGATAATTGTTTTACTTAAAGGTAAAGCAGAAAGTAAGGATATTGAACTTTCCTTAACCTCAGGTCATGAAACAATGGTTGAAGGAGACAGCTATCGTTTAAAGCAAGTATTTCTTAACTTAATCAGTAATGGAATTACGTATACACAAGCTGGAGGAAAAGTATTAATTGAAGTCGTAGATCTAAAAGAAAACGTTCAAGTTAAAATTAGTGACACTGGAATAGGTATAGAAAAGGATGAAATTCCTCGGATATTTGAAAGGTTTTATCGGGTGGACAAGGCAAGGAGTAGAAACTCTGGCGGAACCGGATTAGGTTTAGCAATTGTTAAACACCTTGTTGAAGCTCATCATGGGGCATTGGCGGTGAATAGTAAAGTTGGTGAAGGGACTACCTTTATAGTTAACTTAAAAAGAAATATCTCTTAAAACTTTACAAAAATTTTACAGTATATTTATATGAGTTTAACAATATTTCCTTACACTAAGTTAGAAGACCCCTTCATCCGAGGAAATGTATTTATTTAAAGACAAGACCTTTAATAGGTCTTGTCTATTTTTTTTACCTTGATTTAGTTGCCAATTTTAGTAAAATTAACTTTGGTAGTAAAAATTCTTTGGGGTGAGATATGAATATTGAAGTTTTAAGAGTTGCAAAGAGTGAAGAACAAGTTTTACATAATATCATGCAGTATTATATTTATGATTTTAGTGAATTTATAAATAGTATTGAAGTTAATGAACAAGGATTATATAACCCTTTTAATCTAGAAGACTATTGGATACTCGAAAAGAAGCATCCATTTTTTATAAAAGTTAATGATGGATTAGCTGGTTTTGTTTTAGTAAATAGCCAAACCGAAACGAGTCCAGCCTCTATTGCTGAGTTTTTTATACTCAAGAAATATACAGGAAAAGGTATAGGGAAAATCGTTGCTCGAAAAATATTTGATATGTTCTTGGGTGATTGGAGAATTACACAAATAGCAAAAAACTACCCAGCTCAAGCGTTTTGGAGAAGTGTAATCAAAGACTATACAAATGATCAATACATAGAGAGCTACGATAGTGCTAGACGATCTGTTCAGGAATTTAATAACAATCATAAAAAATAACTCCTTTTAGAGTTGTTTTTTTCTTTTTTGTGTAATAGTTATTGAAAAGGGTTATAAATTTTTTGAAACCTTCGAGGCTGTCACTCGTATATAACTATATCCCGAGCAATCGGTATAAACACCTAACTCCCAATAATCTAGTAAAATATTAAATTGGGTTGAAATTATAGAAAAAGGGGGAAACAGCATGATGAGTCTAAAACGAATTTTTACAATTGCAGGTTTATCATTAGTTGTCATTCTGCTTGGTATTACAGCATTCACATCGTGGTATACAGTAGATGAATCCGAGCAAGCAGTAATTTTAACATTCGGTAAAGTCGATGAAGGGATAAGTGAACCAGGGCTACATTTTAAGTTGCCGTGGCCAATTCAAGAGGTAGAAACACTATCTAAGGAAACATTTAGTTTGCAATTTGGTTATGACCAAAAAAACGGCGAAATTGTTGATTTTCCAGATGAAACAAAAATGATTACTGGAGATGAGAACATTGTATTGGCTGATCTAGTTGTACAATGGAAGATTACTAATCCAGGTCAATATCTATATAATTCAGAAGATCCTCAACAAATTTTATATAATGCCACTTCTTCTTCTTTAAGAAGTATTATTGGTAGCTCTAAAATCGATGATGCTCTAACGTCGGGGAAAGCGCAAATAGAAGCAGAAGTAAGAGATTTACTTATTTCATTAGTAGAAAGATATGAAATTGGAATCTCAGTAACAGCAGTAAAACTACAAGATGTTGAGCTTCCAAATGTTGATGTTCGAAAAGCATTTACAAATGTAACGGATGCTCGTGAAACGATGAATACAAAAATTAACGAAGCAAATAAGTATCGAAATCAACGAACTCAAGAAGCTGAAGGGGAAAAGGATGCAATTATCTCCAGAGCTGAGGGAGATAAGGCAGCTAGAATAGAGACGGCTCGTGGGGATGTAGCGAAATTTAACTCTCTTTACGAAGAATATAAGGTCTCTCCAGAAATTACTCGTAAGCGTTTAGTGTTAGAAACGCTAGATCAAGTATTACCGGGAGCAGAAATCTACATTATGAGTGAAGAAGGAAATACAATGAAGTACCTCCCAATCAGACCTTTAGACAAACAAACTCAAACAGCACCTAAAGATTCGCAAGAAGGGAGTGGTAACTAATGACTGATCAAAATGTAATAGATATCGAACAACGTAAACAAGATAACGATTGGAAGAAGTACACAAAAGCTGGCATCTTCATTGTAATTATTGTTGCGCTACTCATTATTTTGCTTACTAACCTTTTTATTGTTAAAGAAGGAGAATATAAGGTTGTACGTCAATTTGGTGAAGTCATTCGTATTGAAAGTGAACCTGGCTTAAGCTATAAAATTCCTTTTATTCAATCAGTTACAACACTTCCGAAGTATCAAATGGTCTATGATGTCGAGGAAGCTGAAATAAATACTAAGGACAAAAAACGAATCATTATTGATAATTATGCTCTATGGCGTGTGGACGATCCTAAGAAAATGATTTCAAATACACGTACAGTTGAAAATGCAGAAGCAAAACTAGATGAATTTGTATATTCTGCCTTGCGTACTGAATTAGGACAATTAAACTATGATGAAATTATAAATGATGAAAAATCAAATAGAGGTAGCTTGAATGACCGGGTAACCGAGATTGTTAATGAACTATTAATACGAGATAATTATGGCATTTCTGTTACTGACATTCGTATGAAAAGAACAGATTTACCGGCAGAAAATGAACAGTCAGTATTTACTCGTATGATTTCTGAGCGTGAATCTAAAGCTCAAGAATACTTATCTATGGGAGATGCAGAGAAAAATAGAATTATCGCGAACACGGATAGAGAAGTTAAAGAATTATTAGCTAAAGCTCAGGCAGATGCAGAAACAATTCGTGGTGAAGGGGAAGGAGAAGCGGCAAGAGTGTATAACAACGCCTTTACCAAGGACCCTGAATTCTATAACCTATACCGAACTTTAGAATCTTACAAACGCACAATTAATGGTGAAACAGTTATCATTCTACCTTCAGAATCACCATATGCAAGAATACTAATGGGCTACACTGAATAAGTCCAAACAATAATAGACACTATTTTCCTTTCTGTATTTAGTCATGCTAAAATAACAGAAGGAAATAGTGTCTTTTTTATATTTTAAGAAGTTAATGATATTGTGATATTGATACCTTGTTGATTTCAGTGGATGGTGCGAGACTCCTGCGGGAGAAGCGCGTCAAAGTGAGACCCCGCAGGTGTAAAACGCCGAGGAGGTAGTTTTTTTCACGACAGTGAAAATAAACTTCCTCTTCTGCCCGCGGAAAGCGAGTGCCTTCCGCTGAAATCAACGATTTTTATAAAACTATATATCGAATCTTTAAAGAAATGGGGGATTAAGATGACAAAAAAGGTAGTATTAATAGATGGAAATAGTATTGCTTATCGTGCTTTTTTTGCCTTACCACTACTAAGCAATGACAAAGGTGTACATACAAATGCAATTTATGGGTTCACAATGATGCTCATGAAAATTCTAGAGGACGAGAAACCATCTCATATCTTAGTTGCATTCGATGCAGGTAAAACAACGTTCCGTCATAAAACGTTTGGAGAATACAAAGGTGGACGCCAAAAAACACCACCAGAATTATCAGAGCAATTTCCATTTTTAAGAGAATTATTAGATGCCTATAAAATTAAGCGTTACGAGCTAGAAAATTACGAAGCAGATGATATTATTGGTACTCTTTCAGCAAAGGCAGAAGAAGAGGGATATACCGTAAAGGTAATCTCAGGAGACAAAGATTTAACTCAACTGGCATCTGACAATATCACAGTTGATATTACCAAAAAAGGGATCACAGATGTAGATTCCTATACCCCAGCATTTGTTCAAGAAAAGTATGGGATTAGTCCTGAACAAATTATCGATATGAAGGGTCTAATGGGAGATAGTTCAGATAATATCCCTGGTGTGCCAGGTGTTGGTGAGAAAACAGCACTTAAATTACTTAAAGAATTTGGGACATTAGAGAAATTACTTGAATCCATAGATCAAGTTAGTGGAGATAAACTAAAGGAAAAGTTATCAGAAAATAGAGAGCAAGCTTTAATGAGTAAGGAACTAGCAACCATATTCAGAGAAGCTCCTGTTGAAGTTGGTATAGATACAATTAAATATGATGGGTATGAGTCATCGAAACTAATAGCAATATTTAAAGAACTAGGATTCAATTCATTACTGGACAAGCTCGGAGTATCAGAAGAGGAAGACACCACAGCCTTAGAGGATGTGGATTACAAGATTGTATCTGATGTTACTGAGGATATTTTCGCTAAAGAGTCTACTTTAATAGTGGAGATACTTGAAGAGAATTATCATCAAGCAGATATCCTGGGTTTTGCTATTGTAAATGAAACTGGAAACTTCTTTATACCAACTGATGTTGCTCTGAAATCTAAGGAGTTTAAAACATGGGCTGAAGATGAGCAACAACTGAAAAACGTATTTGATGCAAAAAGCTCCATCGTTGGCTTAAGGTGGAAGGGAATTCAATTAAAAGGAATTGATTTTGATTGTTTAATTGCCTCGTATATTCTTAATCCATCAGAATCAACTGTTGATATTGCTTCAATTGCCAAAGTAAAGGGATATGGAAATATACAAGCAGATGAGACAGTGTATGGAAAAGGTGCAAAACGCACGATTCCACAACAGGATGTACTTGCCGAGCATTTGATTAGAGAAGCAAAAGCACTACACTATTTAAAAGATAAATTAAATGAAGAATTGGTTGAAAATGAGCAACTTGAACTGTTTACGGAGCTTGAATTGCCACTTACCTTAATTTTAGCTGAAATGGAAGCAACAGGTATAACAGTTGATGTCGAACGATTAAAATCGATGGGAGAAGAATTAAGGCAGAAACTAAGTTCTTTGGAACAAACAATCTTTGCGAGTGCAGGAGAAAAGTTTAATATCAATTCGCCTAAACAACTCGGTTCAATCCTTTTCGAAAAACTCAACTTACCACCTGTTAAAAAGACTAAGACCGGCTATTCAACATCAGCTGATGTCCTAGAAAAGTTAGCAAACAAGCATGAAATAATTGAACATATTCTTCATTATCGACAACTCGGTAAACTACAATCGACCTATATTGAAGGATTATTAAAGGTCATTTATGAAGATTCATGTAAGATTCATACAAGGTTTAATCAGGTGTTAACGCAAACAGGGAGACTAAGTTCAATTGATCCAAATTTACAAAACATCCCTATTCGATTAGAAGAAGGAAGAAAAATTAGACAAACCTTTATCCCTTCGCAGAAGGATTGGGTTATCTTTGCAGCAGACTACTCACAAATTGAGTTAAGGGTACTTGCACATATTGCAAATGATGAAAACTTAATCGAAGCGTTTAACAAGGATTTAGATATACACACTAAAACAGCAATGGATGTATTCCATGTATCGGCTGAGGAAGTAACCGGAGATATGAGACGCCAAGCAAAAGCTGTTAATTTTGGAATCGTATATGGAATTAGTGATTACGGTCTTTCTCAAAGTCTAGGTATTACCAGAAAGGAAGCAGGTCAATTTATAGAGCGATATTTGGAAAGTTTCCCTGGTGTGAAAAACTATATGGAAGAAATCGTTCAGGATGCGAAGCAGAAGGGCTATGTTTCAACTTTACTTCAACGTCGTCGGTACATCCCAGAGATCACTAGCCGAAACTTTAATGTTCGTAGCTTTGCAGAACGCACAGCTATGAATACTCCGATACAAGGAAGCGCTGCAGACATTATCAAAAAAGCAATGATCGATATGGCAGATCGTCTAGTAGAAGAGAAGTTAGAATCAAAGCTATTGCTCCAAGTACACGATGAACTGATTTTTGAAGCACCTAAACATGAAATTGAACGTTTAGAGATAATTGTACCAGAGGTAATGGAGAATGCAGTCAAACTTGAGGTTCCGTTAAAGGTTGATTACTCATACGGTCCAACTTGGTATGACGCGAAATAATAAAGGAAGTGAGAGCATTGCCTGAATTACCAGAAGTAGAAACAGTAAGAAGAACTCTTGCACAATTAGTACTCGGCAAAAAAATTGAAGAAGTAAGAGTTTTATGGCCCAAAATGGTCAAAAAACCTTCTGAGGTAGAACAATTCATTGATGCATTAAAAGGACAAACGATACATGAGATTTCAAGAAGAGGGAAATTTCTTAAGTTCATTTTAGATGATTATGTATTAGTCTCTCATTTACGGATGGAAGGAAGGTATGGGTTATATTCTACTGATGAACCTTATGATAAGCACACTCACGTTTTCTTCACTTTTACAGATAAAACACAGCTAAGATATAAGGATGTAAGAAAGTTCGGTACAATGCATCTCTTTAAAAAAGGGGAAGAGGAGGTAGAGATGCCTCTTTCTCAGCTTGGACCGGAGCCTTTCTCAGAAGCATTTACTGAAAAGGTTTTAAAAGAAGGATTAATGAAAACCAATCGAAAGGTTAAAGTAGCATTGCTTGACCAAAAAATTGTCGTTGGTTTAGGCAATATCTACGTTGATGAAGCCTTATTTCGATCAGGTATTCATCCCGAGCGGGAAGCTAATTCTCTAAAGCCACTAGAAATCAAAAAATTACACCAAGAGATTGTCAGCACATTGCAAGAAGCTGTTAACAAGGGTGGAAGTACAATAAGATCCTATGTTAACACTCAAGGAGAAATAGGGATGTTTCAACTTGAATTGTATGTGTATGGGAGAAAAGGAGAACCTTGTAAACACTGTAACACCTCACTCGAAAAAATTGTGGTTGGGGGAAGAGGTACTCATTTCTGTCCTAAATGCCAAAAATCAAAATAAATTTTCATCAGAATTAAGACTTTCACACTGGATGGGCTCCCGCCAATCCCAGTAAATTAAAGGGAAAACGTTACTAATACTGGTGTTATTAGTCGTATTTTCATCTTATATTTTATTAAATATTAAAGAAATATTACTGAAATATACTGGTTAGTGCTAATTAATTCTAAAAAATGTGAATTGATAGTGACAATATGTGTGACAAACTTTTATTAACACTCTTAATTTAAAACTGAGTTATTAAAGATGACAACTAAGTTGTCGTCTTTTTTCTGTTTAGGGAGGAGGAGGATAGCAATAGGATTCTTTCTAGATTGGCCACAATTAATGGTTCCTCCCCCTCATTTGCTCCAGCTAATTTAAGTCTTCAGTACACGTTGAATCCGTAGAAACTCTTCTTCTGTGATGGCTTGGTGGCTTTGCCCCCGCCTAGGTCTAAAATCGAGTATTAGGGAAGTTAACTCTTCATATGATAATCCATCACGAGGATCGTTTTTTTCATAATCAAGCACAACTGGTAAGTTTAAGGGATATCCTGGTTTCTTGTCAGGGAATTTTTCGCCATCTTTGAAATCTCCTGAAAGAACTGTATAAATACCTACTGCTTTTCGTTCATATTCTCTTACTCCAGGAACATAAAGTTGATCTTTTTGTGCAGTTGTCAGATATACGATGAGTTGGGCACCATTTACAAATTGTGCTCCTCTTTCTCTTGCTGGGAATCCTACCCTCTGTTTTCGCAGACTATCGAAATACCAATCTGGATGGATGAATTTAATGGCATATTCAATGGTTTCCTTCATTATTTGCTCCCCCTGTTTTTTTTAGCTAACTTAATTAAATTTTTCAAGGATTAATTTATTTCACCTATAATTAGATGTATGACAGACGTAATATTTAAATCCCTGAAAAAATCATTGTATGACTCCAGTATAAGATTCTGTCAATAAATCATATGAGGAGGGTAAAGATGACTAAAGAAAAATGGGTAATGGCTATAGATGCAGGCGCATATGAAGTCAAAGGTAGAACAAAGGATGAAGTATTCAAGTTTCGGTCAGCTATGGGACCTTACAGACAACTTAAGGTTTCAAATGTGCTTAACAAGGACATTGTTGGATCGCAGGAGGATTTTATAATTGAGTACAACGATGAAACAATGTATCTAGGAGACATTGCGGTTAGGGAATGTCATATTTTACGAGAACCCAAACATATTTCAAAAGCCCATGATGAAACTAAGATTAGGGTATTAGTTGCCGTCCATCAATATGGGAAGAAAAGCGGGAACTTAGTAGTGGTCGGTCAGCCCATTCAGGGACTCACTCCGAATGAGAAGGAATCAATTGTAGATATGCTTAAAGACATTCATACTATAACAGTAAATGGAGAAAAAAAGACCTTTAGTATTGATGATGTGAAAGTAGTTGGCGAGGCAGCAGGTGCTTATTTCTCAATCGAAGAGAGACCTGAAATGATAACGAATGTTATTGATGCTGGTAGTTCAACTTTTAACTACTTGAGAGTCGAAGATGGTTTTTTCATCGACCGCAAAAGTGGAACACTTAATTATGGCACTGAAACAGATAAAAACATCACACATAAACAAATGGTTGATGCTATTATTTCTACAACCAAAGGTAAGTGGAATTCATCGGACCCAACATTTTTAGCCGGAGGGGTAGCTGGAGAACTTTTACCTCATTTCCAAGACTACTTCAATAACATTCAACTCATTGAACCAGTTCACTTCAAAAGTAATTATCCTGAAAAACATCCTCCTCAATTTGCAAACGCTTTTGGTTTCTATTTAATAGGAAAGACGGTTTTCTTAAATGAATAAGGGTGAACCATTAAATAGAAAAGTGAAGAGTGTTAATTTCAATCTTGACGATCCATTTGAAAAAGAATTATTGGATCATTCCAAGAAATATCTTCAGTTCGCGACGTATATTAAAAGACTTATTCAACGAGATCTAGATAGTTCTAAGGGGAAAATTAATCATTTTCAAAATGAAACGTTGAATGGAAAGGAATCTAAACAAATTAAACAAATTGACCGAAAGAAACTAGAAAGTTTCGGTATATAATAGGTACTTTACTTGAAAGAAGGATAAGATTTAAATACCAAAGCCTTAAAAAATATTGGATACCTATACCAATCTATCAACCGATAAATCCTAGAGAATCACAAGCTGAAATAATACAGGATCAGCTAAACAGTATTTAGGAAAGCTGTTCTCTTCCCTGGAGAAAAAATCACAGAATAAATACCAGATTGTTTCGAAGTTTATTAACAGATGTTTTAACATCAAAACCCTTGGATAGACATAACTTTATCCAAGCGTTCTTTTTACTACATAACCAAAAAACTTTTGAATAATGCAGAAAAGACACGTATTTTACGCCCCGCTAATATACCAAGGATATTCCATAAAGTCTTCTAACATATCTTCCTTACACGATGCGCACGTTCCGCAGTGACACAACTCTTGTTCATACAACTCTTGGTCGGTCATCTCTTCACCTCCTTGCACACAGTGTAGGGGGGTTATCTGTTTTGTGTAAAAAAAGCGCTATATTTTAATAGCGTCCCTTTTGTGTGTGCGTACGGTCATCTTGTAGATGCCTGTTCCTTCGGTGACGTGTGCTTTTCCGTCTGTTTCCAGGTAAAAATGACGTTCAAGCATGTAAGTAAAAGCTGAATATCTTCCTATGTGCCTTCGATTTCTAATTTCATGTTACACCTAAATGTGTACGTCAGGCATCTCGCCCCTTGAAGCGTATCGTGATTGATTTCTTTTTTTGGTGTTGGAGATTCGCTTTGCATCGGAGCTGGTGTGTGTTTAAATTGAAACAGCTATTATTCTTAATATCCATCCAAATAAAAAAAGCGTCCACTTGGACGCTTATTTTAAATTGTATTTTGTTAATTTATTAAACTTATTCGTTAATTCTCCAATTTGATAATTGTGGTTCGAGAGACAATCAACAATAAGGTCCTGATAGCGTAAAATTTCTTTAACTTCAAGCTCATAATCTGGATCACCATAAAAATCCCGTGAAGTATTGGCTTCAATATATTTCAGCATTGAGTCTACAATACTCTTAATGTTCTGTAAATTACTATATACATGTCCATCAATTTCAATGGATTTTTCAATCATATCAGGTAATGAATAATAAAATACTTTTACTAGTCCCGCTATTTTATTCTTATTATTCGAATTTAAACCTTTAATGAGGCTGATTTCCGTAACAAATTCATGAATTTTTTCTGAGATTTCGTCTCCAAACATTCGCTTTCTAGGATAACTATTTATGAATTCATTTCTTTTTTGGTTTTCGATAGTCAACTTAACGCCTAATAGAGTAATTACACCAGAAATTATACCACCAAGGATTGCTCCCCAAAAAGAACCTAGATAGCCAATCCATACATTTGGACCTTCAGAGACTTTAAAACCACCAATAAACATTAATTTGTTTGTGACTATCGGTGTAAATAACAAAACCATAATAGTAAACACGATGAAAAATGTTATAAACAACTTATCTTTCAATCAAACCACTCCTATAATAGTGAGGATTCGACAATTCCACTGATATTTCCTTCTTTTCTCGGTTTATATTTACCACAATTATACAAAAAGTATTTAATTATCCATTAAGTACCTGTATAATAATAAATGGCTGGGAAACGGGGGAAGTTGACCTGGAAAGCCACCTTTTAAATATAGTTCTATGCTAAACCTCGTTAGCTACGACAGCGTCGTAAAATCTTAATGAGGTGATTGAAGTATGAGTAAAGTAAAGAAGCTAAGTCTAATTTTTGTGTGTCTAGTATTCGTCCTTGCGGTGGATGCTGGGCTGCTCTCTCTGGGAGTGGGTAATGGTTATCTGACTATCAAATTTAGTACAGAGGTGCTGGCCCTGCACTCTTCAGCTATCTTAGTATACTGTTTGGGTGGAGTAGGAGGAGTTCTCATTCAGGAATGGACGAGAATACCTTAAAAAGGGACCCTAGAGGTTTTAAAGGGTCCCTCTCCTGCTAGGGATTATTTCCATCTATGTTTAGTCACAGGGATGGAAGTAAAAAATTAAGGCGTTGAAGCATCAAACTTGAAAATACTGGAGTCACCCGGCGTACAGGGATTCTAAGTGAATGGGCACCCAGGCTCAGTAAACTTAGGATCCCTTGTCGTATTTAAAAGGTGGTTTAGAACCACCAACATAATATCGGTAGACAAATAGCAGAAAATAATAATTTGATACTACTTAGATAAATTAAAGCGAATCTGTGTATCATTAATTTATTTAAGGGAGTTTACATATATAGGGGTGATTTATATGTTTGATATAATTGGAGATTTCATCAACCAAAACCAAATAACTAACAAAAACTCTGCAAATATAATTACAATTACATTCGGTCTGATTTCTGGTGTATTAACACTCGTGGGTTTATTGTCAATATTTATCTCATTAAATACTCAACAAAATGTTCAGAGATGTAGAGAAATACTTTGGAATTTAAAGGGAGAAACAAGTGATAAGGAAATAGTAAAAAACCTGGAATTATATAGTGATATTTTTATTGATAATAATAACTTTACTCAAAAAGTAATTAACAGAACAGCGCTAACGTTAGTAATTGTGTGCGTAATAATAATAATTGAAAATATATTATTAATGAATAGCCTGAAAACACATGAATTTCACTTCATACTGTTGGTATCATTATTAATAGTTGGAGTATTTTTTATTTTCTACAGGATGCTATCTAATTTAAAGTCAATTAGTAAAGCATACAATCTTCCTAAATTATCAAGTTTACTTGATACCAATGAAGATACTAAAGGTGTAGATACTTTAATGTTGTCGGCAAGGACTATGAAATTAAACATTTGTGTGACTCCAATCGATATACAAAGCAATAATGAACCTAATAACTACGTATGTGAATTATTCATTGGTTTTCCATTTGTGTTTAAAAATCTAGGGATACTGCAAAATGGAAATTCTTATATTAGTTTTAATATACCATCCAGTTATGGATCAGAGAAAAATAGAAATATAATCGTTGATTTTACGGATAAAGGTTGTGTATTCTTAGATAATTTGGAACCAACATATAACCCTATTAATCAACATTATTGGTATAAAATAGATGAAGTGGAACAAAGAATTAGTAGATCTAGTGGTATTAATAATAAAATCACTGACAGTTATGTACTCCATGAAATTAAAATTTTCCCTAATAATCATGAAAATAGCATGGTTGAATTACAAAGTTTTATAGGTATGGGGGAGTTTGTATTTAAGAATTACAAGGACAAGCATACATTGTTTGAACAAGATTCAATTCTTATTGAAACATTTTCAGTAGTTGAAAATCATGCTATGTCTTTTTCAAACGGTTATAACATTTATCTGCCGATGTTAATAAAACAGGTTAATATACCAAGACACTCATTAAATCTTTCTCAAAAAAATAACGTGCTTTTACAGACTTTCAAGAAGATACCAAAAATTTGTAAAATTTATAAGCTTTAAAAAAAGCTACACCTACATAAAGGAACTTGGTCTATATGATAAAGAATATAGTGTCTCAAACCTTTGACTTCAGAAGAGGAGTCCACTTAAACAAAAAGCCATTGTGAGTTTCTCGCAATGGCTTTTTTCGGACTCCCTAATAACTTTTTCCGCTTTGGGAATTTGGCATCTTGTGGGCATAGTGTCACAACTAGAGTGGGAAACTCGGGCTCAAGAAACCCTTATAAATTGACACCTGTTATAGTGATATAAATTTTCTAGACCTAGAAGGGTTATTTTAATTTTACACCTTGCAAGGAACGTACGTTCTGTTATTATGATTACGAGGTGAATTAAGTGGGAATTCGAGACCGCGGAAAAAAAAAGTGGCAGTTTGCGTTTGGGATGCCTGAGTTAATGAAGGCACAGAAGGACCTATGGACAGACCAGAATCGAATTTTAAAGCCTATCATCGATCAATATGAGAAGGAAGAGTTTGACCTACGTATCTGTTATGCGATGGAGTATAATATACCAGTAAAAGTAAAGACTTGGTCTAATGGCTTTATAACAAACTTGACTGGCAATATTCGTTACGTAGACCAGATAACAAACCAACTACGGATTGAACTTGAAGGAGGAGAGTTTCAACGAATTGATTTCGATGATGTTATAGGAGTATCAGTTGTTGTTTAAATGAGTTTAGGGAAGCAGTATATACGTGTTAATCACAAAAGGGATTAACGTTTAGTTGGTTCCTCCAAAAAGGCATAGGGTATCCTAAGCCTCTTTGGATTTGTATGTACGGTCAGCCTGCGTAATGCAAGAATTGTTTATTGCGGAAAAACTTCTTTAAAGAATGAGTATTTATCAACCAATTCAATAAATGTTCCTTTGTCAGTATCTTTTAAATGCATTAGTTGTTCTGGCTGTTCACACGTTTGGTGCCTAATCCCGTTAAATTGATCTAGAAAAACAAGGTCATTGCTACGAACATACTCTCTACACACTGGACATCGTAATTTACTCTTCAATTGTATCCCTCCTTTATTATCACGATATCATACAAAAAGAATATAGTCGGTGATGTAAATCACATTTTTTTGAAAAGTCTGAAATAACCTTCTTGATTTGACCTAACTAGTTAGTTTGATCTAATCCGACCTTTTTGAAAAACAACTCTTCACAATTAACCGTACAGACTTTGTATTCATCCTTTCTACGATATTTCCATGACGATCCATTCGTCTAAACAACGAACCTTCGGAAATTCCGGATACTTATAATGGCGTTCATTTCAGTCCCAAAAATAAAAGAAGAGGGTTAAATGATACCCTCTTCTGATATGCTAATGCTTTTTACAATCTGGGCTCACTAATCAATCCCATAGCAAAAGGCATTAACATCTCCAATTCAGTTTTGCCCATTAAAATTTGTAAAACAATCTCGTTAATGGTTTAATTGGTTCTTTCTCCCAAGAGTTTGCCAACTCATTATCATATCAATAAAAGAGGCACCTCTCAAAATTCTATTTTTACGTAGTAACAATGATTTTATACCATTGCCCTCTCCCTCTTTACTTCATTTTCATAATTCTTGAGATAGTGGTTAATTTGAATGACCTCATATGTGTGTTCGACGTTCATTTCGATTGCGATTTCTTCTAGGTTGTACCCTGCCCTAACAAGATGTTTCGCTGTGTTTTCAAACCATTCATCTTTTTCCTTCTTTACATAATAGTCTTGAAGGGCTTTGATTGTCTTTGGGTTAGCAGCTTTTTTCCTTTTATCACCTTCATTGAATTTTGTTAAAATATTCTCAAGTTCGTGTAGAAAATTGCCAATCGATGTTTTGTATTGTTGGTTTTGCATGATTTCTTCTTCACAGTTCATATTTACTGTATCAAGGTCAATCTCTTGGTGACCTGGATTTGAAATCGAGTCGATGTTTACCATATTGCTACAGTCTTTTGCCTTGTCTATTAAGTTGCTTAATTCCAGATTTAGCTTTGGGTGTGATTCAACACTATTCATCAATTGCTCTATTTTCTGAATCAATTTCTTCTCATTGTCCATCTCTTCGCCTCCTTTGATAATTAATCTTGTTGGTGCGCTGCCTCAAGGTCACACTTTACAACTGCGTACTATATAAAAACTAGTAAGCGACTTCCACCATCTCCATTCATTTGTTTTCCCTATGATGCACATTTTTTTAAAAAACATAACATCTAAAATTCATAAATTTAAACATGAAAAGCGACACTATGAAGTGTCGCACATCATAAAATTTTATGAATTATGTTGGTAAACAATCAATGTAGTTATGTTAATAATCCATTGCATTTAAGAGATGCCTGGTTTCCGTTTTTCAGATACTCGTTCCTCTGGCTTTTGCAAACTCCAGTTAGCCATTTCTATGGCATTCACCCTGGTACTCCCATAACAGTTACCGCATTTTGATGGAATAGCCTTGAGGTGTCCCCAAAATCAAATACTCGATTTAAAAATTCTGAAACTATAAATGATATCCCTTTTAACCTATTGACAATATTGTGACAAATCGTTTTATAATACAGTTTGATAGCGACTTATTATGTTGTTTTTTAACCAAGGAGAGAAAGACTACTAATGGATATTACCTTAAAAAATACGTTAGATTCAAAAGAAATAAATAAAGCAATTCAAATAATAAACCAATACAAAGTGAATAAAGTTAATATTCTGGACCTCTCAGAAATTAATTTTGTTAAACCATATGGTTTGACTTTGTTATTACAGCTATTTGAACACTTAGAAGAAATTGATGAAATTATACTTCCTAAGTTAACAACGGTTACATACATGGCTCGAATGGGTTTTTTTAACCATGCAGAAGATATTTTGATTGTAGATGATCAAATAAAGGAAATTAATAGTCTGGTAGTAAAAGATCCGGAAAATCAGAGTGTAATCGATCTTACAAAAATAATTGACAAAAAGGATATTAGATTCACCTTACAAGATGTACATGAAAAAACCCGTAAGATATTAATCAATGAATTACATTATGACTCTAAGGATATTGATGACTTTACTGTGATGTTATCTGAACTCCTTACAAATATTCCGAGGCACAGCCAAACTTACGGATATGTTTGTGCTCAAACATATAGATACCCAGGTAGTTCGAGAAAATATGTGTCAGTTTGTATATCAGACATGGGTATAGGAATGAAAGAAAGCTTTATTGTTAATGGAGTTTTTACAGAGGTTAACGATAAAGATGCCCTTAGACATGCTGTCATAGAGGGTAAGTCAAGTAAAGTGACTAGTGGAGGTAGAGGAGGGAATGGTTATAAGGGAATAAAAGAAATAGTAAACAAGCTGAAAGGTGGAATGTCAATAAAGTCAGGAATATCACAGATTAATTTTAGTCAGAATCACTACGAATTCGATGAATCCGTCCCTGATTTTCCCGGTACTCAAGTAGAGATAATTCTTCCCCAAAAAAACATTTGACAAGAGAAATTAATTATAATAAGATTCAATACATAGGGTTTAAACAAAAAAAGTTAATGGGTGGATTATACTAATGAAAAGAATTTTAGTTTTAGAGCTAGCTTCATTAAGTCAACGTCTCCTTAACTCTAATATGCTTTTTTTCCGAGAAGAAGGAATCCAAATGAGAGAAGCAATAATAGATGAAGTATTAGATTCATCTGCTGATATTATAGTTCTGGATTTTGAAGGAATCAAAGTAATTGATTTTTCATGTTCTGATGAAATCGTTGTAATGCTACAAGAAAATAATCAGAGGTTAAGAGGTAAAAAAGTAATTTTAGCTAATCTAACAACAAGCCATAAAGAAAATATTCATTCAGCGTTAGAGATGAAAAAACTGGCTGTATGGATGAAAGAAAAAGATGATTATAAGTTGATTGGTAAACTTCCCAAACACCTACTACAGTTATTAAGAACTATGTTAGACCAACAAAAATGTACCGCAAGGCATATTAGTGATTTAACAGGCGAAGAAATAACAAGTATTAGTGTGAAACTAGGAAAACTTTATAAAATTGGGATGCTTTTGAGAGAAGAAAACCGAACCTCTGAAGGGATGGAATTTATCTATCAGTCAATTATTTAGCCTCATTAGAGAGGCTTTTATCACAAGAGGGTTTAAACAAAAAATGTTAAAGGCATTTCCCTGAATCGAGTAACCCTTAAAGATGTAAATACGAATTATATAACTTGAAATTTTATTTATCGTTCGTGTTTTGCTTGATTTAAGATAATTAATATGTTACATTATTCGTATATAAGAATTTGTGTATAAGAAAAAACCCACGAAACAAAAATGTTTCATGGGAAAATTCTTTACAATATATTAAGGTATGGGACATTAGTCCAAATAATACTTGCTTTTATGTAAGTATATTTTTAAGGACAGACTATGTAAGAATTTTTTTGATGACTGATGTTGGAGCATCAGTTCGATCAAATTTCATTTGGTTCACAGCAAAATGTATATATCTTATAATATCAAATCTAAATACTTATTGCAATTAATGTTTGACTTTGATCTTAAGTATATACAGCCAAATGATGATATTAGAGAGTCGGAAGGAGGGACAATTAGTCCTTAACATACCTCTAAAAAAACTATCCTATGGAGGTATTGCAAATGGTTAATAAAGAAATTGTTGTTATTGAAGAGGTTGCAAAGGCTGGAAAAAAACCAGCAGCAAACGATGTTATTTATCGTTTTAGAGTTGGCAAGATTCATGCTGATACAGATAAAAGATCCTTAACTGGAACTGAAATACTCACATTAGTGGGCTTAAGCACTCAGAACAGATTGTATCAGAAGGTAAGTGGAGGACAAAGAATACCTATTGATTTAGATGAAGAGGTTGATTTAGCTAAACCGGGTTTAGAACGGTTTGAAACAATTCCGTTGGATCCAACGGAGGGCTAGCCTATGAGGAGAGAATTCTTAATTCCAGAAGAGGATATCGAATTTCTTAATTCTCGTGATTGGACATGGGAACTAGTGGAGGAAGGGGGAAACCGTTTGGTTCTAATCCACGGTTTTCCCGTACCAAAGGGTTATACTGTAAACCAAACCACAGTAGCAATTCAGATACTAAGTGGATATCCTACCACACCTTTGGATATGGCATATTTTCATCCAAAGTTAGAGCGGGAAGATAATATTTTAATTGGACAGGCGGACCAAACGATGTCAATTGAAGGAAGTTCATTCCAACGATGGTCTCGTCACTACAGATGGGAAGTCGGTTTTCACACCCTAACTACCCATATCCTTGCAATTGAGGATTGGTTAAAACGAGAATTTGTAATCAAACCTTTCCGAGGGGTGTCCTAATGCTACAGAATGTTAAATTAAGGATGTCGGGCCAGCAACATTCGGCCCTTTTTCACCACCTATATCCAGGAGATAACAAAGAAGCAGTATCTATTGCGATATGCGGTGTTGGAAAACTAAATGAAAAGGACAATAAGAAATATGTTGTTACAGTTTATGAGTTATTTCATATTCCATATGAAAAATGTAGTGTTCGTGAAAGTGACAGGGTAACTTGGTCAAGTGATATTCTTTGTGACATATTAATTAAAGCAGAAGAAAAAAACATGGCAATATTAAAGATTCATAGTCATCCAAATGGACAAAGACATTTCTCTAGCGTGGATGATAAGGCCGACCTTGACCTATTCCCACGAATTGCTGAGTGGCTTAGTACGGATTTTCCAGGAATAAGCGCAATAATGTTACCTGATGGAGCCGTTTTTGCTAGGGCACTAAACGCAAATGGTGAACAGAGTCCTGTAAAATCTGTATTAGTAGCGGGACCAGATATTTTAGTATGGAATCATGAAACTGATTTCATTTCTTTGGACTATAACCAACGTACAATGCAAGCATTTGGTAAAGGAACCGTTCACACACTAAGTCAGCTTTCTATTGGAATTGTTGGGATATCAGGCACAGGTAGTCCTGTTGTTGAGCAACTTTATCGATTAGGTGTTGGTCATCTTGTCTTGGTTGATGAAGATATCGTCAAAGAAGTAAACTTAGGTAGAATTTATAATTCGACCATCGAGGATGCAAAAGGAAAAAGGAAAAAAGTCGACGTTTTAGCCAATGCAATTAAGGATTCAGGGCTTCCTGTAAACGTCGACTCGATTCCGCTTTCCCTATTTTCCGAAGATGTTATCCGTAAATTAAGTCAATGTGATATTCTTTTTGGTTGTATGGATTCAATCGAAGGTAGGAATATTCTAAATAAAATTGCTATATTTTATTCGATCCCTTACTTTGATATTGGAGTTCAGCTAAAGGCAGATACAACAGGCGGGGTAGAGCATATCTGTGGCGCTGTACATTATTTACACCCTGATAGTCCCACTTTACTCGTTAGAGGGGTATATTCTACTGATACACTTGCTGCAGAAGTAATGAAAAGAGTGAATCCAAATCAGTATAAGCAGTTGGAGGATGAGGGATATATAAAAGGGGTTGTCGAAGATCGCCCTGCAGTAATTAGTGTTAATACACTAATGGCAAGTCTAGCTGTAAATGATTTATTAGCCAGACTTCACAATTTTCGACTAGATCCTAATTCCGATTTTGATTGTATACGAGTAAGTTTAGATAGTGCCCATATCTCTTATGAAAAGATAGATACTAAACCTATGACTAATGATTTAAAGTACATTGGTCGAGGAGATATGGACCTTTTGTTAAATACGACAATCTATTAATAGAAGAGGTTGCTATTAATGAAATTTATTTCATGGATTTTAAATTTTTTTAGGTTTAGTCGTAGGAAGAAAATCTACAGGCTTGAATATCTTGAAGAGATACCGGATCATCTTGCAAGTAAAACTTTGTATGTGTTAGGTGAAAGGGATGATCCTTGGTCTGCTTCTTTACTTTGTCCATGTAATTGTGGTGAAAAAATACAATTAAGTTTGCTTTCGAATGAATCCCCTTCATGGAATCTTGTTGAGAATGGGACAAATGGTAAAGTGTCCTTGATGCCTTCCGTATGGAGGCAGAAAGGATGTAAGAGTCATTTCTTCTTTACAAATAATGAAATAACATGGTGTGATTAGTTTAAATAACACGTAACTATCAAGTGGATATTGTAATTGTTCGGTACATCAGGACCTATTTTAGGTCCTTTTTTCATTTGCTTAAGGATATTACTTCTAAGTCCTATCCTTTTTCTTTTAATTTTCCTTTTACTCTAGAAACATTGTATAACAAGATTGCAACACGTGGTAAAAATCATAAAAAAAGGTCTAAGAATAATTGATATTTCATAATTTTACGCTTGTACACCGTACAAGCGTAAAATAATGCTTGATACTAGCGGTTATGAGTATAAAAGTATATAAAGTTGTATGAGGGATGGAATGGGCACGGAAGGGGATTTTTTCGAGGAGCAATCAGAGAAAAAATCAACTGTAGTGCCCATGGAATTCCGAACCGTCTACGATAGTAGGCGGATTAGTTTAGGAGGTGGTAGTGTGATACAGTTTATTGAAAATGAGAGATTCACAAGAGTGAAGGGTGACAGAATACGTAATATTGGTGTAAAACTTCAAAAAGGCGATACATATGTCGTTGCGGATGCTATTAATCGTAAGATCCATCTTGATAAGCATTTTGAAGGGAATATGGTGTTTATAGTCCGTATGGAGAACTTGGACACAACGGAATTGAGGAGTTTTTTGTTTGTGTACAATACTCAAGAACAGTTAATGTTTGTGTTTAGGTTACATAATTTCAACATTGAGAGGGCGAAATTCGTATATTTTCGGGAGAGAGGTAAACCGATTGCTTCAAAAGAAGACACGTTGCTTACCCAGATAAAAGACATTTTACTTTTTGATAGTCGTAACAAAAAGGTGTACGACACTAGAAAAGATAGCAGTGAGGAAGTCCCGCTTCACATAAAGCATATGACTAAAATTTCATTGTCCCATAGATCTACAAGGAAAAAACTCCGAAATTTATACTCTGTTCACACCACTCGTCCATTCCCAAATCAAAAATCAATTGCATTTTACCCAGATGCCATAATTGAACATTCTGTAGAAAACCATCGGAAGAATGTTAGGTGTTCTTATGTTGAATTAGAACTATCGAATCATGAAAGTTTTCATGATAAAGATGATTTTAAGGTTAAGTTGATACGTTACACCTCTAAAACCAACCCTGTTTACTTTATAGTATCCGATGACTTGGTGGATCACCATGTTGAGTTGTTTACGGATTACCTTTATAAAAGAGGCAATCTAAAGCCACCGCCTTGGTACATAGCCCCATTAAGTGAATTCATAAACCGAGGTGTTTACTCATTCGAGTTAATTAAAAATCATACAAGCCTATTTACTAAACTGATTGATATGGAAGACTAAGAAGTTTTGCATTTTTAAAAATTTCTTTCAAACTCTCTAGATATTAGAACAAATATTTGTTTTGCTAAAGTATCAAGATTTGATTAGAAAAATTCTTGACCAAGAAAAAGGGTTTTGTTTAGTTTGACACAAATATGGAGTATCAAAGTTATTGAAAAAAAGGAGGGTAAAGAAATGGCTAAAAAGCAAAGCATTCACGGATTTTCGTTTCATCAAGCGTTTTTAAAAGAATTTGATTTCCTTAAAAAGGAATCCTACAGACGCCCTACTGCTAGTGCCCTTGCATGTTTCTTGACCCTCCTTGCCCAGCGCGATCACGAAAATAATCCACGTGGTGTATTACGTGAATACCGTTTACGCGAATGGGCAGAAAAAACTAACATTAATTACTCCTCTTTACACGGAGGTCTCGAGTGGCTATATGAACACCATTTTGTAAAAGACGTGATCCTTGAAGATGGTACTCATGCGTTATTAATAAGAGACTGGGAAAAGCATACGAACATTGAACGTTCAGGTGAAAGCTTGAATTATTTCAGGGTTCCTTATGCTCTTTTTGAGACGGATTTTTTAGCAGAGGCTGTGCGCACCTCAAACCCAGAAAGCATTGAACTTTTATGCAGACTGTTAAATCAATTCCGTACCGCTTTAGGTCACAATTCAAATGCAACTCTTTCTCAAACGTACAATATGAGTACATTAAAAAAACAACTGAACAAAAATGCAAAAGGCGTTCGTCGGGTCCTTTCCATTTTTGAATCCCTAATCTCGGTTGAATACATCGGTCTTTCTTACCGTAAACACCAAGTGTGGATCAATCAAGTGAAATTCACGCTAAAACCTGAATGTGTCACAGAACAAAGTGACGAATTCGAGGTTTCTTCTCTTATGCAAAAATTCAATCAAGAACTAGTGCATTTCTTGGATGCGTATCATATCTCTTACAAAGCACGCGATCAAAAGCAAGTGATGATTTCCTTTAAGCAAGAAATCTTCCACCATTTACGTTACGTCGAGAAAACGCAGCGTGATACATGGTTGCGTCGATTCTTTGTTTCATCCCTTCATCGAATTGAAGCGCAAATGAAAAAAGTAGCTGCTGAAACTGGGACGTTTACGTTTAGGAGCATTGGCGCCTACTTTAGAATAACGTTTCGAAATCTCTTCAAAGAAGAACTTCCAGCACTTGCCGAGAACTATCGCGCCCTCTTCCACGATGCCTTCTTTGAAGAGTACAAACAAACGAATACGGTTCCTTCGCTTAAAGCGTCGGAGATTTTCTAAGCCCTGTTTTAAAGTTCATAAAACACAGGGCTATTTGTCATCGTGTTTTTCGATAAAGGCAGCTAATGGCTGACGATAAGTTCAATTCAAAAGACGTTCCCGCTTCTGGAACGTTCTTTTTTATGCCCAATTTTATGAATGTTTACTTGTGAATACAAATATAAACCTGTGGATGATTAATTGGTCACTGTGGATTGTGTGGATGTTTCATTTAATGATATGTGTACATGTTAATTGATCAAATCTAAATATGTGAGTTGTGAATAGATGAAATGAAGAAGTGTGAATGATTGGGATAATAGAATAGTTGGCTTCTGATAAATTAGGCTCTAAGCCTTGGGACACTTAGCTTTTCTTATGTTTTCAGTAGACCCCCTTATTTCTTTTTGACTAGCTTATTACTATTGAAATCTTATTATAATTGACCTATTTTACGTATAGTTGATTTCTTACGTCTGTTAAAGCGATTTCGAGTAAGTGAATCAGAAAATCTCTATTTAAATGAAAGGTCAATAATAAAACTACCTTAGTACGAAGGGGAGATATAACAGGTAAGTCATCCTACAAACTGTATTCACTTCGAATTTAAATGAAATAAATCAAGCGGGTACACTGCGCATAAGCATCGTTATCCCAATCCAATAAAAAAAACATTCAACCACCTTGAAATACTCATTTTTTTTTACTTTATTAATAATAGTCAGGGTTATAAAAAAAGAGAGGTGCCTAACTATGAGTTTTATTAATGAGCTTCACCAACAAAAGTATAGAGAATTAGTCTCTACGTATATGGCATGTGATGGATACTACCACATGATGTGCTATGTCCTTGCATTACCCGATGTTAAACACTTGGTAAACAAAGTAACTAGTAGTAATCCCGCTGAGCCAGTTTATGATTACTTTAGTGAAAATAATCGTCGCAAGCTTAATAGGTCAAGTGAGTTGTTGATAGTAGCAGCACTTAGCTTGTGGAACAGCCAAAAAGAAATGAATCTACATGATTGTATTGGTTACTGGGATGATGAACAAATGAGAATTTTTTTTACGATGCTTAGGTTATTTAGACAAGAAATTAATATTTAATCTTTTTGAAACGTATTTTTAACACTATTAACATCGAGCTAACCAGCGTGGACAAAACATTATAGGTAGTGGGACATTAGTTACTCGAGGTGTTTGCATACTATATAAGGAGGAAAGTTTATGAAAGAATTGTCTATTACCCAAGTTGTATTGCCCTATGGAATAAATGAATACGGGTTGTTTAAAATAAAGGGATTAAAGAGGACCCTTTTTCGGTTCAGATATGATGAGCAAATTGTAATTGTTGATAAAAATAGTTTAATATTTATTCTAGACTCGGAGACTAGTGATAAAGGACAAGTAGGCAACATTACTCTTTCTGATGAACAGGTTAAAATATACGAAAATGAAATAACCTATTTTATTAAGAAAGGAATGACGAGCGAAGGTTATTAGACTTGGGTAACACAAAGCTTTTCATGAATTGAACTTCATGAAAGACAGTTTAGACTGAACAATAGGGATACGATTAGAATATTACAATTTCAATGTGAATTACTTAAAATGATCATCCCTAGGAACGCGCATAATCTATTTGAAAATAGGTTATGTGTGTTTCTAATTTTAGAACTAAGATAAAACTGTTTATAATCGTATACCTTTAATGAGACAAAGAAAAGTGCATTTTTTTAGTTTCGGAAGGTATAAAAAATCAAATATAAACGTTTACTATATTTACTTAACCTTTTCAAACACTTTTTATATTGGGAGGGACTACTATGAAGTTTGGATATATAAGAGTGTCTTCGCATATGCAGAATGAACGACGTCAGGTAGAGAAAATGTATGAGAAGGGAATAGAAGAGCGATGCATATTTATAGACAAAAAAAGTGGTAAAGATTTTGATCGCCCAAAGTATCAAGCACTTAAGCACATGATTCGTGAGGGGGACTTAATTTACATCGACGCCTTAGATCGGTTGGGCAGAGACTATGACGGAATAATCAAAGAGTGGAAAGAAATTACACGGGAGATGAACGCGGATATTATCATTCTTGAAAATGAATCGCTATTTGATAGTAGAAAATTCAAGGCCATAGGGGATATGGGAAAACTTATGGAGGATCAATTTTTATCCCTCCTGTCCTATGTAGCTGAGCAGGAACGAAAGAAAATAAAAATAAGACAAGCTGAGGGTATTGCTTTAGCTAAAATGGAGGGTAAACATTTAGGACGACCCCAAATAAATATTAATACTTTAACTAAGCATCAAATCACTACTCTAAAGGATTATTATCCTAAGTGGAAAGAGAAAGCTATCACTGGCGTCGAATTTGCTGAGAAGCTTGGCCTAAGGAAGAACAGCTTCTATAAAATAATCAAGGAATATGAAAGATCTAGAGTGTAGGACTTATTTCAAATATTTTACATCGTTCTTTACTGACTGTCTACGATATCATACTATAGAGATATATTACTTAAAAAAATATTAAGGTTAACCTAGGTATAAGATTTTACAAGATACAGGGTGTAGGGGGAATTAAGCAGTGATTGAAAGCCAAAGACACATACAAACAAACTTTAATGTACAAGAGAAATCAAATTTGATATGGAATATTGCTGATATATTAAGAGGGTTGTATAAACCTCATGAATATGGTGAAGTGATTTTACCTATGACGGTAATCAAGCGATTCCATGATACTTTATTACCGACGAGAGAGGCTGTTTTAGAAGCGGCTGAGAAGTACAAAGACTTTGCTGTGAAGGATGGGTTTCTTCAACGTGCGTCAGGGTATATTTTCTACAATACAAGCAAATATACATTTGAATCTTTATTAGCAGATTCTGAACATATTGAAGAAAACTTTAGAGCCTATTTAAATGGCTTTTCTGAGAATGTACAAGATGTGTTAACGAATTTTGAAATTGACAACCATATTACCAAACTAGCGAATAACGGTAAGTTGTTTCACGTTATTCAGGAATTTAATACATCAAAAGGATACATGGGTGCTGATACCATCACTAGTACGGACATGGGATATGTATTTGAAGACTTAGTTAAGCGATTCTCAGAGAGCTATAATGAAGAAGCTGGGGCACACTTTACCAGCCGCGATATCATCTACTTAATGACAGATCTCCTGCTATCTGAGGAAAAAGAAGCCTTAATAGAAGAGGGTGTAGTGAAAACAGTCTATGACCAAACAATGGGAACATCTCAAATGTTGGGCGCCATGGAAGAACGCTTAAAATTGTTAGATGCAGATGCAGAGGTAACAACATTTGGACAAGAAATTAACCCACAAACTTATGCTATTGCCAAAGCAGACATGATTATTAAGGGTGGGAACCCTGATAATATGAAAAGAGGAAACACATTAACCGAAGATTGCTTTAGTGGTTATACCTTCGATTTTTGTATTAGCAATCCTCCTTTTGGGATTGCCTGGAATTCAGAGTACAAGCAAGTTAAAGCAGAACATGACCTTGGGGATAGCGGCCGATTCGGTGTAGGTTTACCGAAAAAAAGTGATGGTCAATTGCTATTTATGTTAAATGGAATTAGTAAACTAAAAGATACAGGTAAAATGGCAATAATTCACAACGGGTCTGCATTATTTAGTGGAGCTGCTGGAAGTGGCGAAAGTGAGATTCGCCGCTACATTATAGAAAATGATTGGCTAGATGCGATTGTTCAAATGCCAACTGATTCATTCTATAATACTGGAATAAAGACATATATTTGGATAATATCAAAAGATAAAGCCCCTCATCGTCAAGGTAAAGTCCAATTAATTGATGCATCTAATATGTATGAAAAACGTCGAAAACCCATAGGAAGCAAAAGAAATGATATTACGGAAGCATGTCGTGAGGTGATTGTACAAGCTTATGGTGATTATATAAATAAGGAATATATATTAGGTGAAAAAACGCTTGGATCAAAGATTTTTGAAAATGTTGAGTTTGGTTTTAATAGGGTTACTATAGAGTCACCACTAAAAGATGAAAACGACCAGATAGTGTTAAAGAAAAACAAGCCTACACCTGACGCTAGTTTAAGAGATACTGAAGACATTCCACTTACTGAAGACATTGATTCGTATTTTCAGCGTGAAATAAAACAATTTAAACCTGATGCTTGGATTGATAAGACTAAAACGAAAGTTGGTTATGAGATACCGTTTACTCGTTTATTTTACAAATATGAGGAACCTGAAAAAACTGAAACAATTGCACTAAGAATTAAAAAATTGGAAGAAAGTATCGTACGATCTTTTGAAGCATTATCTGGGCAGGAGGTCGAAGTGGATGAATAGACTGATGAAGGATAGTGGGACTGAGTGGATAGGTCAAATTCCTTCTGAGTGGGAAATAACCAAGTTAAAAAATACAGTTTTATATATTGATAGTGGAGGTACCCCTACCTCTTCAAATGAAGAATTTTACAATGACGTTGGAACTCCGTTTGTAAATATTAGCGATATGTCTTCTTACGAGTATGTTAATAATACAAAAAAACATCTATCTGAAGAAGGCTTGAAAAGCAAGAATTTGAAAACTCATACTGAAGGTACTATTCTCTATTCCATTTATGCATCGATAGGCAAAGTTTCTGAGTTAAATATACCAGCAACGATTAGCCAAGCTATGCTTGCATTAGCAGTTAATGAGGAAAAAGTTTTAAAAAGCTTTTTTAAATATAATCTAAAACACGCTGAAAATTATGTTTCATTACTATCCTCCGGTACCACACAAGACAACTTAAGTAGGGAAAAAGTAGAGAATTTAAAAATCTTATTACCAGAAATCGAAGAACAACGAAAAATAGCCAAATTCCTTGATGAAAAAGTGTCACAAATTGACTTAATTATCGGAAATACGAAACAATCCATTGAAGAGTTCAGGAAGTACAAAGAATCACTGATTACAGAAACAGTCACAAAGGGATTAAATTTAGGGGTAAAAATGAAAGAAAGTGGATTCGAATGGATAGGAGAAATACCTGAACATTGGCAAACCATTAAAATTAAATATATACTTTTTGAAAGTAATGAAAAGTCAATCAGTGGACTGGAAGAACCCTTATCAATGAGTCAGAAATATGGGTTAATCCCAACGAAAAATATGGACTTAGTTCCTAACATGGCAACCTCATATATAGGAAATAAGTTAGTAAGAGTTAATGATTTAGTGTTTAATAAATTAAAAGCTCATCTAGGTGTATTCGCTGTTTCAGAGTATGACGGTATCGTTAGTCCTGATTATGCTGTTTACTATTCAAATGCTAATAGTAAGGTAAATGTAAATGTGAAATTCTTGGAATATCTATTTAAAACACCTCTTTATATAAATGAATTTAAGAGGTATTCAAAAGGAGTAGCTGCAGGATTAACAAGGTTATATACAAAAGAGTTCTTTAATATAAAGTGTGCTCTACCAAGTATAGAAGAACAAAATAAGATTATTAACTATATAAAAGAGAAAACAGAACATATAGAAAATCTCATTGAACAAAAAGGACAATTAATCGAAGAGATGGAGAGTTACAAAAAATCATTGATTCATGAGTATGTTACAGGGAAGAAGGAGGTCCTTTAATGGCGGTTACACAAGATAATGAAAGACGCTTTGAAGAGGATATCGAAACTTACCTATTAGCACATGGTGGATACAGCAAAGGGAACCAAACTGGATACGACAAAGAAAAAGCCATTGATATCAAAGAATTAATTTCATATATAGAAACCACTCAAGAAAAAGAGTGGAATAAATACCTTAGGATGTACCAGTCTGATGCACCAGACAAATTATTTAAACGATTAACTCAAGAGATTAACACCAATGGGTTATTACATGTATTGCGCCAAGGTATCAATGATCGTGGTGTAAGACTAAAAGTGGCATCATTTCGCCCAGAGTCTTCCCTTAATACAGAAGTAATTCGTTCATATGAAGCCAATCGACTTACTTGCACAAGGCAATTCTCGTATTCAACAGAAAATCGAAACACGATTGATATGGTCTTATCATTAAACGGGATTCCAATTGTTGCCCTTGAGTTAAAAAATCAAATCAAGGGCCAATCGGTTGAAAATGCTAAAAAGCAATTTATGTATGACCGTGATCAACGTGAATTATGTTTTCAATTCAACAAACGCTTCTTAGTATACTTTGCTGTCGATTTATATGAAGCGTGGATGACTACAAAGCTGGATGGAAACAAAACCTTCTTTCTCCCCTTTAATCAAGGCTCAAACGGGGCAGGGAACGTTGGAGGTGCTGGTAACCCTATAAATGAAGAAGGGTATGCCACCTCCTATTTATGGGAGAACGTACTTCAAAAAGATACACTAATGGATATCATTCAACGATACCTTAATCTCGAAGGGGATGTAACAAAAGGTCGGTTAATTTTCCCTCGTTTTCATCAATTAGACGTGGTAACTAAACTTGTTGAGGATGTACGGAGAAATGGTAGTGGCGAAAATTACCTGATACAGCATAGTGCCGGTTCAGGAAAGTCAAACTCAATCGCTTGGCTATCTTACCGTTTATCAAGTTTACATGATACAAATAATCAAGGTGTCTTCACATCGGTTATTGTTGTAACAGACCGAAGAGTGCTGGACAACCAATTGCAAGCAACGATCTCAGGTTTTGATCACACGGTTGGAGTCGTTGAAACTATAGGAGAAGATAAAAGTTCCAAAGATCTTCGAGATGCAATTAACGATGGAAAGAAAATTATTATCACTACGTTACAGAAGTTTCCGGTAATTTATGAAGAGATTAATGACAATAAAGGTCGGAGATTTGCCATCATTGTAGATGAGGCTCATTCCTCCCAGACTGGTAATAGTGCAAAGAAGCTACGTACAGCCTTGGCGGATACAGAAGAAGCGTTAAGAGAGTATGCAGAAATTGAAGGGGAAGCAGAGGCGAACGTAGAAGATGGTGAAGACCAAATTGTAAAAGAGTTGGTAAGTCATGGTCATCATCGCAATTTGAGTTTCTTTTCATTCACGGCCACACCTAAACAAAAGACCTTAGAGATGTTCGGGAAACGTCACCCTGACGGAACCTTCCATCCCTTTCATGTGTATAGTATGCGCCAAGCGATTGAAGAAGGATTTATCTTGGATGTCTTAAAAAATTATATGACCTACGAAACATCGTACCGAATTGCGAAAGAAACACCTGATAACCCTGAAATTCCGACATCAAAAGGTGTGAAAGCGATTCGTCGATTCCAATCATTACATCCTCACAACTTACAACAAAAAACGATTGTCATGGTCGAACAATTTAGAGATATCACCAAAAATAAAATTGGTGGTAGAGCGAAAGCAATGGTGGTAACCGCTTCTCGTTTGCATGCGGTTCGTTACTATCACGAATTTAAGCGGTATATTGAAAAGAAAGGCTATGATGATTTAGACATTTTGATTGCCTTCTCAGGTGTGGTCAATGATGGCGGGGTCGATTATCGAGAAACGAGTATGAACAAAACGAAAGATGGGAAAAGCATCTCTGAGAATCAGTTAAAAAGTGAGTTTCACAACGATTTTAATGTGCTGATTGTGGCAGAGAAGTACCAAACGGGATTTGATGAACCTCTTTTACATACGATGTTCATTGATAAAAAGTTATCTGGTGTAAAAGCTGTTCAAACATTGTCTCGTGTGAACAGAACTCATCCAGGTAAAGAGGATACGTTCATCCTTGATTTTGTAAATACGACAGAGGAGATCAAAGAAGCTTTTGCACCATACTTTGAATCTACTACTCTTGATGAAGCGATTGATGTGAACTTGATTTATGATATTCGAACGAAGATCCGAAACTATAGATTATACAATGATCAAGAAATTGAAAAATTCTTGAAGATTTATTACAAAAAAGGGAAACAAGGGGATAAAGACTTAGGGAAAATGACCAGTCTTTTAAAACCTGTTCTAGAACGATATGCTAGTTTAAATGAAGACGAACAGTATGATTTTAGAATTTCTCTTCGGAATTTAAACAAATGTTACTCCTACATCATACAAGTTGCTAGGATGTATGATAAGGCTCTTCACAAGGAATATGTTTTCACGTCGTATCTTGATAAGTTTATTCCGAAAGTAACTTCAACAGAAATCAGTATTGAAGATAAACTCAAATTGGAATACTACAAATTGGAACAAACTTTTAAAGGTGATATCACTTTAAATCCTAATACGGTGGACGGTGTACTAGAAAACCCTAAAAACGTAGGCACTGGTGTGAAACCAGTTGAGGATGATGATCTACTTGAAAATATCATAAAAAAAATTAATGATAAATTTCAAGGAAGTATTAGTGAAAGTGACCGAGTGATTGTAGCTACCTTATATAAGGCCGCTAAACAAGATAAGAAGTTGAAAACTTCGGCTAGAAACAATGACTCTCAAATTTTTGAACAAAGTATATTTCCTGATTTCTTTCACCGAAGCGCAATGGATAACTATGAAAAATCGGTGAATTCCTTCGAAAAATTATTCCATGATTCTGTTTTTTATCGGTCGGTTATGGAGACAGTCGCAAAGGAAGTATATAGAGATCTTCGAAATGAAAACTAATTTGTGTTTGTTATAAATACGTGTTCTATTACTATGACAGCAAGTAATTATTCAGATTATCCAAAGGATAAATCACAATGCAGATGTTTCGTGAATTTAAATACGGTGACTAATATGGCTGGTAGAGTATTACTACCAGCCTTCAATTGTTGATTTATTAGAGTGGGTTAGGTTGAGGTATAAAAAAGTGTAAGGTAAATACTAATAATAAATAATGAACAAAGTTAGTTCCACTTCTTTCTTTTCTCGACTCTATCTATGTGCTTAATCATTAAATCAGTTGATAATATTTCGATAACTGAAATAGTTTCAACAAAGACATCATTTGTTAATTGGTCAATCGGAATGTATAATTCTTTGGCTAATTGCTTTTTGAGAAACCATAAGTGGTCTTGAATTATTTTCCTTAATGACTCTTCGTTTACCAAATTTATCACCCCCTTGAAATTATTGTAACTACAATCTTGTGTTTGTGTTTTTTATTTTATATAAACTCATAAATAAAAAGAACTGGCATTTAGCCAATTCTTTTTCTAGGTTAGTTATACTACAATGCTTCTTTCTTTAACCACCATTCGATAGTTCTTTTTAGCTCCTTTAAGGTTGCGCATTTCTTTTCCACAATTGCTTGATATGACGTTGGATAATAGATTTGTAAAGCAGTAGGATTAAAGATATCACCGAAGATCACAATGACAGTAAATAAATTTGTTTTTGCCAGTCTTTCAAAAAGAATTTTCTGGCCCTTTGGTACGTCAACTCCATCATCCTTCTTATGCTCTAGTACAAGGAACTTACCATTTTTCTCAAGAATTCCGTCTAGATCCCCAAATTTTAAACGACCAGGTAACAAGTCATTGAGTATACCATAATCGCCAACTGATTCCACAAAAGATTTTAAATCACGAATCCCCTTTTTCTTAACATTCAGTTCCTCTGGCCGAATTCTCTCTAATAGGTTATTAAAATACCTATCTACTTCAATTTCATTTCCAAACGCTTCTTCATAATGTAGAGGTTTAAGTATACTAGCTGCTGCTTCTTTTACTTCGACATTAGATTCTGGAAACACTGTGTTCATTAAGTAGTAACCTCCAATTCTTTTTTCTCCTATCACACCTAGTTCATTGTGTGTACATTCTTACTTTATGTGGGCCCTAAAAAAAAAACCGTTTTTTTCTAAAATATAAAAAGGATTTTTAAGAAAACAGCACTATATATATTTGCCCTTTTTAAACATAAGTGTTTTTTATGTAACAGTATTTAAATAGGAAGGAAAGAGGAATTTTTTGTTCTGATGAGTATGAGGGATCTTCATGAACCATAACATTTCGAGAATGTCAAAAGGACAAGCATTATTATCATATCTGAATGGAGAAGAGAGGTGAATTGGCTTTATTTATAAGTAAAAGGGTGTACTCTTTCGACCTTGTGGATGTATTAGGGAAATGAAGGATAGAGAACAGATTAATTCTCTAAATCAGTAGTATACATAGATTCTGGAATATTTATTAAAAGGCAAATTGTTAAAAAGAAGCCTATTCTGAAGGAACTAAGTCAGTATGACTTTATTGGAGGAGGAAGGTGTATGGGCAAAACTGATAAAGTGGTAATGGGTGTAAAGGAAATTATGGATGCACTTGAAGTAGGAAGAGACAAAGCATATGGAATTCTACATAGTGAGGAATTTCACGTTATAAGAGTAGGAAGTCGATTAATGGTGCATAAAGATGTATTTGAATCATGGCTTAAAGGAGAAGGCAGTAGAAATAAAGATTGGAGAAATAAAGATAGGAGGAAGAAGTAGGTTGTATTAATTCAGACCGTATTTGTGCTAAAATGTGGTTATCACACATACGGTCACTTTCAAAAAATGAGGTGATCAATTAATGAGAGACAATACAATTAAAAGAGATGAAAAAAGGGGCACATATTATTTTGTAATTAGTGCTGGATATAAAGAGGATGGGACAAGAAGGCAAATAAAACGAAGTGGCTTCAGAACAATAAAGCTTGCTAAGCTAGAATATAATAAAATAATATCAGATTTGGAAACAGGGAACCATGTTGACTTATCACATATTACATTGGGAGAATATCTCATTGAATGGCTTGAAGACCGGGAAGTTATGATGGTGAGAAGTAGCCATTCTAGATACAGACGACTTATTCAAAATAACATCGTACCTGTTCTTGGTCACTTGAAAATACAAGAGGTTAAGCCTAAACATATCCAAAAAGCAGTGACATATTATATAAAAGAAATGAAACTTGTTATCACCTCAGTTCAACTGATTCTAATTGTTCTTAAACATGCATTTAAGAAAGCAATGGGTGAAAAGTTAGTGAAAGAAAATCCTGTGTTATATGTAGAAAGGCCAAAGGTAAAAGGTAAGACAAAGCATACAATTTGGAACAAAGGTCATATACAAGAATTTTTAGCTTTACGAAGAGAACCAGGTTATAGAAATTACAGGAAAAATTACACTATCATCCTTACAGCATTATTAACTGGAATGAGACGTGGTGAGGTGCTCGGATTACAGTGGGAGGATATAAACTTAAAGGAAAAGACTCTTACTATAAGGCGAATCCTTGATGACTTAAATAGTATTGAGGATCGAACCAAAACAGTAACTTCTACTCGAACTATAATTATCCCTGACCTCTTAGTGAGTGAACTTGAACAACATCTTCAATTCCAGATGAATGAAAAAGAGAACTATGAAAAGAATACTGGTAACACATATAACCCATATAATTTAGTGTTTTGTACCAGGAATGGCAAACCAACTACACCAGCAACGGTGACTAGGTTATTGAGGGTTCTAACAGACAAAAGCAACTTACCGAAAATAAGATTTCATGATCTTAGGCACTCGCATGCATCATTACTAGTACAAGAAAACCAAAATATTAAAGGTATTCAACAGAGATTAGGACATGCCAATATCTCCGAAACTTTAGATACGTACACCCAGGTTGGAATTGATATTCAGCAGCCACTTTCGGACAAATTTGACGAGTTGTTTACGGTGACTAAAATGTGACTTTTTTCAAAGTACGTTGGACAAACCCCTTGTTAAATAAGGGATTTTTTATATGAACGTCGGATGGGCTCCTCCCATATACTATCATAGCAATTGATAGGAAGGAGCTTCTAAAGAACAATGACTCAATATTTGTCACTAGTCTTATTAGCGTTTGCTGTTAGTCTTGATAGCTTTAGTGTAGGTTTCACATATGGATTACGTAAGATGAAAATTCCATTTAAATCAATTGTAATTATTGCTTGTTGCTCCGCTCTTACACTGCTGTTAGCTATGGGAGTTGGTAGTACAATCGCCACTGTAATATCACCAGGCGCTGCTGAAAAAATTGGAGGCTTGGTGTTAGTCGGTATCGGAGCTTGGGTGTTGTTTCAATTTTTTAAGCCTTCCAAGCAGTCAGAAGAACAAGTAGAAGAAAAGGTGCTTCTTAAGTTTGAAATTAAATCACTAGGCGTTGTTATTAATATTTTGAGAAAGCCCATGGTTGCAGATTTTGATAAATCTGGAACAATAACTGGTGTAGAGGCTTTTATGCTCGGCCTAGCACTTTCATTAGATGCTTTTGGAGCAGGTATTGGAGCAGCTCTGCTGGGGTATTCTCCTTGGATAATGGCGACTTGTGTAGCAATCATGAGTTCATTATTTGTAACCTTAGGAATTTATAGTGGAAGTACCTTTTCAGATAGTAAATGGATACAAAAATTTTCATTCTTACCTGGTGTGATGCTAATTATGATTGGAATTTGGAAGTTTTAAGTTTTTTATTTACGAAGGAGACGTAGCAGTAATGGCACTTATAATTGGTCTAACTGGGGGAATTGCAAGTGGAAAAAGTACAGTTTCAAAGATGCTTGAGGAATTGGGACTTGCTATTGTTGATGCAGACAAAATAGCTCATCAAGTCGTTGAGATAGGAAAGCCTGCTTATAAAGAAATTGTAAAAGTATTTGGAGAGAGGGTACTACATCCCGATCTAACTATTAATCGCCCGGAACTTGGAGCTATTATATTTAATGACAAACAAAAGCGGGAGATGTTAAATAACATCGTACACCCCGAGGTTCGAAGAGAAATGCTTCAACAAGCTGATCACTATATAAAAAATGGAGCTACAGCCGTTATATTGGATATACCCCTTTTATTTGAAAGTAAATTAACCCACATGGTTCAAAAAACAATTCTTGTATATGTTGATGAGGATGTTCAATTGAAAAGACTTATATCGCGAAACGGATTTACAGAAGCCGAAGCAAGGGCACGGATTTCTTCACAGATGCCTTTGGTTGAAAAGAAACCTTTAGCTGATGTGATTCTTGATAATAATGGCACAATTGAACATACAAGACAGCAATTATTACTTATATTGAAAAAATGGAATATAGCCTAGGTAAAAAATACGAGTTTACAGTGAGAATGTTATACTGTTTGCTCGTATTTTTATGTATATTGCCAGAATAATGAAACTTTAATAAAATGTGCAATTATATCATCACATTTTTCTCTAATTATGTTATACTAATACCACAGATACCTTATAAAGAGTATAACATATATCTTGGAAGGAGAATTAATTATGAACCCAAGAATCGCTATTAACGGATTTGGACGAATTGGTAGAATGGTATTTAGAAAGGCTATTATGGAAAATGACTTAAATGTGGTAGCTATTAACGCTAGTTATCCAGCTGAAACACTAGCACATTTAATTAAATATGATACAAACCATGGCAAATTTGATGGGGAAGTCATTGCAGAAGAAGATGCTTTAATTGTGAACGGAAAACGAGTAAAGCTTTTGAGTTCTCGTGATCCATTAGAACTTCCTTGGAAACAGTTAAATATTGATATCGTAATCGAAGCTACAGGTAAATTTAATTCTAAAGAAAAAGCGAGCCTTCATATGGTAGCTGGCGCAAAAAAAGTAATCTTAACAGCACCTGGTAAGAATGAAGATATTACAATTGTAATGGGTGTTAATGAACACGAATTAGACACAGATGTTCATAACATTATTTCAAATGCTTCTTGTACAACTAACTGTTTAGCTCCAGTTGCAAAAGTATTAGATGAGCAATTTGGAATTGAAAATGGTTTGATGACAACTGTTCATGCTTACACAAATGACCAAAACAACATTGACAATCCTCATAAAGATTTAAGAAGAGCAAGAGCTTGTGCACAATCCATTATTCCTACTACAACTGGCGCAGCAAAAGCATTAACATTAGTGCTTCCTAGTTTAAAAGGAAAGTTACACGGCATGGCTTTACGTGTACCAACTTCTAATGTATCGCTAGTAGACCTAGTTGTGGACTTAAAGCGTGATGTAACTATTGATGACATTAATGATGCATTCGAGGCTGCTTCTCATAGTTCTTTACAAGGGATATTACAATATACAACTGAACCACTTGTTTCTATTGACTTTAACACGAACCCACATTCATCAATCATAGATGGATTATCAACAATGGTAATTGGTGATCGAAAAGTAAAAGTACTTGCGTGGTATGACAACGAGTGGGGTTACTCTTGCAGAGTAGTGGACCTTGCAAAACACGTTGCAAGTCTAATGTTTCGAAAATCAGAAGTAGAAGTTGGTTAATACTCTCTATTAATATTGTTCAAATGAAAACGCTTATTTCTTATGGATAGGCGTTTTTTGTTATGTAAGTGGAATCAGACAATTTTTATTTTTGAGTGGATTGTAGCGGAAGACACTTGACTCCTGCGGGAAGTAGAGGAAAGGTCAAGACCCCGCAGACGGAACGGCGAGGAGGCTTGACTTCCTCCCCGCGGAAAGCAAGTGTCTGGAGCGGAAAGGAACGGGCAACATTCAAATTATTAACCTGAAAAAATTGTTAATGTTTAAATGCCTCAAAAAGAGGATAAATCAACAATGAGAGGTTAAAGTAAAACTGTTTCACTTTAAATAACCCTTTAACATCGGTAAATATTCACAGAATGTATTGCAAAATGATAATAAGCAAGGTATACTATTTTTCGTGAACAAAAAAACGCTTGGTAATGTTTCTACTTAAAGGGTTAGGACCTCTCTGGACTAACTTTCCCCCGTGGTAGTTAGACACAACCTATATGCGAAAGTTTTCATTAAAAA